>NZ_OESG01000013.1:923793-1231724 GCF_900240945.1 Mycobacterium sp. 3519A
CCCGGGGATCGCGCGGCGTTCGGCCCGCGCGCTGGCCTGCAAGACGTGGAACAACCCGAAGCGCACGGCCTGCTGGCAGTCCGCGTCGCCCTCCACCTCGACGTCCGCGCAGTCCCAGAAGTCGTCGAGGAAGTCGCGTTGCGCCTCGAGCAGCCCTTCCCAGCCGCAGTACTGGGCGCCGGCGACCGCGCCGAGCACCTGGTCGCGCAGCGCGGGTCGGGACCGCAGACTCGACCACCCGTAGGCGAGGTACTTCACGATGCGCAGCTTCTGTCCCGGCCTCAGCCCGCAGATGATCGTCGTCCTGGCCCAGTCCTCGCCGGCACTGGTGTCGACTTCGACACGGCCGGGCACGTCGATCTGGTGTTCCATCGACGCGGCCATCATCAATCCGCTGTTGCGGGTGCGGTGTACGAGCAGTGCGCCCTGGTTGTCGGCGTCGTGCTGCACCGCCTGCAGCGGGTTTCGCAGTAGCACGGCGACCCGCGGATCGTCCGACGGCGTTGGCTGGTCCTCGTTGGCGACGAGCTCGGATTGCACTGTCATCCGCGCGAATTCGTCGACCGCCTCCACGATGTATTCGATAGCCGCGACGCCGCGTTGCACCAGCGACACCAGGCGTGTCGAGCGCAACTTCATCCGTCTGCCCGCGGGCGAGGTCCAGGCCGCATGCCGCGTCAGCGTGCCTGCCCGCATGTCGAGGACGCGTTCGTGGGACTCGAGGTTGCCGTAGCGAACGTCGAACGGTTCGTCGTCGACGAGCAGGCGCAGGATCTTGCCGTTGGTGACGTCGACGACCGACTGGCCGTCTTCTGGATAGCCGTATCCCGCTTCGGCATACGGCAGCGGGCGTGTTTCGTAGAACGAGTTGAGGTAGGTGCCGGGCAGCCCGTACGGTTCGCCTTCGTCGAGGTTGCCGCGCAGGCCGATGTGCCCGTTGGACAACGCGAACACCGACTCGGACTGCGCGAGCAGGTTGAGATCGAGTGTGGTCTCGCGCACGCACCACGGTTCGACGGGGAAGGTCTGTTCAGTGATCATCGGTCCGCCAGCAATTCGGCCAGATCGGTCACGACGATCGTTGCGCCGCTGCGGCGCAACGCATCTGCCTGCCCGACGCGGTCCACACCGACCACGCAGCCGAAGTTGCCGCGTCGGCCCGCCTCGACGCCGGCCAACGCGTCTTCGAAGACCGCCGCTTCGGCGGGTTCGACCCCCAGCAAGTCGGCTGCGCGCAGGAACGAGTCCGGCGCAGGCTTGCCGGGGATGTGTTCCTCCCGCATGGTCACGCCGTCGACGCGCTGTTGGACGAACTTGTCAAGCCCGGTCATTTCCAGCACTTCTCGGGTGTTGGCGCTGGACGACACCACCGCGATCGCCAGTCCGGCGGCGTCGGCCTGCTCGAGATAGCGCCGCGAACCTTCGAACACCTTGACGCCGTCCTCGCGCAGCGTGTGATGGAACAGTTCGTTCTTCCGATTGCCGAGGCCGTACACGGTTTCGGCCGACGGGTCGTCGTCGGGCGTGCCGTCGGGAAGCGTGATACCGCGGGAGGCCAGAAACGACCGGACGCCATCCTCGCGCTTCTTGCCGTCGATGTAGGTCAAATAGTCCGAGGCGATGTCGAATTCGACGAACTGTGCACCGGTCCGCTCGGCCCGCTCGCGCAGGAACGCGTCGAACATTGCTTTCCAGGCCTTCTTGTGCACGCTTGCGGTGTCGGTCAGCACGCCGTCGAGGTCGAACAGGCAGGCGCGCACGGCGTCCGGTAGCCCGAGCATGGTGCTAATTGTGCTGAAATTTCCCGGGCATTGCGAAGTCCGCTGTTCGGGCGGGTACGAGACGCAGCGCCAGCAGGCCGAACACCAACACGCACAACGCTGGGCCGCCGAACAACACGACCGCCAGCAGCAGGCCCGTCGTGGACCCGGACAGGGCTGTCGCGAATGCGAACGCAGCGATCACCCACGACACGACGCAGGTGATGACGGCGGTGACCACCGCGACGACGCAACTGGTCAGCGCGCCGTAGTAGGCCGCACCGCTGACCGCCAGCACGACGAGGACCGGGATCCCGATGATCGCCGCTGCCGCCAGCGAGCCCGACGCCGAACCGAGTTGGCGGGCGGCGGGCATCACCAATGCGCCCGCCGCTATCGCGGCGACAACCACGCCGACCACTGCAAACACACGCGGATTGCTGTTTTGCATGGTCATAGAGTGACCCGCTGGCGCGGTATCAAAACGCCCACAGGTCTGGGAGAGACCTGGCAGGCCGCTACCCGAAGTGCACCCCTTGCGCCAGCGGCAACTCGGACGAGTAATTCACCGTGTTGGTGGCCCTGCGCATGTACGCCTTCCACGCATCGGAACCCGACTCGCGGCCCCCGCCGGTCTGCTTCTCGCCGCCGAACGCGCCACCGATTTCGGCGCCCGAGGTGCCGATGTTGACGTTGGCGATGCCGCAGTCCGAGCCGTCGGCCGCCATGAAGCGCTCGGCCTCACGCACGTCGAGCGTGAAGATCGCCGACGAAAGACCTTGCGGCACCGCGTTGTTCAACGCAATCGCCTCGTCGAGGTCGTCATAGGTCAACACGTAGAGGATCGGCGCGAACGTCTCCGAATGCACCACCGCGGTCTGCGACGGCATTCGCACCACCGCAGGCGACACGTAGTACGCGCTTTCGTCCCCGACGTCATGACGCTCGCCGCCGATCACCTCGCCGCCGTCGGCGCGGGCCTGCTCCAACGCCCGCACCATGTCGCGATACGCGGTCTCGTGGATCAGCGGGCCCACCAGCGTGCCGTCGGCGGCCGGGTCGCCGACCGGCAGCTGCCGGTAGGCGTTGACGATCCGGCCCACCAGTTCGTCGGCGATCGAGGTGTGCACGATCAGCCTGCGCAGCGTCGTGCACCGCTGTCCCGCGGTCCCTGCCGCCGCGAACACGATACCGCGCACGGCCAGGTCGAGATCGGCCGACGGGGTCACGATCGCGGCGTTGTTGCCGCCGAGTTCCAGCAGCACCTTGCCGAACCGCTGCGCCACCCGCGGTCCGACCTGCTGACCCATCCGCACCGAACCGGTCGCACTGAGCAACGTCACCCGCGGATCGTCGACCAGCCGTTCGCCGACCTCGCGGCCGCCCTGCACCAGCCGGGACACCGCTTGCGGTGCGCCCACCTCGTCGGCCGCCCGTTCGATCAGCGCCTGGCACGCCACCGCCGTCAGCGGTGTCAGCTCCGAGGGCTTCCACACCACGGTGTCCCCGCACACCAACGCGATCGCGGTGTTCCACGCCCAGACCGCGACGGGGAAGTTGAACGCCGTGATCACCCCGACCACGCCGAGCGGATGCCAGGTCTCCATCAAACGGTGGCCCGGTCGCTCCGAGGCGATCGTCTTGCCGTACAGCTGGCGCGAAAGGCCGACCGCGAACTGGCAGATGTCGATCATCTCCTGCACCTCGCCGAGGGCCTCGGAGGTGATCTTGCCTGCTTCGATGGTGACCAACGTCGCGAGGTCGGCCTTGTGCTCGACGAGCAGTTCACCCAACCGGGCCACCAGCGCACCGCGGACCGGCGCAGGTGTGGTCCGCCATGTGGTAAACGCTTGTGCGGCTTCGGCTATCGCCGCGTCCGCCTGCTCCGGGGTCGACTCCGGCACGGCGAACAGCACCTCGCCGGTGATCGGCGTGCTGGCCTGCAATCCGGGGTGGGATGTCGCCGGCCCCCCGGCTCCGGCGCCGCCCGGCGCACCGAGCGCGGTGCGCGCGCCGACGGCACTCAGCGCGTCGCGGGCCTTGGTGCGCAGTTCCTCGGCGGTCGGAAGCTTCGTGGACTGAATCGTGGTCATGAGGACGCGACTTTCTCGTAGATCTCGTAGGGGTCGTGGATGTGGTGGCCGATCTGACCGGCGAGCCACTGCAGGCTGTACTGCGAATTGTCCGCGGTATCTGCCGCCTGGCTGTCGGTATCGAGGTTGGAACGGAAGATGCCTGCCGCCGAGGCGGGCAGGAAGTCTTCGTAGACAACGGGTTTCGCCGGGTCGCCGCCGTGGTAATAGGCCAGCCCCTCGGCCGCCATCGCCTCGTCGGTGGCGGGGAAGTAGTCGGCCCATACGGCGGCGGGATCCGGTGTCGCCATCGCGGCGTCGTAGCGATGCCTGCCCAGCGGGGTCAAGGCCACCCCTCGCGCCTCGACCTCACCGAACCGCACCCGCAGCGTGTCGTGCGACACCGAGCCGTCGGCCTCACGGAACCGTCGTGGCTCGGCCAGCGCACGAAATGACGTCTGCCGCAACAAGACCGCGGGCCCGTGCCAGGCCGGCGGGCCCTGGATGGCGTCGATCATCGTGACGCCGCGCGCGGTCATCCGCCGATACAGCTCGTCGATGTCGAGCACCCTCGGTGTCAGGTGATTGATGTGGGTGGTGCGCACCCCGGCGATGTCGGCGGCCACCGCCGACACCTTGACGAGTTCGTCGTGCCAGCCGCGGTCGATCGGCTCACGCGAGAGCGCGAACGCCGACACCGCGGCGGCCACGAACCGTTGCGCGCGCGCACCGTCGGCTCCGCCGTCGGCGGCGATGTGTCGCGCCTCGGCGATCAGCGCCGGGTCGAACAACTGCCGCGCCTCGAGGAACCGCTCGACGCGGGTCCGCAAATCCGGTGAGAAGAACCGCTCGTCCGCGGTCGCCAACATCGACGTGAAGACCCGGAACGGGTTGGCGGCCAGTTGGTCGGTGTCGATCGGACGGAACGCGGTCGACACGACCGGGACCGGCGATGCCGCGTCGCGCAGGTCGTAGAAGCCGACCGGGAACATCCCGAACGCCGCGAACAGATCCGCGACGTCGGCGAGTTCGCGGGCGCTGCCCACCCTGATCGCGCCGTGCCGTTCGGCCGTCACCCGGTCCAGCGAACCGAGCCGCTCGTCGCCACCGCCCACGTCGCGGTTCACCGTGGTGCTGACTTCGACCAGCGTGTGGTACGCCGGAACCTCGGCGCCGTAGAGGCGCGACAACGCGGCCGCGAATTCGGCGCGAAGCCGCGAGGTCTGCCAGAAATCGGAGCGCCGGGTCATTTCTGTGACCACCTTGGATACAGTGCCGCCATGAGCGAACCGCTCGACGAGATCGATCGCACCCTCGCGCGTGAACTGGTGGCCGACGGACGCGCGACGCTGGCGCATCTCGCGGCGGTGGCCGGGCTGTCGGTGTCGGCTGTCCAGTCCCGGGTCCGGCGGCTGGAGTCGCGCGGCGTGGTGACCGGGTACTCGGCCCGGATCAACCCCGAGGCCATCGGGCACATGCTGTCCGCGTTCGTGGCCATCACTCCTCTTGATCCTTCCCAACCTGATGATGCGCCCGCCCGGCTCGAACACATCGCGGAAATCGAGTCCTGTTACTCGGTCGCAGGAGAAGAGAGCTACATCCTGCTGGTGCGTGTCGAATCGGCGCGGGCGCTCGAAGATTTGCTGCAACGGATCCGGACGGCGGCGAACGTGCGGACCCGAAGCACGATCATCCTACAGACTTTTTACGCTGGACGCGAGTTCATACCGTAATAGTTCCGGTCGCAGGACATAACCACCGTAAATAATCTGTTAAGATGGTCTCATGACTGCCGTGCTGACCTCTGCTGCCCTGCGCCCCGACGACGTCCGTGACGTGCTGGCCCGCAGCATCCTGGCCGATGGGCTCGACTTCGTCCTTGACATCGACCGCTCATCGGGGTCGTATCTGGTCGACGCCCGCACCGGCGAGCGTTACCTCGACATGTTCACGTTCTTCGCGTCGTCCGCGCTGGGCATGAACCACCCGGCGTTGGCCGACGACGAGGACTTCCGCGCCGAACTGGCGCAGGCCGCGGTGAACAAGCCGAGCAACTCCGACGTGTACAGCGTGCCGATGGCCCGCTTCGTCGACACCTTCGCCAGGGTGCTCGGCGATCCCGCGCTGCCGCATCTGTTCTTCGTCGACGGGGGAGCGCTGGCCGTCGAGAATGCGCTCAAGGTCGCGTTCGACTGGAAGAGCCGACACAACCAGGCGCACGGCAGAGACCCCGAACTCGGCACCAAGGTGCTGCACCTGCGCGGCGCCTTCCACGGCCGCAGCGGCTACACGCTGTCGCTGACCAACACCGACCCCAACAAGGTGGCCCGGTTCCCGAAGTTCGACTGGCCGCGGATCGACGCGCCGTACATCCGCCCCGGCGCCGACATGGACGCGCTCGAAGCCGAGTCGCTGCGCCAGGCGCGTGCGGCGTTCGAAGCCAACCCGCACGACATTGCGTGCTTCATCGCCGAACCGATCCAGGGTGAGGGTGGCGACCGGCACCTCCGTCCGGAGTTCTTCGCCGCGATGCGCGCACTGTGCGACGAATTCGATGCGCTGCTGATCTTCGACGAGGTGCAGACCGGTTGCGGATTCACCGGAACCGCCTGGGCCTACCAGCAATTGGGGGTCACGCCGGACATTGTTTCGTTCGGGAAGAAGACGCAGGTGTGCGGGATCATGGCCGGCGGCCGCGTCGATGAGGTCGCCGACAACGTGTTCGCGGTCAGCTCCCGGATCAATTCGACCTGGGGCGGCAACCTGGTCGACATGGTGCGGTCCCGCCGCATCCTCGAGGTCATCGAGTCTGACGGATTGATGATGCGCGCCGCCGAGGCGGGCCGTTATCTGCTGGATCAGCTGACCGAATTGGCCGACGAGTTCCCCGGCCTGGTCTTCGACGTGCGCGGGCGAGGCTTGATGTGCGCGTTCAGCCTGCCCAGCGGCGCAGAACGGGACGAGTTGATCCGCAGGCTCTGGGACCGCCACGTCATCATGCTCGCCAGCGGTCCGGACAGCGTGCGGTTCCGCCCGGCGCTGACGGTGTCGCGTGAGGAGATCGACACCGCCGTCGCGGCGGTGCGAGGGGTGCTCACGCAGATGCGGTGAGGCGGCGGATCGTCGACCGGAGCCGGGGTAGTTCGGCGCGGCCGACGAGTTCGCAGCCGTGCAACTCCGCGAGTTTGCGTGCGGCAGGCGTGAATTCGTGGTTGGTGACCACCATGGTCTTGACGCAGTCCTGCATGGGCGCTCCGGCCACCACCTCCTGGATGGCACTGGTGCCCACCGGACGGGACTGCCGTTTGCACTGAATCGCAACACGATTCGGTCGCCTGCCGACGATGATGTCGACGCCCCAGTCGCCGGTGACCGACGTCATGATCACCGGGACCCCGCAGGACCGGACCACCCGCGCCACGTAGTCCTCGAACTCCGTTCCCGACATTTCGGCGGCGACGTCGTCGCGGGTGCTGACCCCTGACAGCACTCCGCGCAGGAAGACAGGCACGGCCGCGGCGAGCGCGGGCGCGACCGCGCCGACTGCCAGGCTCCACACCGGGGACGCGCCGAGAAGGTATGCGGCGATGCCGGATACGACGCCCGCGACCGCGTACAGCTTGAGCCTCACGGGTGGGATGCTAGGGCCCCGCCCCGACATCAGCGATCACACCGATGCTGCCGATATCCCCGAAACGAATACCTGATCAGCTTCGATGCCGTGACGTATTCAGCCGAGCTAACCTGCACACCATGACCGACGAGTTGACCGCCCTCGAGGGGCAGACACCCGTCGAGCACGCATTGGCGGGCGGCGAGCCCCAACGTGTCGGTTGGTTCCGGTTCTACTTCGCCGACGAGCGCTGGGAATGGTCGCCTCAGGTGGAGCGGATGCACGGGTATGAGCCGGGCACGGTGCAACCGACCACGAGACTGGTGCTGTCACACAAGCATCCCGACGACTACGGTCAGGTCGCCGCGACGCTGGACGAGATCCGCCGGACCGCTGGCGCGTTCTCCACCCGGCACCGCATCATCGACACCAAAGGCGAGGTCCACGACGTCGTGGTCGTCGGTGACCAAATCTTCGACGACGCCGGCGAGGTCGTCGGCACCCACGGCTTCTATGTCGACGTCAGCCCGTCGGCGACCAGCCCCCACGAGGAGCGATTCAGCGAGGCGGTGGCCGAGATCGCCGAGGCCCGCAGCGGCATCGAGCAGGCCAAGGGGATGCTGATGCTGATCTACCGGATCAACGCCGACTCGGCGTTCGAGTTGCTGAAATGGCGCTCGCAGGAGACCAACACCAAGTTGCGCGCGCTGGCGGAGCAGGTCGCCAAGGACTTCCTTGACCTGCCCTACGACGAGGTCCTGCCCGCCAGATCGGTGTACGACAGGTTGCTGCTGACCGCCCATCTGCGCGTCGAGCCGTAGAGGTTTATTCGTTCGCCGGACAGGGAAATCTCCCCCCGCATTGCACTGAACACGTCTGAGCAGGGAATTCGGGTGGCTGTGTATCACAATCCCAACGACTTACGGCACGACAAAGCCAACGTGCGCGATGCGGTGCGCTTCGGCTCGATCGTCGCGGTGGCCGGGCTGGCCTTTCTGGTCTTCGCGACGCTGTGGCTGAGCACCTGCCATGGCGCCACCGCCGACAGCGTGGCCTGTGGGGTGCCCCAGCGGACGTTGCTGTCAGTGGGCGCGCCGCTGATCTTCCTGGCCGGCGCGGTGTGGGCGTTCGTGCGTACTTATCAGACGTGGCGCAACCGTGAGACCTGGTGGGCGTGGCAGGGCGCGGGCTGGATCCTGTTCACGTTGATGCTCGTGGTGGTGGCGATGAGCATGCCGTCGTTGGCGGGCCCCGTCCTGTTCGGCGGCTAGCGCGAGGATCGTTTGACCGCTCGCCGGCCGGGTAGCCCTGGCGCATGCCCGAAACCTCTTCAGGACCGTTGCGCGCTGTCGCGCTCGTGTGCAGTCTGAAACCGAGCCCTGCCCCGTCGAGCAGCGCCCTGATGGCCGAACACGTGTGCCAGGGGTTGCGGGAAGCCGGGGTGAAGACCGAATCGCTGCGGATGGTCGACTACGCGATCCACCCGGGTGTGGAGGCTGATATGGGCGATGGCGACGAATGGCCCAAGATCCGCCAAAGCATCCTGGACTCCGACATTCTCGTGCTCGCCACGCCGATCTGGGTCGGCCACCCGTGCAGCATCGCGCAGCGGGTCCTCGAACGCCTCGACGCCGAGTTGTCGAATACGGACGACGCCGGGCGGCCGGTCATGGTGGGCAAAGTCGCGATCGTCGCGGTGGTGGGCAACGAGGACGGGGCGCACAAGGTCATCGCCGACATGTTCCAGGGCCTCAACGACATCGGCTTCTCCATTCCCTCGCAGGCCGGAACGTACTGGACCGGCGAGGCGATGCAGTCGAAGAACTACGACGACCTCGACCAAGTCCCCGAACCCGTCGCCAAGACCACGGCGTCGGCCGCCCGCAACGCCGCCCATCTCGCCGCGGTGCTGCGCCGCGAGCAGTATCCGCCGAACACGTGACTGCGCCGCCGGGGAGTCCTACCGTTGAAATCAGCCCAGTTTCGGCGGGTGTAGGTATGCCGAGAGAGGAGTACCGATGAAGGGCCCGAAGGATCCTGTCGACCACGCGCGGACGACGCGGCCGCACGCAGGCGAGTCGATGAAGGACAACAAAATCATGCCGGGGCTGATCGTGATCGGCGTCGCCCTTGTGCTTTTCGTTTCCGCACTGGCCGCGCACGCCTCGGCGCATCACAACGTCGGGATCAGCCTCGGGATCACGTCCCTTGTGCTGTTCCTCATTGGAGGAGGCTGGCTGCTCGTCGAGCATCTGCGGGTTCGGCGCATCGAAGAGCGTTGGTACGCAGAGCATCCCGATGCCCACCGGCAACGCCCGAGTAGTTGAGACGCAAAGAGGCCCAGCCGATCGGCTGGGCCTCTTTGTCATGTCAGCGCTCAGCGCTGCTCGGATTCCTGACGCCGCTCGGCGGCATGTGCGCCAGCGCGAGCGGATTCCGCTTCGGCTTCCTTCTTGGCGGCGTCCTTCTGGGCGTCGGCCTTGTCCTGCTGGGCCTTGCCCTCGCGGGTCAGATCGTCACGGCCCGTGACGGTGCCGACCGCTTCCTTCGCCTTGCCCTTGACGTCTTCGACGGCGCCCTTGATGCCTTCTTCCGGGCCACTGTTCTTCTCGGTCATGCTTACCCTTCCGCAGTTGACTTGGATCGGGGGGCCCTGAGGGCCGACAAGAGGAATCTCCCCTCGCTGCGGGGTGGCATTCCCGTGGCCCGGAATGGCTAAACGCCCCCGTCGCGCAGCACGGGCGAATACCGGGTGAAACCGGGGCGCAATCTGACCAGGTCAGAGCCGATACGGGCGACGTCGTCCCAGGCGGCGACGAAGGTGCCGCGATGCCGCCACCGCATCAGTGCGGCGATCATCACAGGGGCATTGGCCGCGGAACGCTCGTAGCCGAGAAACGACGATCTCGTGCGGGGGCTGATCACCAGGCCGAGAACCCGCGGCGTCGCCGGATCGAGCGCCTCTGAGGTCGTCAATCGGACGTCGACCACCGTGCCCACCGGATGGTTCCCGGCATCGACGACGCGCAACCCCAGCACCTCACTCAGCAGCATGTCTGCCTCCCGGGATGTGCTTGATGATCCGATCGCACAGCCACCTCTCCATCCAGCCGCTGTCGAGGGCCACATCAGTGGGTTTCAGCGTCACCACCACTGACACCGAGGCGACCAGATCCCACGGGATGGCCTGCAGGCGGGACCGAGGGGGCATGCCGCCGAAGATCCGGGTCGCCACGACGTGACCGGACAGCAGCGAGGTGACCTGCGGGGCGTCGCTGCCTTCCGCGATGTCCTTGTCGAACTCCACTCCCGACAGTTCGAGGTCGTCGACGATGCCCGCAGGATCGCCGGCGTCGTCGAGCAGTTGGCGGTCAAGCAGATGCAAGCGAGCGTCGAGCACTCGGCCACGGTGTGACTGGATGGGAAGCTCGCTCATTGACCGGCTCCTGTCACGATCATCAGCGGGATCGCGGCCAGCGACGCCGCCAAGATGATCACCAGATACACGGAGGCGAAGACGTTCGTCACCCTCCCGTTGGTGTCCGCCCCCATGTACTGGGAATCGTTGGCCACGATCAGGATTGGCAGATACGTCAGCGGCAACGCGATGGCAGAGAACACGACCGAATACTCGGTGACCATGATCGGGTCGACGCCGGTGTAGAGCACTGCGGCGCCGACGACGATCGTCACGATCATCACCACGTGAAACCGCGCGGCCTGTGCCGGCCGCCGGAACTTTCCCCACGGCCAACCAAGGAATTGGGCCAGGATGTAGCCGCCGGACAACGCGGTTTCCAGCGCGGCGCCGAACGTCGCGGCGACGATCCCGACGATCGCGAAGGCCAGGAACAGCTTTCCGCCCGCGGCCACGACCGGCATCACCGTCTCCGACAGTGTCGTGACTTCGATCTGGTTGGGCAGCAACACGAGTGTCGCGCATGCGGCGATCGCGATCGACAACATCCCGCCGAGCGGGAAGCCGACCAACACGTTGAGCCGCGATGTCCCGAGATCCTTCTTGGTCCAATGCTCCTCCACCGCTCCTGAGGAGAAGAAGAACACCTCGTACGGTGTCATCGCGGCACCGAACAGTGCGACCGCGAAATACCAGTAGGTCGCCGCCGACTCCTTCTCCGGTATGACCGGCGACGTGACCTGATGCGCGAGGTCGCCCCAATTCGGCTGCAGCGCAAACACACTGACCGCGAAGATGATGAGGAACAGCCCGAGCAGCCCGGTCACGTTCTCCATGATGGAGAACTTGACGCGCCACACCACCACCCACACTCCGAACGCCGCGACCGGGATCCACATCGTCGGTCCGACGTCGGTGGCCAGTTGCAGTGCCAATGCGACGCCGCCGATCTCGGCGGTCAGCGTCATCAGGTTGATGAAGAACGACGCGGACAGGTTCGCCGCCGCGGCGCGTGGGCCGAGGCGCTCGCGGATGATCTCGAATGTCGCTCTGCCGCTGACGGCGGCGACTCGTCCGGCCATGTTGGCGTACAGACAGATGCCGACCACGCCGACGATGACCACCCAGACCAGCGCCATGCCGAATCGCGAACCGACGACGGTGTTGGTCACCAGATCGCCGATGTCGACGAATCCGCCGATGGCGGTGAGGATTCCCAGAGCGACTGAGAAGAGCTTCTTCATCAGTGGTACGCGCTCTCGAGAGCGTCGGCCGCCGCGCGCAGGTCGTCACGCGCCTGCTGGGCGGGCGGCACTTTGGTGACGTCACGAATCGTCGCGCCGGCCGCGTTCAGTTGCGCGATGATGTCGGTCATCGATTGGGTCAGCATGCGCTGGCGGTCGACGTCGATCCGATCCTGCGCCCGCAATTCGGCAATTCCCTTGTAGGCCTTGACCACCTCGTCGCGCGCATCGGTGAGCGCAACGCTGGTGAATTGGGTGGTGGACCGCCGCTGCAGCCACATATCCAGAGCCAGCGCACCGCTGCGGGCCGCGCCGGTGGACTCCTCCATGGACTGAGCCAGTTGACCCGGCATACCGTCGCGGTTGGCCGGACAGCGGGTCAACAGCAGGCCGAGGGCGACGAAGAATGCCGCCAGGAGAACTCCGGCCCGCCAGCGGCGCGGGCGTCCACTCTGTTGTGCCACGGCGACTCCCGTCAGCCCACGTCGTCGTCCTCGGGGTCGATCTCGACGATCTCGAGCTGTTCCTGCCAGTCGGCGGGTGCCGTCTCGAGCGGCGGAGTGTCCGGCGGTTCGGCGGAGGCCTCTTCGTCGAGCGCAGGCTCTCTCGCAGGCCGCGTTTGCTCGACGGCGTCGGCGACAGGCACGTCGTCGGGAAGGTGTTCGCTGTCTGGCATGTCGATCGGATACCCCCTCTGATCTTGCCGAAAACCGGGCCGCGGGCTGCCTACCGGTCCGGTTTACGAACGTAGGGTAGTCACTTCGCGAAGAGTCGATGACTCGACCTTTACCGCAGAATGGCTTCGGGTAAGCGGTTCGCATGTCGGGACCGCAAGCCACTCGTTCGGTGTTGGTGTGGCATGTGCATGGGTCCTGGACGGAGGCGTTCGTCGCGGGCAGGCATCGTTGTGTACTTCCCGTGAACGAGAATCGGGACGCATACGGACGCGGTCTGTGTGGTAGGAAATGGCCTCGCGCCGAGGAGATTTCGTCGTGCCAACTGCGCGCTGAAGAGATCGACATGGTGATCTTGCAGCGGCCCGATGAGATCGAGTTGGCGACACGCTGGTTGGGCCGCAGACCAGGTGTCGACATCCCGGCGGTCTACGTCGAGCACAACGCGCCTCGGCCCTTCGCCGTCGACAGCGTGCACCCGCTGGCTGGGCGCGACGACATCCCGCTGATCCATGTGACCGACTTCAACCGATTGATGTGGGACAACGGCAAGGCGCCCACCAAAGTGATCAACCATGGCATCGCCGATCCCGGATTTCTGTATACCGGCGAGATTGCGGCCGCGGCCACCATGATCAACGAGCCGCGCAGGCGCTGGCGCACCGTCGGCGCTGATTTGCTGGACGAATTGTCGCGACACGCGCGGATCGATGTGTGGGGCATCGGCAGCGAGGCGATGTCCACGCCGCCCCGACTCTGCGGAAAAGGTGATGTACAGGCGCCGCGACTACTGCACCAGGTGGCGCGGCGGCGGGTGTATCTGCACACCGCTCGGTGGACCTCACTCGGGCTTTCGCTCATCGAGGCGATGTTTCTGGGCATGCCGGTGGTGGCGGTCGCGTCCACCATGACACCGCTGGTGGTGCCGCAGGAGGCGGGCGTGGTCAGCGCTGACGTCGCGACGCTGGCACATGCGCTGGAGGGTTTCGTGACCGACGCCTCCGCCGCCTCCGCGGCGGGCAAGGCCGCCCGCGACTTCGCCACCACCCATTTCGCGCTCGACCGGTTCCTCGCCGAATGGGACGACGTCATCCAGACCACATGTGGACAGCGCTCGAAGGAAGGGTCCTGATGAAGGTCGCGATGGTCTCCGAACACGCCAGTCCGCTGGCAGTGCTCGGCGGCGCCGATGCAGGCGGACAGAACGTGCATGTCGCGGAGCTGTCAGCGGCGTTGACGCGCCGGGGCCACACGGTCACGGTTTACACCCGGCGCGACGAGCCCGATCTGCCGGAACGCGTCGACATGCCGCAGGGATACACGGTCGTGCATGTGCCCGCAGGACCCGCCGAACACCTCCCAAAGGACGAATTGCTGCGCCACATGGGTTTGTTCGCCCAATTCCTGGACGCGCGGTGGAGCGCCGACCGCCCGGACGTGACGCACGCCCATTTCTGGATGTCAGGCGTCGCAGCCCAATTGGCGGCCCGCCATCTGGAAATCCCTGCTGTACAGACTTTCCACGCGCTCGGTGTGGTGAAGCGTAGGCACCAGGGTGCCAACGACACCAGCCCCAAGGAGCGCCACCAGCTCGAGGCGATGGTGGCCCGCTGCGCCTCATGGGTTGCCGCCACCTGTACCGACGAGGTCTTCGAATTGGTCAGGATGGGCCGATCCCGGACCAGGATGTCGGTCGTGCCCTGCGGGGTGGATGTGGACGTTTTCACACCCGACGGCCCTGTGGCACCGCGCGGTGACCGGCACCGCGTCGTCAGTGTCGGAAGGTTCGTGTCCCGCAAGGGTTTCGACGTCGTGGTGCGGGCATTGCCCGCAATACCCGACACCGAACTCGTCATCGTCGGTGGTCCGAAGAAATCCAAACTGAAGTCGGATCCGGAAGCCCGCCGATTGTTGAAGCTGGCCGACGAACTCGGGGTGGCCGACCGTGTCCATCTCTACGGATCCGTCGAGCGCGCTGACATGCCGGCGATACTGCGGTCAGCCGACGTGGTCGCCTGCACACCGTGGTACGAGCCGTTCGGCATCGTTCCGCTGGAAGCGATGGCCTGCGGTGTGCCGGTGGTCGCGGCCGCCGTCGGCGGCATGCTCGACACCGTCGTGCACGACGTCACCGGTCGCCTTGTCAAGCCGAACAGCCCGGCCCATGTGGCCGCAGCGATCAAACAGTTGGTGCGCGACGACTTTCTGCGCCAAAGCCTCGGCGCCGCGGGCCGCGACCGTGCGAAGGCCCGCTACACCTGGGACCGGATCGCCGCGGATACGTTCCGGATCTATGACCGGCTGGTCCCCGCCGAGCAACCCGTTACGGCAGCGTCGGCGTCGAAGCTCTCGTTGGGATGACCGGTTCACTGCGACTCCAGCACTGCCAGCGCATGTTCCACGCTGGCGGGCAGCGGCCTGCGCTCGTTGACGACATCGGGCAGCCGCCGAACAGCCTCGACGGCGGCGCGCGCATGTTCACGATCTTTCAGCGCGCCGGCGAACAGCGCGCCGGCGGCTTTGAGGCAGTGGGGCATTGGACGCCGCATCCACGTGGTCAGCACCGCGTTACGCAGTGTTCGAGCGTCCTGCGCCGCTGCGCTTTTACGCACAGCGGACGGCTGGTGGATGGCGACGAGATCCGGGCAGTAGCACAGATCCCAGCCCAGCGCGGCCATGTCGACAGCGAGCAGTTCCTCTTCGCCGCGGAAGTGCAGGATCTCGCTGAAACCCCCTGCCGCCTCGAACGCGTGCTTACGCACCATCGAGGCACAGCTCATGAACCCGAGGACCGACGGCCCCGGCAGATCGGAACGCTGACCGAGCGGACTCGCTGCCAGCTGCGCACAGAACGGGTCCTCCCGGTGCTGCGGCCACACGATCGTCCGCGCGGCAACCAGGCCCAACGACGGGTGCCGGTCGAACAACGCGGCGCCGATCGCCGGGGACTCAGGCGTCCACCACGAGTCGTCGTCGCAGAACGCGACATACGGGGTTTGCGACGCGGCCACCCCCACGTTGCGGCCCACTGCCCCCATGTTCTCCGTCAGCTCGATGACCCGCAGACGACCCGCGGCCTTCGCCGCGAAACGGTTCATGATTGCCACGGAGTCATCGCGGGAATCGTTGTCCACGAAGATGATTGGGCAACACGTGCTGTCGAGCAACCTGGCCACCGTGGTGACCAGCTCATCAGCACGGTCGCGGCTGGCGATGACGAACGACGTGCGTGCCATGGCATCCATAACGGTGCCGCCTACCCACGGCAGCGAAGGACAAACACCTATGCATGAACTCAACCGCGTGATGGTGACCGGCGGCGGCGGTTTCATCGGCGCACACCTGTGCGCACGCCTGCTCGACGACGGCGCGGAGGTGTTCTGCGTCGACGACATGTCGACGAGCGCTCCGACAGCGGCCAATGCGCTTCTCGGCAGGCCCGGCTACCACCTCATCCGGCACGACATCAGTCACCCGCTACGGGTGCACGTCGATGTCGACACGGTGCTGCACCTGGCCTCACCGGCGTCACCGGCGGATTACCTGCGTCTGCCGGTGCAGACAATGCGCACGGGCGCGCTGGGCACCGCCAACGTGCTCGACATCGCGGAACGCTGCGGCGCCCGCATGGTGTTGGCGTCCACCAGTGAGGTCTACGGCGACCCGTTGCAGCACCCGCAGCACGAAACATACTGGGGCAACGTCAATCCCATCGGACCGCGAAGCGTGTACGACGAGGCGAAACGGTTCGCCGAAGCCTTGACGTTCGCCTATCGGCGAGTGCGCTCGGCCGACGTGGGCGTGGCGCGCATCTTCAACACCTACGGGCCGGGCATGCGCTCCGATGACGGCCGCATGGTCCCGACGTTCTGCAACCAGGCGCTGGCAGGAGAGCCGATCACGGTGACCGGCACCGGCCAGCAGACCCGCTCGCTGTGCTATGTCGACGACACGGTCGACGCACTGATCGCGCTCGCCCGCTCCGACTATGCGGGACCGGTCAACGTCGGAAACCCCGCCGAACTGTCGGTGCTGCACATCGCCGAACTCATCCGCGACCTCGCGGGCAGCCGGTCCCCGATTCATTTCGTGCCCGCGGTCGAGGACGACCCGCAGCGCCGCTGTCCGGACATCACAGTCGCGCGTGCACACCTGGACTGGCGACCGCTGGTGGACTACCGGACCGGACTCGACGCCACCGTGCAGTGGTTCCGAAATCAGCGCGACGCGGATCTCTCGACATCGGCTGCCCTGCAGGGAAGTTAGGAGACCCCTCGTGCGCATACTCGGAATCAACGCGGTCTTCCACGATCCTGCTGCGGCGCTCGTCGTGGACGGTCGGATCGTCGCGGCGGCGGAGGAGGAGCGATTCTCGCGGCGCAAGCACGGTAAGCAGGCGGTGCCGTTCTCCACGTGGGAACTGCCGATCCAGGCGGCGCAGTGGTGCCTCGCCGAGGCAGGCCTGCGACCGTCAGACCTCGATGCGGTGGGCTACTCATACGACCCACGGCTGATGGCCGAAGTCGATGTGACGGCAGGCGGTTTCGACCAGGACTGGGAGTACCTGCGCACCATGTACGCCGAGCGGGCGCCGCGGTTTCTGCAGGCCGCGTTCCCAGGACTGGATCCCGCGATCGTGCGGCACGTCCGCCATCACGTGGCACACGCCGCGTCCAGTGCGCTGGCGTCACCGCACCCCGACTGTGCGGTCCTGGTGGTCGACGGCCGCGGCGAGCGGGCCTCGATGTTGGCGGGCAGTTTCGCCGACAGCAAGATCGACGTGCTGGCCACCCAGGCGCTGCCGCATTCCCTCGGCCTGCTCTACGAAGACCTCACCGAGCATCTGGGCTTCAAGCGCTCCAGCGACGAGTACAAGGTGATGGCGATGGCGTCCTACGGGACGCCATCCTTCGCCGACCGGTTCCGTGAACTGGTCTACACCACCGGTGACGGCGGTTTCCGCACCGAACCGGTGGACTGGACCGAGTTCGGCCCGCGTGGGGAACACAATTTCGACCTGGCCTGCAGCGTGCAGAAAGTGCTCGAGGAGGTTCTTCTCGACCTGGTCCGCTGGCTGCGCGACCACACCGAATACGAAAGCCTGTGTCTGGCAGGGGGAGTGGCGCTCAACTGCGTGGCCAACTCGAAGCTGTGGAAACACGGCGGATTCAGGAACGTCTGGGTGCAACCCGCCGCGGGGGACTCCGGCACCGCGCTGGGTGCCGCGCTCGCCCTCGCGGGTGAGGCAGGCGAACCGATCATTCCCATGCCGACCGCCCAACTGGGCCGCGGATTCTCCGACGACGAGGTCGAGTCGGCTCTGCGTGAGGCCGCGGTGCCCTACGAGCGTCCCGTCGACTACGCGGCCGCGGTCGGTGACGCGCTCGCCGACGATCTGCTGGTGGGCTGGTTTCAGGGCCGCGCGGAGTTCGGGCCGCGTGCCCTCGGCGGCCGCTCCCTGCTCGCAGACCCACGCAACAGCGCAAACCTGGAGCGACTCAACACTGTCAAAGGCCGCGAGCAGTTCCGTCCGGTCGCCCCGATGGTGTTGGCTGAGCGCGCCCGCGAAATCTTCTCGGGCGGACCGATTCCCAGCCCGTACATGCTGTTCGTGCACGACGTCGCCGAAGAGTGGCGGCCGAAGATCCCTGCCGTCACCCACGTCGACGGCACCGCGCGGGTGCAGACCGTCGACCGCACCGACGCGCTGCTGTACGACACCCTCAACAGGTTCGCCGAACGGACCGGCGTTCCGGTGGTTGTCAACACCAGCTTCAACACCTCGGGCCGACCGATGGTCGACAGCCCCCGCGACGCATTGGAGTGCTTCGGCAGCGCACCGATCGACGTGTTGGCGATCGGCCCGTTTGTGGTGAGGCGGCCCCGATGACGGACTACGCCATCGTGATACCGACCATCGGGCGGGACTCGCTGCACCGCCTGTTGGCAGAACTCGACGGCTCTGCGGGGCCACGGCCTGCAGAGGTGATCGTCGTCGACGACCGAGCCGACACGACGATACCGTTGCGAGTTGCGTCGAAGCTGCCGGTGCGGGTATTGCGCAGCGGTGGCCGCGGTCCCGCCGCCGCCCGCAACGTCGGATGGCGTGCCACCCGCTGCCAGTGGATCAGCTTCCTCGACGACGACGTGCTCCCGCAGGCCAATTGGTTCAGCGCGCTGGCCGACGACCTCGACGCGGCCGAAGAAGCAGGCGCCTCGGGCTCACAGGCGGTCATCGAGGTGCCGCGAGTGGCGGGCCGCAGGGCCACCGACGACGAGCGTCGCACCCAGCGGCTGTCGGACGCCAAGTGGATCACCGCCGATATGGCGTATCGGCGTTCGGCGTTGGTGGCCGCCGGCGGATTCGACGAGCGGTTTCCGCGCGCGTATCGCGAAGACTCGGACCTTGCGCTACGAATCGCCATGTCGGGCAACAACATTGTGAACGGCTCCCGGCGATGCACGCATCCGGTGGCCAATGCGACGCTGTTCAGCAGCGTCCGCGCGCAGATCGGCAACCGGGACAACGCGCTGATGCGCCGCAAACACGGCAGGGCCTGGCGGACCGCCGTCGGTGAGGGCCGCGGGCGGATGCCTGCCCACGCATTGACCTGCCTGTCGGCCGCCACCGCGCTGATCGCATCGCTGTCCGGTCGCAGGCGCCTGGCGCGACGCGCGGCGGAACTGTGGTGCGCACTGACAGCCGAGTTCGCGGCGCGCCGATTCTGGGCTGGTCCGCATACGCCCATCGAGGCCGGCCGAATCGGATTGACCAGCATCCTGATTCCGGTGGTCGCGGTGGCGCATCGCATCCACGGGGAATGGACTTTCCGGGCGGCGCGCCGCGACCCGCCGCTGGCGGTGCTGCTGGATCGCGATGACACGATCATCGAGGACAGCCCCTATCTCAACGATCCCGACGGGGTCCGACCGGTGCGCGGCGCACTCGATGCGTTGGGCCGGTTACGCGACCGCGGGCTGATGCTGGCGGTGGTGACCAACCAGTCAGGCGTCGCGAAGGGGTTGATCACCGCCGACCAACTCGAGGCCGTCAACGCGAAAGTCGATGCGGTGCTTGGGCCGTTCGACTCCTGGCACATCTGCGTACATGACGAAGGGGACGATTGCCGATGCCGCAAGCCCGCGCCGGGCATGGTGCGGGCGGCCGCCGACGCGCTCGGCGTTGACCCCGCGCGCTGCGTGATGATCGGCGACACCGGCGGCGACGTCGAGGCGGCGCTGTCGGCGAACGCCGACGTGGTGCTCGTGCCGACGCGACGGACCCGACGCCGCGAGGTGCTCGACGCAAGGGCCCGCGCCCGCGTCGCCGAAACGTTGAGCGACGCGGTGTCGCTGGTGCTGAAGGACTGCCGATGAACCGCGCAGTGGTGGCCAGACTGGACAGCGCAGGCGACGTGCTGATCACCGGACCAGCGGTGCGCGCCGTCGCAGCAGCGCACGACGGGGTGACATTTCTGGCTGGTCCGCGCGGCCGTGCCGCCGCCGAATTGCTGCCCGGGGTCGACGACATCATCGAATGGCAGGCACCATGGGTCGATTTCGACGCGCAGGAACTGACTGCCGCACACGTGGATTCGTTGGTCAAGCTGCTTCGCGACGTGGCGCCGGGTCGGGTGTACATCTTCACGTCGTTTCACCAGTCGCCGCTGCCGCTCGCGCTGATCTGCCGGATGGCCGACGTGCCGTGGATCGGGGCGATCAGCGAGGACTATCCAGGCACATTGCTCGACCTGCGCCACCACGTGCAGGGGGGACTACCCGAACCGGAGCGGGCCCTGTCCCTCGTCCGCGAGGCCGGTTGCGAGCTGCCGTGGGGAGACGACGGTGGGCTGGCCGTGCGCGAACTCCCTGAACTGCCCGACGACATCGCCGAAACCATCGGTGACGCATCCTTTGTCGTGTTCCATCCCGGGGCGGCGGTGCCGGCCCGCAGGCCGACGACCGCGCGCAGCGCGCAGATGGTCGCCGCGCTGACCGCCGCGGGGCACCGCGTCGTCGTCACCGGCGACGTAGCCGAAAAGCCACTCACCGCGGCGGTGGCGGGTAGCGACGCTGTCGACCTCGGCGGCCGAACCACGCTGGCCACCCTCGGGGCGGTGTATGCGGCGGCGCGCGTCGTGGTGGCGCCCAATACCGGACCCGCGCATCTGGCCGCCGCGGTCGGCGTAGGTGTGGTGTCGCTGTTCGCGCCCGTCGTACCCGCCTCGCAGTGGAGTCCATACGGCCGCAACGTCATCCGTCTCGGCGATCAGGCTGCCCCGTGCCGAGAAACCCGCGCCCGCGACTGCCCGGTGTACGGACATCCGTGTCTGGACCAGATCACCGACGCCGAACTGGTGGCAGCGGTCGACCGATGGGAGACACATCGTGATTGAAACCCATATCTCCGCCTTGGCGAACGCGGTCGGGCAGATCAGCGCGGAGGCACCACGCCTGCAGGCGTGGGGCAGTCGACTGGCGGACGTGCTGATCGGCGGCGGCCGACTGCTCGCCTGCGGCAACGGCGGCAGCGCCGCTGAGGCTCAGCATCTGACCGCAGAACTGGTCGGTCGGTTCCGCGATGAGCGGATGCCGTTGTCCGCCATCTCGTTACACGCCGACACCTCGGCGCTGACAGCGATCGCCAACGACTACGGCACTGACGACATGTATGCCCGAGGAGTGCGGGCGCACGGCAGGCCCGGCGACATCCTGGTGGCCTTGTCGACCAGTGGCACCAGCCCCAACGTGCTGTGTGCCGTCAAGGCGGCACACGAAACCGGACTCACCGCGTGGGCGTTGTCCGGGCCGGCGCCCAACCCGCTGGCGGCCATGTGCGACGACGCCGTCTGCGTCGAAGCCTCCACCACCGCGACGGTGCAGGAGATCCACCTGCTGCTGGTCCACGCTCTCTGCATCGCGGTCGACGATGTGCTGTTGGGAGCCGGTCATGAGTAAACCGATTGTGATCGTCGGTGATTCGATGCTCGACGTCGACATCGAAGGAAGCGCAACCCGGCTCAGCCCCGAGGCGCCGGTGGCCGTCGTCGACACGAAGCGGGTCTGGCACCGGCCCGGCGGGGCCGGCCTGGCGGCGGTGCTGGCCGCCCGGCTGGAATGCGACGTGGTCCTGGTGACCGCTCTGGCGGACGACCCCGACGGGCAGGCGCTGGACCGCCTGCTCACCTCCGCCCGTGTCACCGTCGTCCGGCTGCCGCTGTCCGGTAACACCGTCTGCAAGACCAGGATTCGGGTGGCCGGCCATTCGATGCTTCGACTGGATCACGGCGACGGGACAGCCGGTGGTGACTCGATACCCAGGCGCGCCGCCGAGGCGCTGCAGAATGCGAAAGCGATCTGCGTGGCCGACTACGGCCGGGGTGTCGCCTCGCATCCAGGCATCAGGGACGCGCTGACCGCCGCGGCGAAGCGTGTGCCCGTCGTCTGGGATCCACATCCGCGCGGTGCCGCGCCGGTGCAGGGGTGCTGGCTGGTCACGCCAAACGAGGCCGAAGCCCGCGAGGACAGCGGTGATGCACTGCGCAAGCGGTGGCATGCCAAGGCCGTCAGCGTGACGCTCGGATCCCGCGGCGCGGTACTCGCCACCGCACAGACCAACACGTTCATCCCGACACCTGCCGTTCCCGCGTCCGCGGGCAGCGACACCTGCGGCGCCGGGGACCGGTTCGCGGTCGCCGCCACCCTCGCGCTTGCCGCAGGCCAGGACATCGAGGGGGCGGCCGCCGCGGCGGTCGACGCGGCCAGCCGATTCGTCGCTGCAGGCGGCGCTGCAGGCGTGTCGAGTTCGGCGTCTGTCGGCGCAAGCCACTCGGCCGTCGGCGAATTCGACGCCATCACCGGTGACGCCGCCACCGTCCGCGACAGGTTGCGCAGCCGCGGCGGGACATTGGTCGCGACCGGCGGCTGCTTCGATCTGCTGCACACCGGCCACGTCCGACTGCTGCGCGACGCGCGACACCTCGGTGACGCGTTGGTGGTGCTGCTCAACTCCGACGCGTCGGTGCGGGCGCTGAAAGGCCCGCGGCGACCGGTGATGCGGGCCGAAGACCGGGCACGGGTGCTGTCCGCGCTGGCGTGTGTCGATGCCGTCATCGTGTTCGACGAACACTCACCCGAACGGGTATTGGAACAACTGCGGCCCGACGTCTGGGTCAAGGGTGGCGATTACGCCGAGGCCGACCTGCCGGAGGCCGAGGTGGTCCGCCGTCACGGCGGCGAAGTCGTGCTGTTACCGACCGTATCCGGCTATTCGTCGTCAAAGCTGATCGCCGCCGCGCGGTCGTGACAAATGAGGGGACTCGTAATGGAATTGGGCTTGAAACCAGGCAATGTGATCATCACCGGCGGATCGTCCGGCCTCGGTGCGGCCACCGTGCAAGCTGTCATCGCACACGGCGGCACCCCGCTGGTGATCGACCGGAAGGTTCCGCCCGCCGATGTGGCCTACGCGCAGGCGGATCTCGCGGACACCGACGCCGTTGATGCGGCCGTGCGTACGCTGGCCGACCGCGTCGACGGGCAGGTGCACGGAGTCTTCACCGCGGCAGGCATCGACTGCTGCGGCAAGCTCGCCGACGTGCCTGCCAAAGACTGGGAGCGCGTCGTCCACGTCAATCTGCTCGGCACCGCGGCGGTGATTCGCTCGGCGCTTCCGTATCTGAAGGCCACCGGAGGCACCATCGTCACGTGCGCGTCGACGCTGGGGATCAACGCGGTGAGCGACGCAACCGCCTACTGCGCATCGAAATTCGGCGTCGTCGGACTATCCCGTGCGCTGGCCGCCGAACTGGCGGGCGAGGTCGGGGTGACGATGCTGATTCCCGGCGGCATGCACACGGCATTCTTCGATGACCGTGACGAACAGTACAAGCCGCCGCCCGATGCGAAGCTGAACAAGCCCGAGAATGTCGCCGAGACCGTGGTGTTCGCGTTGTCTCAACCCACCGGTTGCGAGGTTCGCGAGATGGTGGTGTGCGCGTCGACGGAGTCGTCGTGGCCGTAAACCGGTCACAGGACACCGTTCTGGTGCTGCGCGCGCTCGGACTCGGTGACCTGTTGACGGCGGTGCCCGCGCTGCGCGGCCTGCGCCGCGCGTATCCCGACGCGCGTATCGTACTGGCGGCACCCGAACGGTTCCGCCACTTGGCGCTGGCCTCCGGTGCGGTCGACGACGTCCAACCCACCCCTGGGCTTGGCCGGTTGCGCCCGCAGCCCGTACTGCCCGCACTGGCGGTGAACCTGCACGGCAGCGGGCCGGAGAGCATCGCGGACCTCGTCGCGGTGCGGCCACGGGCCCTGCTCACCCATCGGCACCCCGCCTACCCCGACCTGCCCGGCCCCCCGTGGCGCACCGAGGTCCACGAGGTGGACCGCTGGTGCGGTCTGCTGGAATGGGCCGGAATCGAATGTCACTCAAAGGATCTCGCGATTCCACGGCCACCCGGCTATCGTGACCGGTCCGGTGTGGTGGTGATCCACCCCGGCGCCGCGTACCCGGCGCGGCGGTGGCCGGCCGAGCGGTTCGCACAGGTGGCCGCGGTGCTGCGGGACATGGGTCACGAGGTGCTGATCACCGGGGACGCCAACGAAGTCGATCTCGCCCATACCGTGGCCGCCGGTGCCGGCCTCCCTCGAACGGCCGTTCTGGCAGGCACTGTCGGGCTGCTCGAACTGGTCGCGTTGATCGCCGACTGCCGGCTGCTGATATGCGGTGACACCGGCGTCGGTCACGTCGCCACCGCGACCGGCACACCGTCGGTGCTGATCTTCGGCCCGACCCCGCCGAGCCGTTGGGGGCCAAGGGGTTCCGGTCCGCACATCGCGGTGTGGGCCGGTGACCGGGGAGACCCGCACGCCGACCGACCGCACCAAGGACTGCTGCTGATCACCGTGTCGCGAGTGCTGGATGCGACCAGGAGTCTGCTGAGGGAATGCGCGTGAGTCGGCTTCGGATCGGAGTCATCGGCGCCGGCTACGTCGGTCTGACCACAGCGGTGTGCCTGGCCGAGCGCGAACACGACACCGTGTGCGTCGACGTCGACGCCGACCGCGTGGAGCAATTGCGCCGCGGCGTTGCGCACATCGACGAACCCGGCCTACCGCTGCTGCTGCGACAGGGACTCGAGCACGGGACACTGAGATTCAGTTGCGACGACACTGATCTCGCGGACCGCGATGTCGTGTTCGTCTGTGTTCCCACCCCGAGCGGTTCGGACGGATCGGCGGATCTGCGCGCCGTCGATGGCGTGGTCGAGCGACTCGGGTCGGTGTTGCGCCGCGGTGCCGTCCTGGCGCTGAAGTCGACGGTTCCCGTCGGCACCACGCGGCGGATCGATCAGAAGCTGCCCGCCGACATTCGCGCGGCCTCGGTGCCCGAGTTCCTGCGTGAAGGCCATGCGGTCTACGACTTTCGCCATCCGGAGCGCATCGTGATCGGCACCGACGACCAGCGTGCCGCCGACATGCTCGGCGTGGTGTTCGGCGCCGGGGCCGCGATGCTGCGGATGACGCCGGAAAGCGCGGAATTGGCCAAGTACGCCAGCAATGCGTTCCTGGCCGTGAAGATCTCCTACGCCAATTCGCTTGCCCGGCTGTGCGCACAGGTCGGCGCGAACGTCGCGGATGTCACCCGGTGCATGGGCGCCGATGTGCGCATCGGCCAGCATTTCCTGCAACCCGGCCCCGGCTGGGGTGGCTCGTGTCTGCCCAAGGACACCGCCGCGCTGCTGCACACTGGACGGACCCACGGCGTCGCGCTGCCGGAGGTGGAGTCGGCGCGGTGCACCAACGCCGCGCAACCTGGCCGGATCGCCGCCGCGTTGAACCGCTGCTTGTCGGTTCCACTGCACCGGGCCCGGATCACCGCGCTCGGGCTGACGTTCAAGGCGGGCACCAGCGACGTGCGGGACTCGCCCGCGTTGACCATCTGCGCCGAACTGGCAGGTGCCGGCGCGCAGATCACCGGATACGACCCGCGGCTGGCGGCCATCGAGCCCGCACCGGTGCGCCGGTCGGCGATCACCGCGGTCGACGACCCGTATCTGGCCGCCAAGGACGCCGACGCGATCGTGGTGCTCACCGAATGGCCCGAGTTCCGCGACCTGGACTGGCCACTGATCGCCGAACAGGCGCCGGGCGCGGTGGTGGTGGACACCCGCAACCTTCTCGACGCGGCCGCGGTGGGCGGGCTGACCTACCTGGGCAACGGAACGCCGACGGGTTTCTAGCCTTTCGCCACCTTGCGAATGAGTCGCGCGGTGCTGCTTTCCAGAATCGCCTGCCGTTCAGCGGGTTTCTTACTGCGGTTGGCCCGCCGCACGCCCGCGGCGATGGTCAGGCCGGCCTCGTAGCCTTGCACCACCCGTGGGTCCACATACGACGACCGGGCCACTGCGGGGGTATTGCCGAGTTCCTCGGCGACCTCCTTCATCACCGCGGATTCGACGCGTTTGATCACCGTCTTGTTGGCGGGCGGGTCCGCGTCGACGAACGCGGCGGCGCCGAGGACCGTGCCGTGCCAGGTTCGCAGATCCTTGACCGTGTAATCCTCGCCGACCAGTTCCTTGAACCGCGCGTTGAGGTCGTCGGCGTGCAGGTCCACCCAGCCGGAACCGTTGCGGCACACCAGGAATCGATCGGACTCGCGGCGGCCGCGCAGCAGCGCGCGCGCTGAGCGGGCCACCTCGTCGTCCTCGATCAGCAGCGTCCGACGCACCCCGCTCTTGGCCGGGTAGTCGAATTCGACGGCGTGCTTCTGCAGGGCAACATGCTCGCAGAGCAGGGTGGCGATTCCGTACGAGTTGTTCTCCTCGGCGTACTGCTCACCGCCTGCCCGGAAGTAGCCCAGGTCGAGCAGCAGCAGGGCCAGCGCGAGCACCCGGTCCCGTTCCAGGCCGCGGGCCCGCAGGTCGGCGGTGATCTGCCGTCGCATCTCGGGAAGTGCTGCCGACATCTCCAGCACCCGGTCGAACTTCTCCTCGTTGCGTTCCTCATGCCACTGCTGGTGGTAGAGATACTGGCGGCGACCCGCCGCGTCGGTGCCGACCGCCTGGATGTGGCCGTTCGGGTGCGGGCAGATCCACACGTTCTTCCACGCGGGCGGGATCACCAGTGCCTGGATGCGTTCCAGGGTGGCCTGGTCGGTGACCGGTGCGCCGTCGTGATCCTGGTACGAGAAGCCTTTCCCGCGGCGCACCCGACGTATCCCAGGACCGCTGACGGAGCTACGACGAAGTTTCATGTTTGGTGAGCAACAACGAATGGGTACTGAATCTCCACCATGGTGAAAAGGAAAGCGATGGGCGCTGCGCGGGATATCTCGACATCGGCGTCACTGCGTCATCAACGTCGTCAGCGCCAGTGCGGGGTGCCGCCAGAAGTCCTGCATGACGGGGTATTACCCCGCCACCAGTGCCGTCACACGTACTCACTAATCTGCCGTCGGAGCGTTGATGGCTAGCTCAGATGCGGCCTGGGGTAGTGTCGCGAAAAAATTCCCGGGAGGTCAGATGGCCGACGCGAGCACAGACATTCCACGGCAGCGAAGCGACCGATCCGTCGAGCTCCGGGTCGCCGCAAAGCTGGAGAATCTGGCGGTGCTGCGCACCTTGGTGGCCGCCGTCGGCACCTTCGAGGACCTCGATTTCGACGCCGTCGCCGACCTGCGACTGGCGGTCGACGAGGCATGTACCCGGCTGATTCGATCCGCCGTTGGCGGCTCGACACTGCTGCTGGTGGTCGAGCCGAGGGACGATGCGGTCGTCATCAATGCATCGACCACATGCAAGAGCCCTGACATCCTCGCGCCAGGCAGCTTCAGCTGGCACGTACTGAGTTCGCTGACCGACGAGGTGTCGACGTTCCAGGACGGGCAGGGCCCCGCGGACCAACAGGTGGTCGGAATCTCGATGACGACGAGGCGAGCGAGTTCGCTGCAGTGAGCCCGTCGTCGGCCCAGGGTTCGCCTTCGCGTTCGAACTCTGAATACGCGGACGTTGCCGACATGTTCCGCGAACTCGAAGGACTGCCGGAGGCCTCTGCGCAGTTCCAACGCCAGCGCGACCGGATCGTCGAGCGGTGCCTTCCGCTTGCCGACCACATCGCCCGTCGGTTCGACGGGCGCGGCGAGCCACGCGACGACCTCGTCCAGGTGGCCCGCGTCGGACTGGTCAACGCGGTGATCCGGTTCGACGTGCACGCCGGTTCGGACTTCGTGTCCTTCGCCGTGCCGACCATCATGGGTGAGGTTCGCAGGCACTTCCGCGACAACAGCTGGTCGGTCAAGGTGCCGCGCAGGCTCAAGGAACTTCATCTGCGGCTGGGCGCAGCGACCGCCGAACTGTCTCAGCGACTCGGCCGGGCGCCGACCGCTACCGAACTGGCCGCCGAGTTGGACATGGACCGCGACGAGGTGATCGAGGGTCTGGTCGCAGGCAGCTCCTACAACACGTTGTCGATCGACAGCGGCGGCAGCGGCGGCAACGAGGATGCACCTGCGATTGCCGACACGCTCGGCGACGTGGATCTGGGTCTCGATCAGATCGAGAACCGAGAAGCGTTGCGGCCCTTGCTCGCTGCCCTACCTGAGCGCGAGCGGACCGTGTTGTTGCTGCGGTTCTTCGAGTCGTTGACACAGACGCAGATCGCCGAGCGAGTGGGCATCTCGCAGATGCATGTGTCCCGCTTGTTGGCGAAATCGCTAGCGCGACTTCGGGACCAGCTGCAGTAGCCGGCGGGGTTCACCCTGTACGGCGGCGAGCGCCGCATCGACGCTGTCGCAGATCGGCAACGTCGAGTCGGGATCGCAGATCCGCATCAGTCGCACGACGGCGGGACTGGGCGCCATGGCCCAGTCGACTTTCTCCGCGGCGCAACGGACGTTCAGGGTGTGCAAGGCCGAAAAGCCTGCGGTACCGAAGAAGTCCACGCCGGAAAGGTCCAGCACGAGGCGGTCGAGATGGGCGGCATGCCGCAGGGCGTAGTCGACGAACTGCTGCGCGTTGGCCGCGTCGAGTTCGCCGTGCGCTGCGATGACGGCCATCGTCGGTTGCAGCCACCTCGTGGCGAAGTGCGCGGTGTGGCAATCGGTGGGTTCGATGAGAGAGCCCGGCGTAGCCGGACCCGTTTCGGGGGTAGACATTGTGAGTGACTCCATCAGTCGGAATGCGTGATTCGTACTGTGGTTCACGTCAAATAATTAGGCCCTGCGTCCTCAAAGCCTCGCTACAAGGCGGGTTTTTCGACCCTGTGCGTCGTCTGACGCTTCCAGTGGGCTGTGAACTCAACCTGGTTTGACCTTACGCCCGTTCGCTCTCGCATCGCAATTGAACGGTCAGGTTTCTCAAAACCCCAGGTCAAATCGCAAATCTCAAATCCGGGCATGCCCGTGCTTCACAATGGCCACATGCCCAACAGCGTCGCGGGCGTGCTGCTGGCCGCCGGCGCAGGCACGCGCTACGGCAAGCCGAAAGTGCTTGCCGACGACGGCCGGTGGCTTCGGTCATGCGTCGCCGCGCTGGCGGAAGGCGGATGCGACGACGTGGTCGTGGTGCTGGGTGCCGCGGTCGTCGACGTCCCGGCCCCGGCCAGGGCGGTGGTCGCGGACGACTGGGAGCTGGGGCTCAGCGCATCGGTGCGGGCGGGCATCGACGCCGTCGACGCCGACTACGTGGTGTTGCACGCGGTCGACACCCCCGACGTGGGCGCCGACACCGTGCGGCGGGTGCTCGACGCGGCGCGGTCGTCGGTCGCGGGGCTGGCCAGGGCCCGCTACGGCGACCGGCCGGGGCATCCCGTCGTCATCGCGCGCAGGCACTGGCAGGCGCTGGTTTCCCAACTGCACGGCGACGAAGGCGCCCGGCCGTTCCTGGCCGGGCGGCCCGACGTGACCGCGGTGGACTGCGCTGATCTGGCGTCGGGGCAGGACATCGACGTGCGTTAGAGGCTGTCGGCGAAGCGGCGCACCGCATCGCCCGCTGCCTGCGCGGCCTCGGCGTGGCCTGGCCGTGCGCGCAGGCCGATGTTCCCGGTGGCGGGATCCAGCGTCACCTCGGCGAGCAGTTCGCCGGTCGTCGGCTCGCACACCGCCCACGAGTACGTCGCATCCGATTCCCATTGGGCTGCGCGCCGCGCGACGTAGCCCGCGTCGGTTTCGCCCAGTTCCGCCAGCGCGGGCCGGTCGTCGATGCGGTCGTCGGCCCGCACCGCACGCAGATACCAAGCACCGGCATTGATTTCGACGGGCTCCACGCGTCTGATGGTAGGCATGAAGATCACGGTTATCGGCGCAAGCGGGCTCATCGGCGCGAAGGTGGTTGAACTGTTGACCGCCGACGGCCACGATGTCGTGGCCGCGTCGCGTCAATCGGGTGTCGACGTGCTCACCGGCGACGGCCTCGCCGACGCGCTCAGTGGCGCCGATGCGCTCGTCGACGTCGTCAATTCGCCGTCGTTCGAAGACGATCCGGTGATGGAATTCTTCACGAAGTCCACCACCAACCTCGTCGTGGTGGCGGCACGCGCGGACGTCGGCCATTACGTCGCGCTGTCGATCGTCGGCGTCGACGATTTGCCGGACAGCGGTTACATGCGGGCAAAAGTGGTGCAGGAGAAGATCATCACCGAATCCGGGCTGCCGTATACCATCGTGCGGGTCACGCAGTTCGCCGAATTCACCGACGCCATCACCGATTCGATGACCGCAGGCGACGAGGTGCGCGTCCCCGATGCGCTGATCCAACCGATCGCCGCCGCCGACGTCGCAAGGGATGTCGCGCGCGCGGCGGTCGCCGCGCCGCTCAACGCGGTGGTGAACATCGGTGGGCCGCAGAAGATTTCGTTCGAGCAGATGGCCCGTGACTCGCTGGCCCGGCGGGGCGACGACAAGACGGTCGTCGTCGACCCCGACGCGCGCTACTTCGGTACCAAGTTGTCCGAGCGCAGCCTGGTCACGCCCGACTGATCACTTGATTTCGGCGAGCACCGTGCCCTGGGTGATCGCGGCGCCCGCCTCGACGGCGAGGCCGGTGATCGTGCCGTCCTTGTGGGCGGTGACCGGATTCTCCATCTTCATCGCCTCGAGCACGACCACGAGGTCGCCCGCGGACACCTGCTGGCCTTCTTCGACGGCCACTTTGACGACGGTGCCCTGCATCGGCGCGGTCACCGCATCACCCGACGCCGCGGCGCCTGCCTGTGCGCCACGCTTGCGCGGCTTGGGCTTCTTGCGAACGACGTTGCCGCCACCCGCGGGCGCGCCGCCGCCGCCGATCGCGAGGTCGCCGGGCAGCGACACCTCGAGTCGGCGGCCGCCGACCTCCACCACGACGGTCTGCCGCGGAATGGTGTCCTCTTCCTCGATCGGGTCGCCGCCGGTGAACGGTTCGACGGTGTTGTCCCACTCCGTCTCGATCCACCGGGTGTGCACCGAGAAGCCGTCACCGTCGCCGATGAACGCTGGGTCCGAGACGATCGCCCGGTGGAACGGGATGACGGTGGCCAGACCCTCGACGTTGAATTCGGCAAGCGCGCGGCGGGACCGGGCCAGTGCCTCCTCGCGGGTGGCGCCGTAGACGATCAGCTTGGCCAGCATCGAGTCGAACTGTCCGCCGATCACCGAACCGGTCTCCACGCCGGAGTCCAACCGCACGCCGGGGCCGCTCGGCGGCTCGAACTTGGTCACCGGACCGGGGGCGGGCAGGAAGCCGCGGCCCGCGTCCTCGCCGTTGATCCGGAACTCGATCGCGTGCCCACGCGGAACCGGGTCCTCGGTGATGTCGAGGGTCTCGCCGTTGGCGATCTTGAACTGCTGCAGCACCAGGTCGATGCCCGCGGTCTCCTCGGTGACCGGGTGCTCCACCTGCAGTCGGGTGTTGACTTCGAGGAACGAGATCAGCCCGTCCTGGCCGACCAGGTACTCGACGGTGCCCGCGCCGTAGTAGCCGGCCTCCTTGCAGATGCGCTTGGCCGACTCGTGGATCTCCTTGCGCTGCGCGTCGGTCAGGAACGGCGCCGGCGCCTCCTCCACTAGTTTCTGGAAGCGGCGCTGCAGCGAGCAGTCGCGGGTGCCCGCGACCACGACGTTGCCGTGCTGGTCGGCGATCACCTGCGCCTCGACGTGCCGCGGCTTGTCCAGGTAGCGCTCGACGAAGCACTCGCCGCGGCCGAATGCGGCCACCGCTTCACGCGTGGCCGACTCGAACAGCTCAGGAATCTCTTCGATGGTGCGGGCCACCTTCATGCCGCGGCCGCCGCCACCGAACGCCGCCTTGATCGCGACCGGCACGCCGTACTCCTCGGCGAAGGCGACCACCTCGTCGGCGTCCTTCACCGGGTCCGGGGTGCCCGGCACCAGTGGCGCCTGGGCGCGCGCAGCGATGTGCCTTGCAGTCACCTTGTCGCCGAGGTCGCGGATCGACTGCGGGCTCGGGCCGATCCAGATCAGCCCGGCGTCGATCACCGCCTGCGCGAAATCGGCGTTCTCAGAGAGGAATCCGTAGCCAGGGTGGATCGCGTTGGCGCCGGACTTCTCGGCGGCGTCGAGCAGCTTCTCGAAAACGAGATAAGACTCCGCCGACGTCTGGCCGCCGAGCGCGAACGCCTCGTCGGCCAGCCGTACGTGCGGGGCGTCGGCATCAGGTTCGGCGTACACGGCCACGCTGGCCAGCCCGGCGTCCTTGGCTGCCCGGATCACCCGGACCGCGATCTCCCCACGATTGGCGACAAGCACCTTGGAGATCTTCGAGCTGGCGTGACTAGGCACTTCGCCTCCTGATGGCAGGTTCTCTAAGAAACGTCTTTAAGAATGTAGCGTCTCGCAGTTTAAGCGGCCTGACCGCCCGGCCCATCCGCGGGTGCGGCGCGGTGCGAGCAAATTCACGGCGTGTTTGGAAGGTTGACCGCCGCCAGAGTTAAGGTGGCTGCTGATCGGAGAGTTAGCTGAGGCTATTGAGGGAGCACTCTTGTTCGTTGAACCGCAAGCGTCCGACCCTGAAGTGATCGCCCGCAAGCGCGAAGTAAACCCCAATGTGCGCATCCCACCGAAGATGGAGTGGGTCACCGAGCCCGATGGCCGCATCGTCAATTACAAGCTCGCGGGCGAGACCCTGTTCCACCGGATCCGCGATGTCTACGTGGCGTACTTCTACAACACGGTCGTCACCTACATCCCGTTCCACTTCATCCGGCTGGGCTATCTGCGCCTGTTCGGCGCGAAGATCGGCAAGGGCACGGCGATTTGCCGGGGCACCGGTGTCTGGTTCATTCCCTACATCGTGATCGGCGATCGCGTGTCGATCGGATTCCGCTGCCTGCTGGACGCCAGGGCGGGCATTGCGATCGGTGACGACGTCGTCATCGCCAGCGACACGCAGATCATCGCCGGCGGCCACGACATCAACCACCCCAACTTCGTCCCTGCGCCCAACCCGCCCGACCCCATCGTCATCGACGATCACGTGTGGATCGGCAGCCGGGCGATGATCCTGCCGAGCCTGATCGGCCGTGGCGCCGTGGTGGCCGCCCACTCGGTGGTCAACAAGGAGGTGCCGCCGTTCGCGATCGTCGGCGGGGTGCCCGCCAAGGTGATCGGCGAGCGCAACAAGGACGCGCTGCAGTACAGCGGCAAGTACAAGCTGCCGTTCTTCTGATCAGTTCTCGCGCAGCCTGCGCTTGATCCGCGCCAGCATCGCCGACATGCCCCGCAGCCGCAGCGGACTGATCAGCGCGGCCAGCCCGAGATCGGAGTAGAAGTCGTCGGGCACGGCCAGGATGTCGTCGACCGACTGCTTGTCGAGGCCCGTCGCAAGGATCGCGGCGAACCCGCGCGTCGTCGGCGCCTCCGCGGGAGCGCTGAAATACAGCCGCACCTTGTCACGGTCGGCCGCGTCGACGTGAAGGAACAGCGGCGACTGGCACTCCGGCACCGGCTCCATCGCCGCCTCTTCGAGATCGGCTGGCAGCGGGGGCAATTCGTTCGCGAACTCCAGCAGCAGGGCGAGCTTGTCCTGTCCCTGCACGTCCTGGAAATCCGATACGACTTCGGCCAGCGCGGCCGGCATGCTCATCGGCTCATCGTTCGCTCGCAAGCTTCGCTCATGGAGCGCTTCCGGGCTCTTCCCCGACCGCGACCGGCACCCGCACCGCGTTACCCCATTCGGTCCACGAGCCGTCGTAGTTGCGCACCCCTGGCTTGCCGAGCAGGTGGGTCAGCACGAACCAGGTGTGGCTGGACCGCTCCCCGATGCGGCAGTAGACGACGGTCTTGTCGTCGGGCTGCAGGAAGCCATACAGCTCCTCGAGTTCCTCGCGGTTGCGGAACCGGCCGTTGTCCTGTGCGGCCTTGGCCCAGGGGATGGAGCGGGCGGTGGGGATGTGGCCGCCGCGCAGCGCACCCTCTTCCGGGTAGTCGGGCATGTGGGTGCGTTCGCCGGTGTATTCCTGCGGCGAGCGGACGTCGATCAGCGGTTGCTTGCCGAGGATCTCGAGGACGTCTTCCCGGTAGGCGCGGATCGGCGCGTCGTCGCGGTCGACGACCGGGTAGCCGGTGCTCTGCTTCGACGGCACGTCCAGCGTGGTTTCGCGGCCGTCGGAGATCCACAGGTCGCGGCCTCCGTCGAGCAGTCGCACGTCGGGATGGCCGAACAGGGTGAACACCCACAGCGCGTAGGCGGCCCACCAGTTGCTCTTGTCGCCGTAGATCACGACGGTGTCGTCGCGGGCGATGCCCTTGCGGTTCATCAACTCGGCGAACTGCTCGCCGTTGATGTAGTCGCGGACATGGGGATCGTTGAGGTCGGTATGCCAGTCGATCTTCACGGCGCCGGGTATATGGCCGGTGTCGTAGAGCAATACGTCTTCGTCGGATTCGACTATGGCAAGCCCAGGGCGGCCCAGGTTGCCCGATAGCCAGTCGGCGGTGACCAGGCGTTCGGGATGGGCATACGACTGCAGGGCGGGGTCTGGATCAGCAGGCAGCGGCACACCACGAGCCTACCCAGGCGGCATCCGAAACAGCACATGCCCACTGCTGCAAATGCCGGGCGGCGACGTATTGTGATCACTTGTCGTCGCAACGTCTTCGCGCTAGGAACATGAGGAATGATGGCTGATCCAGCAAAGTACGACGTGGGGATCGTCGGACTCGGTTTTGTGGGGCTGACTTTGGCGACCGTTCTCGCCGAATCGGGCATCTCGGTGATTGGCGTCGAGAAACGGCCAGAGATCGTCGAGATGACCAATGCGGGCACCCCGCACTTCACCGAGACCGGTCTGCCCGACGCATTGGCCGGCGTGACGAGGTCCAAGAAGTTCGTGGCCGTTGAGCAGTTCGACGACAGCTTCACCTGCGACACCTACATCATCACCGTCGGGACGCCGCTGTCGGCCGACGGGGTGGCCCGCCTGGACATGATCGAGGCGGCCGCCCGCGACATCGCCGGGAACATGCGCGACGGGGCGCTGGTGATCCTGCGGTCGACGGTGAAGGTGGGCACGACGCGCGACGTGGTGGCCCCGATCCTGACCGCGAGCGGTAAGAAATTCGATATCGCGATGTGCCCGGAACGCACGCTGGAAGGCAAGGCGCTGCAGGAATTGCGTGAATTGCCGCAAATTGTCGGAGCCGACGATCCGGCCGTCGCCGATCGCGCCGCCGCGCTATTTCGGCGGCTCACCATTTCGATAGTCCAGGTCGCCGATATCGAGACCGCCGAGATCATCAAGCTGGTCAGTAATACCTTCCGCGATGTGCAGTTCGCGTTCGCCAACGAGGTCGCGCGGGTGTGCGACGCGTTCGGCGTCAGCGCACACGAGGTCATCTCCGCGGGCAAGCTCGGCTACAACCGCACCAACATCCCGTTGCCGGGCCTGGTCGGCGGGCCGTGTCTGGAGAAGGATCCGCACATCCTGATGGAGAGCGCGCGGTCGCGCGGCATCGAGATGGAGATAACGACCGCGGGCAGGCTGGTCAACGAACGTCAGCCGCTGGAGACCGCGCAGTTCATCAGCAGCGAGATCAGGCGCCGCAATCTGGCGGCCGCGGGTCCGTTGCGGATCAACATCCTTGGCATGGCGTTCAAGGGGATTCCCGAGACCAGCGACCTGCGCGGGTCGATGTCGATCAAGGTGCTCGATGCGTTGAAGAAGGCACACCCGGAAGCCGAGATCGGGGTGTACGACCCGATCACCTCTACGGAAGTGCTCGCCGCCGAGTTCCCCGACGAGAAGGTGTTCAACAGGTTCGGCGACGCGGTCAGCGGGGCGTCGGTGGTGGTGATCGCCAACAACCATCCGTCGCTCGGCACGATCGGGCCGCGCACCATCACCGAGTTCATCAGTCCCAACGGGTTCGTCTTCGACTACTGGAACCACTTCAGCCACCTACCCACATCGGAACTGGGCGACTCGTACTTCGCGGTCGGCCGCAGCGGATGGGCGCCGATCGATGGCTGAGCGCGTAGTCGTCACCGGCGGTGGCGGTTTCATCGGCGCCTACCTGGTCAAGCGTCTGGTGCGCGACGGGTGGGACGTCGCTGTGGTCGACAACATGGTTCGCGGCGACGCCAGCCGATTCGCCGAAGTCGCTTCGGACGTCGAGCTTTTCACGTGCGACGTGCGCGACCAGGGTGCGCTGGAGAAGGCGTTCAAGGGCGCCGAGGTGGTCATGCACCTGGCCGCCGTCAACGGCACCGAAAACTTCTACAAGAAGCCGGAACTCGTGCTCGAGGTGGGCATGCTGGGCATGTTGGCGGTCGCCAATGCGGGCCGCAATGTCGGCGTGCCTGATCTGGTGGTGGCGTCGACGGCCGAGGTGTATCAGACGCCGCCGGTGATACCGACGCCGGAGACCGTTCCGCTGATGCTGCCCGACAGCCTCAACCCGAGGTATTCCTACGGCGGCGGCAAGATCGTCAGCGAGCTGATCGCGTTCAACTACGGCCAGGACCATTACCGTCAGGTGCAGGTTTTCCGGCCGCACAACGTGTTTGGGCCCAACATGGGGTGGAAGCATGTGGAGCCGCAGTTCATTCTGCGGGCGCTGGCGTGTCAGGAAGCCGGCGACGGGACGTTCCCGATTCAGGGCGACGGCACCGAGACGCGGTCGTTCTGTTATGTCGACGACGTCGTCGAAGGCATTCTGACGATGTACGAAAAGGGCGGGCACCGCGAGATCTACCACATCGGCAGCGATGAGGAGCTCACCATCCGCGAACTCGCCGCGCGCATCGGCAAGATCGTCGGCATGGACTTGGACATTCAGCCCGGCGCGCTGCAACAGGGCGGCACCAAGCGTCGGTGTCCGGACATCTCGAAGATGCGTGCGCTGGGCTGGTCGCCGGTCGTCGGACTCGACGATGGCCTGGAACGCACGGTGGCGTGGTACCGCGAGAACCGCGACCTGGTGCCCGCCAACGACCTGATGTAGCGCGAAACTGGAGTTACCGCGGGGAAGTTCGAGTGCGGCGCGCGATAACTACAGTCTCGCGCTAAAAAGGCCCGGTGACCGGGTTGGCGGTCCACAGGTCGCGTATCGACAGCCCGGCCAGCGCCAGCAGTCGGCGCGTCAACGGCAGACCGATGCCGATCACCGCCGACGGGTCACCGTCGACACCCTCGATGAACCAGCCGCCGAGTCCGTCGAGGGTGAATCCGCCTGCCACCGCGAGCGGTTCGCCCTGCGCGACGTACGCATCGAGGTCGTCGGCCGACGGGACGCCGAAGTTGACGGTGGTGCGCGTCGCGTCGGCGGCGCGATAGGTGATCGTGTTGTCGCGCAAGCGGATAACGCAGTGCCCGGTATACAACTGGCCGGACGTGCCTGCCATCTGCCGCCAGCCGTCCAGCGCCGCGGCTGCCGACGCCGGCTTGCCCATCAGCTCGCCGTCCCGATACAGCATCGAATCACAGCCCACCACAACGCAATCCGCAGCGACAGTCGGATCGAGAGCATGGGCGACGGCGTCGGCTTTCGCCGCCGCCAACGCAGTGGTGACGTCTCCGGGTGTGGCCTCCGGGTCCAGCCCCGCGACCACGGCGTCCTCGTCCACGCCTGAGACGATGACGAGCGGGTCTATTCCCGCCTGGCGCAACACCTTACGACGACCGGATGAGGCCGACGCAAGCACCAGCCGGGTCATTTCCGCATGTGCGTCCGCTCCAGCAGCGTCACCCGCTGCCAACTGAAGACGTTGTAACGGAGTCGGTCCACCGGATGGCCCCAGAGGTTCTGCTCCTGCTCGCGCGGCTCTTCGGGCGTTCCGGAAGCCGCCGCGAACACGGCGATCACCGCAGCCAACTCTTCCTCGCTCGGCTCGCCCTTGACGACCTTGATGTGCGCCTCGTGGGCGTGCGGATCGACAACCTGCTCTTCGCTCATCTGTTGTTGGTTCGCTCTCTCGCTACGTTCGCTGCGCGAACTGCGCTCGGCCGCTCACAGTGGAATGTTCCCGTGCTTCTTCGGCGGAATCTGAGTGATCTTGCGCTCCAACAGCCGCAGCGCCGTGGCCACATACCCGCGGGTGTGCGACGGCGGGATCACCGCGTCGACATAACCGCGCTCGGCCGCGATGTACGGATTGACCAAGGTGTCCTCGTAGTCCTGCTGCAGCTTCAAGCGCAGCGCGTCGACGTCCTCGCCGTTCTTCGCGGCCTCGGTCAACTGCTGGCGGTACACGAACCCGACGGCACCCGAGGCGCCCATCACCGCGATCTGTGCCGTCGGCCAGGCCACCACGACGTCAGCGCCCATGTCCTTGGAGCCCATCACGCAGTACGCGCCGCCGTAGGACTTGCGGGTGATGACGGTGACCTTCGCGACCGTCGCCTCGCCGTACGCGTACAGCAGCTTGGCGCCCCTGCGGATGATGCCGTTGTACTCCTGGTCGGTGCCCGGCAGGAAGCCCGGCACATCCACCAGCAACACGATCGGGATGTTGAAGCAGTCGCAGGTGCGGATGAACCTGGCGGCCTTCTCCGAGGCGTTGATGTCCAGGCAGCCCGCGAACTGGGTGGGCTGGTTGGCGACGATGCCGACCGTGCGTCCCTCGACCCGGCCGAAGCCGACCACGATGTTGGTGGCGTAGCCGGCCTGCACCTCGAGGAACTCGTCGTCGTCGAGGATGCGGGTGATCACCTCGTGCATGTCATAAGGCTGGTTCGGCGAATCCGGAATCAGCGTGTCCAGCTCGAGGTCCTCGTCGGTCAGGTTGTCCTCGATGGCGCCGGTCGGCACCACAGCCGGGTAGCGCGGCGGATCGGCGTAGTTGTTCGACGGCAGATAGCTCAGCAGCTCGCGCACGTAGTCGAACGCGTCCTGCTCACCCGAGGCGACGTAGTGTGCGGTGCCCGACTTGGCCATGTGCGTGTGCGCGCCGCCAAGCTCCTCCATGGTGACGTCCTCGCCGGTGACGGTCTTGATCACGTCGGGGCCGGTGATGAACATCTGGCTGGTCTGGTCGACCATGATGACGAAGTCGGTCAGCGCGGGGGAGTACACATGCCCGCCCGCCGCGGCACCCATGATCAGCGAGATCTGCGGGATCACGCCCGACGCCATGATGTTGTTGCGGAAGATGCGGCTGTACAGACCGAGCGAGACGACGCCCTCCTGGATGCGCGCGCCCGCGCCGTCGTTGATACCGATCAACGGTCTGCCGGTCTTGGTCGCGAGTTCCTGTACCTTGACGATCTTCTCGCCGTACACCTCGCCGAGGCTGCCGCCGAACACCGTCGCGTCCTGGCTGAAGATGCAGACCTCGCGGCCGTCGATGGTGCCGTAGCCGGTCACCACGCCGTCGCCGAGCGGGCGCTTGTCCTGCAGTCCGAAGTTGGTGCTGCGGTGCCGCGCCAGTGCGTCGAGTTCGACGAACGAATCCTCGTCCAGCAGCGCCAGGATGCGCTCCCGCGCGGTCAGCTTGCCCTTGGCGTGGGTCTTCTCAACGGCGGCCTCGCCGACCGGATGTAGGGTCTCTTCGGTCCGCCTGCGCAGATCGGCCAGCTTGCCGGCGGTCGTGTGGATGTCGATCTCGTGCTCGGCGGCCGCCTCAGCCTTCTGCTCGGAAACGCTCGTCATGGTGGTCGATGCTAACGAACGGCCTTAAAGTCTTCTTAGGCAGGCGACAAAACGTGTCTAGCCCGATGCGTTTCTGATCGTCTTCTCGGTCACCGCGGCGGACGCCGATGCCGCCCCGGATTCGTACCCGACGTGCGGCTTCCGCAGGATCACCACCATGAAGCTGGCCATGTAGGGGACCGGATGGCGGTGCAGCATCTTCATCTTCAACTGCTCGAGCGCGTGCAGTGGCGGGATCCGGCGGTAGTAGCCGTGGCCGAACGTGGCGTTGATTCGCTCGACCTCGAATCCAGCGCTTTCATACCGCTTTGCCGTGCGTTCGGACGGGCCGAGGCACCAGCGGTAATAGGCGGGGAACTTCTGCTGCTTGGGGTCGGCGATTCGGGACGGCTGGAAGAACCTGACCAACGCGTGCGCCTGCTTCTCCGGGATCAAGTGGTTCACCAGAATCGGCAAGCTGTGCAGCGTCGGGAAGAAATGCACCGAAAGTCCGCCCGGGCGGAGCAGTTTGAAACAGTTCTCGTGGAATGCGACAGGGTCGGGCAAATGCTCGACGAGCATCTTCGAGAAAACCATGTCGTAGGAGTTGTGGCCGTCGTTGATCGGCTGGCAAAGGTCCGCGACCCTGGTCTCGACTACGCCTTCGCCTTTGGCAAGTTCCTGGGCGGAGATGTCGACCACCACGCGCTGGGCAAGGAAATCCCAGTTCGAATCCGCGACAATCGGGTTTGCCCCGCCGCCGAGTTCAGCGACGGATTTTGCGCCTTCCCGCTTCGCGAGATCGACGAGTAAGTCCTCGTATCCGTTCCACAGCTCGTCGATATCCATGTAGACGACTTTGCCGGGGGGGATGGCCATGTATGCACTCCAAAAGGTTGTGGTGCCGGTCGCGATTGAATTGTCATTTCCCCCGGTATTTGCCGGCAAACTCGAATTCCTCGACAAGCCCCCCAGGCTACCGAGTCCAACTTACAAGTAGCTTAGTGTTGAGTGCAAGAACTCTGAGTACACCGCGCACTTCACCAGCTAATTCTCACGACGTCAAACCATCGGACGACACCTCGTCGTGCCTGGTGCCGCGAACAGGCGAAGTCGGCTGGGTTGCCACCTGCAGACGCCGGTCGGCAAACATCCCGTCGCCGCACTTTTGTAGCGGCAGGTGCCGATGTCGACGCCGTTGACGAACCATCGCCTCGGCGCAACCTACCCGACCCCGGCTAGTCGCCGCAAGGCGCGCAGCGAACTTGCTGGCGGAAACGGAAAAGCGCCGTCAACAGAACTTACTGCGCCGAACTCAATTCGCTATCTGGACAGAGATCTGCGCCGCTGCGCGTCGTGTTCCTGCCCGTCGACGTGGCCACAAGGTGGCCCCAAAACGGCGGATATGCGTTTTGCCGGGATTTGCCGCGGCGATGTTTGGCCTCGGTTGTCCAGTGCGGTACGTTTGCAGTCCTAATGGAATCGGCGGGTCTGGTCGCCAGTCCGACCGACTCGCATCCGAGCGTCAGCGCAACCTTTCGAGGGGATTACCAGCGTGCAATCAGACCGCAGGTACGACGGTGTCGACGGGCCGAAGGTGGCGATCGCCCACGACTACCTCACCCAACTCGGCGGCGCGGAAAAGATGGTTCTGTCGATGAGCCGCGCCTTCCCGAACGCACCGATCTACACGTTGCTGTATGACCCGGCGCTGACGTATCCGGAGTTTGCCGAGCGTGACATTCGGGTGTCGGCGGCCAACAAGGTCGGACCACTGCGTAAACATCATCGCGTCGGCCTGCCGATCTGGCCGCTGGTGGCCAATTCGGTGTTCGTCGACGCCGACGTGGTGCTGACCAGCAGCAGCGGCTGGGCGCACGGGTTCCGCACCAGGGGCCGCAAGCTCATCTACTGCTATTCGCCCGCGCGCTGGCTGTACCTACCCGACAAATACCTCGGCGAGGACGCCGGCCTGGCCAAGCGCATCGGGCTGGCCGCCACGTCGCCGTATCTGAAGGCGTGGGACCGCCGACAGGCCCGCTCCGCCGACAAGTATCTGGCGATATCGACGCTGATCAAGGGCCGTATCGCCGACGCGTACGGCATCGACTCCGACGTGGTCTTCGGGCCCGCCGAAATGTCGAATCTCGCTGCGGCCGAGACCATTCCCGCGCTGGGCGGCACCGGCACGGAAAACGGCGGTTTCTATTTGTGCGTGTCCCGGCTGCTGCCGTACAAGAACGTCGACGTGGTGATCCGCGCGTTCGCGAACACCGACCGGCAACTGGTCGTGGTGGGCCGCGGACCGGAGGCCGAGCGGCTGCGCAGCATCAAGACGTCCAACGTGCACATGCTGTCCGATCTGACCGACGGCCAGATCTCCTGGCTCTACGAGAACTGCAGAGCGCTGATCGCGGCCAGCTACGAGGACTTCGGCCTGACGCCGATCGAGGCGGGGATGCGGGGCAGGCCCACGGTCGCGGTGCGCTGGGGTGGCTTCCTGGACACGGTCGACGAAGGCCTGTCCGGAATCTATTTCGACGAGCCGGAACCCAGGGCCATCGCCGAGGCGCTCGACCGATTCGAGCAGATGGAGTTCGATCCGGACAAGATCCGTCGCCACGTCGAGCAATTCGACGAAGAGCACTTTGCCAAGCGCCTCTACGCCGAGGTGGACAAGTTGGCCGGCAGCTGAGAGGAGCAGGACCCATGTGGAAAGAACCGCAGAAGCCCGATCCCGAGGACATCGCCCGCAAGCGCGAACTGGCTCCCGATCTGGTTGTCGTCCCAGGGCCGACGTGGGTGCTGTCCGAGGACGGCGAGAAACTGGTCAGCTACAAGATGCAGGACCTGAGCTTTCCGCGGAAGGTCCGCAACCGCGTCGCCACGCTGCTGTACAACATGTTCATCACCTACATCCCTTCGCACACTGTGCGATTGGGCTTCTTGAGGCTGGCGGGCGCCAAGATCGGCAAGGGCTCGTCGATCATGCGCGGCACCACCATTTTGGACCCGGAGTTCCTGCGGATCGGGACCAACAGCACCATCGGCATGCGGTGTCTGATCGACGCGCGTGCCAGCGTGTGGATCGGCGACAACGTCACCCTGGCCAGTGATGTGCACATCGTCGGCGGCGGCCACGACATCAACCACCCCGACTTCCTGCCGGTGCCGGGCATCCCCACCGTCATCTGTGACTACGCCTGGATCGCAAGCAGGGCAATGACATTGCCCTGCATCATCGGCCGCGGCGGTGTCGTCGCCGCGCACTCGTTGGTCACCAAAGACGTCGGCGAATGCGAAGTGGTGGGCGGCGTTCCGGCCAAGGTGATCGGCAAGCGTGACCCCGAGGCGCTGAAGTACAGCGCCAGTTATCGACCGCTCTTCCACTGATGGTCGACCTCGCGGACTACCGTCTGGTCTTCGTCGCGCCTGCACGCGGCAGGACCGCGGTCGGCGACTACTCCGAAGACTTCATCACGCCGGTGCGGCAGCATTTCGGTGAGGTGGTCGAGGTGCGGTGCGGGTCGCCGGGTGACGACGGGATCGCCGAGGCCCGACGCGCCCGCAAGGCCGTCAGGGACCACGTCGCCACCGCTCCGGCAGGCCGGGTGCTGGTGCACGCCGAGTTGGCGGCAGGGGGCTTCGTGCCGTTCTGGTCGATCGTCGGGCTGCGCGGGGTACCGGTGACCGCGACGATTCACGATCCGCCGCAAGGGGTTTGGTGGCCGTGGTCGGCGAGGTTCATGCACCGCAGCCGGCTGCTCTTCCACGGCGTGCACTTCCCGACGCAGCGCGTCACCACCGCGCTGGAGGGCCGGGTCTACACCGGCAGGACGTTGGTAGCGCTGACCGAAACCGGCAGGCGGTCCATCGAACAGAGATACCCACACCTGTCCGCGGTGCACATCCCGCACATCGTGCGGGACCGGCCGACGATCCGGCCCGCCCAGGACCGGCCGAAGGCGATCGGGTTCTTCGGACATGTCTACCGCGGCAAGGGATTCGAGCAGATCGAAGGCATCCGTAAGCAGTTGCCGGACGACGTGCTGATCCGGGTCGCGGGCCGCGGCACCGAAGCGCTGCCCCGTGAGGACGGTATCGAGGTGCTTGGCGCAGTGGACGGTCCTGACGAGGACGCGTTCTTCGAGTCGGTCCGCGCGATCGTGGTGCCCTACGGCAAGCGGCACTGGCAGGACGTCACCTATCCCGCCTCAGGTGTCGTCGCGCACGCGATGGCGTACCGCACACCGATCGTGACGACCGGATACGGCTCGCTGGCCGAACTCGGTACCGAGACCGGAGCGGTCGTCGTCCCCGTCGATCACGACGAACCCGAAACCGTCGCAACAGAATTGGCGCGCACCATCACCGAGCTGGTGAACGATCAGGCGCGCCTGACTGAACTGGGCGAGTACTCCGAGAAGACCCGTCAGGACCGCTCGGGGCCGCGCACCGCCGAGGCGTTCGCCGCGGTCTGGTCACGGATTCTCGCGCAGCCGTAGGCAGTTACTCCGGGTCGATCTCGTATTTGCGGATCGCGGACTCGAGCTGCTCGCCGCTGAACTCCTTGAGCGACGTGATCACCGCCATCCGGCCACCGACGAGACGGTCGATGTTGGCGAACTCATCGATGGCCTTGTAGTGCGGACGGTCGCCGTAGTCGTCCATCGCGATGGTCCAGCCGCGTTCGTTCTGCAGCATGCGGATCGCCTTGAGCACGCACGCGACCCGGAAGCGCCCGTCGACCAGTACGAAGTCCGGTGTCCGCCCGCCCTCGAGGCACTCCGGCGGCGGATCGGAGTAACGCCGGAACTTCTCCAGCCTGCCCGCAGAAGGACTGCGCAGGCCGATGGGGCGTCCCCAGTGTCCGGTCAACCCGATGTCGCCGTACTTGTAGGTCTGGCCGGTCGGTTGCGCCAGGCCGGCGTTGGCGATCTTCTTGCGGACGCTTTTCAGGAAGTACGGATCCGAGTCGACCGCAATGAATTCGATCCCGTGTTTGGCCGCCAGATACGTGGAGCCGCCGGTTCCGTATTCGAGATAGCGCTTCGATCCGGTGAGCGTCTCGAGGAAAAAGGCGAGCCCTTCATCGCCCTTGCCGTCGGTGCCGTAAAAAAACGGACTATCGGGGACGGGGAAGTCCATGACCCGCTGAAGAACCAGAAATTTCAGGGTTCCAGCAATACTCACGCGTTACTCCTGCAAAAGGCGAACGACTGTCGGCACAGCCTACTCGATGCGCTCAGCAACCGCCTCCAGGGCCCGGGTTTCGGCCAGGCGCAGGGCCGATCGTGTACGTGGCCGGTGCGGCCGCGCCACTTCTCGTCGCAACGGGGTCTCGCCGGACCGGTGCGCGGCGTACCTCCCAGCAACTTCACCGAAGTGACGTGGCCAGCGCAAATGGCGATGCCCGTAGAGCCTGGCTTGTCACCATGACGAGTTTGCGGTTCCATCTAGTTCGAAAAAATAATCCGCACTTGCGGAACACGGACCGAAAACGGCCGCCACCGCCACTCAAAAGGATTGTCAGCGTGATATCAGCCTGTACTGAAGGGTCTTGAGCTGTCCACGCCAGAAGCCGGCACCCGCCGCTCCATCAAGACGCTGATGTCGCTGATGTTCGTCTACGGCGGCAGGGCAGCAGGCCTGCTGTGGACGCTGGCGATGATCCACCAACTCGGCATCAGCCAGTACGGCCTCTACAGCCTGGGCTTCGCGGTCACCTCGGTGCTCGGCCAGACCCTGAACAACCCGTACGTGGTGCGCGCAGCGCGCGAACCCGAAGAGGACTTCGTCCGGGAACGCGCCAGTCGCTACCTGCTCGGCCTCGCGCTCATGCTGCTCGCGCAGGTTTTCCTGCCGATCAACTACATCCTCTGGTTCGGCATCCTCGCGGCGGGCGGTGAACTGTGCGTCGGCGCGTACAAGGCGCGTGCGCTGCGGGAAGGCGACCCGCACCGCACCTCCCGGATCGACACCAGCCGACAGATCGGCAGCGTCGTCGCGGGCTGCGCCTACCTGTTCGGCACGCACATCGCCGGACTCGGCGAGCCGACACTGCTCGGCGCGAGCATTGCCTACTGCGTGCCCTACGTGGTGGTCGCGGTGCTGGCGGCATTCACTGTTCGTGGCCACCGGCCGCAATGGCCGGGACCGATCCGGACCATCCTCGTGTTGTCCGGTGAGATGCTCGGCACCGCCGCGTTCCTGCAGGGCGATGTGCTGCTTCTCGGTTGGCTGACCGACACCACCGTCGTCGGGTACTACAACCTGACGTGGGTGCTCGCCTCGGCGATCGGCTATGTGGGCCAAGCGTTCGGCGCCACCTACACCCAGCCACTGCGGGACAGCGGCGGCGACGTGAAGACCGGTCCGCCGCTGAAGCTCACCGTCGCAATCGGTTTGGCCGGCGGGCTGATCGTTCTCATCACGGGCATCGTGCTGCTGTTCACGCCGGTGCCGCATCAGCTCGCGGTCGCGATGGTCGTCATGTCGGCGTACGCCACCTTCCGCACGATCATCATGGTGTTCACGTTCATCCTGTACGCCCAGCGGCGTGATGTGATCCGGCTGACCTCCGTGATCGGTTTGGTGCCAGTAAAATTCGGCATCCTCGCCGCGTTGGCGGCGCCGCTGGGTGCGGTCGGCGCCGCGATCGCCACATCCGTCAGCGACTTCCTGCTGCTGGTGATCTTCACCGTCGCGATCTACGGGAGGAGGTGGAATGCCAAGGGCGACGTTCCTGTTGTCGAAGGACCCGCTGACCGAGCGGGCGGGTGATGTCGAGCTTGGCCGGCTGATGATGCAACTCGCCGCCGACGCCTATGACGTCTCCGCGATTTGCCTGTCGGAACAAACCGGCGCGGCGCAGTTGCCCGGCGGCATTCCGGTGACCCGGATACCCAAGCCGCAGATCCGGCCCGCCCAGTTGCTTGTCGACGCGGTCCGCAAGCGGCGCAGCCTGGTTCACGTCCGGTTCGACACCTCGGCACTGGTGGCGGCGATCGACGGAGTGAACGCCGACGTGTTCGTCGCAGAGCACAGCTACATGGCCGAATCATTCCTGCGCAGCAACAAGTTTCGCAAGTCGGCGCTGGTCGTCAACACCAACGTCAGCGAGGCCCTGGTGTGGCGGGCCACTCGCGGGACCCTCGGCAGGCTGGAGGCCCCCCGGTTGCGGAGGGACGAAGTCCGCGTCGCCAGGGCGGCGAATGCCGTTGGCACATACGACGAACCGGAGGCGCAGTTCTACCGGGCCAACGGGGTGCCCCGCGCCCGCTGGCTGGATCTGACCTTGCCGCCGGTGCCGCAGGTGGACGTCGCGACCTCGCCGCGCCGACTGGCGTTCATGGGCTTACGTGACTGGCCGCCGAACCAGGAGGCGTTCCTGTACGCGCTGAGGTTGTGGCCGCGAATCGCCGCGGGCATTCCCGATGCGGAGTTGTGCGTGATCGGCAAGAAGAAGCCGGGCGCCGCGGACCCGGTGTATCCGGACGGGGTTCGCGACCTCGGTTTCGTCGACGACCTGCAGGCGTTTCTCGGCACCTGCCGGGCCATGATCGCGCCGATCAAAACCGGTGGCGGCGTCCGGGTGAAGATCCTCGACTCGCTGCGGATGGGGCTGCCGGTGATCGGCACCAGCGCCGCGATCGGGGACCTGGGGTCGCTGTTCGGCCTCGAAACCTTCGACGACGACGACGGTTTCGTCGAAGAGTGCCGCAGGCATCTGATGGATCAGTCGGCCGCCGCGGCGATCGGCGATCGGCTGTACGAGATCAATCGGCAGCGCTGGGAGCAGCGTCTGCCGCATCGCGCGGTGGAGGCGCTGCTGCGCGCCGACACCGTCGCGGCCTAGGTGAGCGTCACCTGCACGCCCGTGAACGGTGCCCACGTGATGAATCCGTGCTCGAAATCCATTCTGGCAGTGCCGCTTTGGGGGGAGTACTTGTCGCTGGTCGCCAACCCCAGCGCGGGGACGTAGGCCGCGGCCATCTGACCGTCCAGCCAGTGCGCACCGGTGGCCGGTGACCACCACGCCTTGATGCCGTTCTCGAATTGCTGCATGCCGTTGGCGAATTGGGTGGTCGGTGCGACCTTCTTGGGAATCACCAATTGGGCAATCGGGGTCGGTGCGGCGATGAACGAACCGGCCTTCGGTGTTTCGTAAAGCGTGCGCACCGTGCGCATCTGCGCCCACACCGTCGGGGTCGCCCGGAACACCGGGCTGAGCACCTCGCCGAGGTCCGGGCTGGTTTGTTTGGCGAACCGGGTGAACTCCAACGACTTGCCCGGCGCGAACAGCATGATCTGCTGCGCCGGTTTCGGCGTCCAGTCGCTGCGGTAGACGCCGAACGTGTCCTGCACGTCGGTGCTGCCGGTGGCCCGGTCACGCGTCGTGTAGATCAGCAGCGGGCCGGTGAACGGCATCTCCTGCCACTTGAGCAGGACGTCCTTGATGAACGCGGCCTGGTCGGCCTCGCTGACCTTCGACGTCGGCTGGCCGTACTCGGTGCACCAGATTCTCTTGGCGGCATCGCCGTTGGCGACCATCGTCTGACGCATGCCGATCAATTGGTTGACCGGAGAATTCGCGAGCGGAACGCCGTCGGAGAACTTCAGGGTGTAGTGGTACGGATGAAACGACAGCGCGTCGAAGAAGTTCTTCGCACCCGCGGCGTACATCTCGGAGACGAATCGGACCGGGTTGATGGTGACGTTTCCGAAATCGATCACCGCGCCGAGCACACCGCCGATGATCGTGACCGACGGGTCGACGGCCTTGATCTTCGGATAAGCGGCCTTCAACAGGTCGGTGTAGCCGGCGGCATCGGGGGCAGGCGTGTAGAAGGTGATCGCGTTGGGTTCGTTCCAGATCTCGTAGGCGGCGATCTTGCCCTGGTAGCGCTGGGCCACCTTCGCGGCGAAGTCGGCGTAGACGTCGGGGGACGCGGGCCGCCCGCTGAGTGGCCGCCCGCCCGGCGCCACCGCCCACGCCGGGGTCGAGTTGATGAACCCCATCACGGACAGGTTCTTCGCCACCGCGGCGTTGACGACCTTGTCGACGTTGGCCCAGTTCAGCGTGCCTCCCCTGACGGGCTCGATCCCCGCCCACGGGATCATCACCCGCACGGTGTCGACCTTCGTCAGCGCCCATTTGGCGGCCGTTTTGTCGACGTCGGCCTGCGTCATCCCGTACGTGTCGGCGTCGGCGAAACCAATTGTGGTGGGCAGCGGATTAATTGCGGCGGCGTCAATTACTGTCACCTGCCGCGGCTTTTGCCCCGGCATTACTGCGACGATTGCGATTACGCAGACAATCGCAATAGCGATAGCGGTAACGACCAAAAAGAAGGCGCGGTGAGATCCCCGATAATGCGCGCGTGGCACGTGAGTCTCCAAGAGTATGTCGGCGAGGAGTGCGGGATTTTCGATCTTGATCCAGGCGCTAGTTTGATGCATGGACCAGCAATTTCACGCCTACGACGGCAACGGGCGTGTCGCAAAAGAATGGCGCCGTCCAGTGTCGCGATTGCCAGGCCGCACCAAACGCATTCCCAGCAAATTCTGAATCGAGGATCATCGAGAAGGCGTCGCCGGTCGAATCGATGCCGTTACAGGTTTTCGGGGAGGCCGGGCAAGCTCGTCAGGTGCGGGCTTGCGGGGACCGATACCATGCTTGTCATCGCATCCAGCTAACGCCAACCTAGCTCAAGGGGGACGTGCCGATGGCCGGCCGCAAGCGAGACGTGATCCTGTACGAGCTCAACGAAGTCCCGTGGAGCATCGTCGACTATTACGTGCAGCGTCGCCCGAACTCGAATCTCGCCGGGCTGCTCGACGGAGGGCAGTCGCTGACCACCCGGCATTCCGACGACCCGAAGCTGGGCGGTCTGCAGCCGTGGCGGACCTGGCCTTCACTGCACAATTCGACGTACGACCACAACTCGTTCGATCTTGGCCAGGATCCGGGCACCTTTCGCGGCGATCCGATCTGGGATGTGGCCGAGCGCGCAGGCCTGCGCGTGGGGCTGTTCGGTCCGCTGCAGAGTTGGCCGGCGCGGCAGTTCCGGCACGGCGGCTTCTACGTGCCCGACACCTTCAGCCAGGACGCCAAGACCTATCCGGCGTCGCTGAGCAGTTTTCAGGCCTTCAACCTGGCGATGACCGGGCAGAACGGGTTCACCTCGGATGCGGCGCTGAACCCGCAGTCACTGCTGAAGACCGGCGTCGATCTGCTCCGCCAGGGGCTGACCCCGACGTCGGCGGCGACGCTCGCCGGTCATCTGGTCCGCGAAGTTCGCGACGAACGCTACAAGCAACTGCGCGCCTCGATGCAGGTGCTGCCCAGCTTCGACCTGTACTGGCGGCTGCACCGCAAGCATCAGCCCAACCTCAGCATCTTCTTCACCAATCACGTTGCGAGCATGATGCACCGGTTCTGGGGTGACGCGATCCCCGGCTACACCGACGAGCACGACTACGTCGCCGACGACGTCTACGGCAGCTTCATCATGACCGCGATGGATTTCACCGATCGCCAACTCGGCCGGATCCGCAAATACATGGCCTCGCACCCGGATTCGATGCTGGTGCTGGCCGCCAGCATGGGGCAGGGCCCGGTCGATCCCCGCTTCACCGACATCGGTCTGTTCGTGCTCGAGGAGCACGCCAAGCTGGTGTCCCGACTGGGCCTGCCGCCGGCAGAACCGGGCTTGACGATGTACCCGCATCTGTCGCTGGTGTTCGCCGACGAGGCCGCCGCGCAGGCGGCGGTGGCGCCGTTGGAGTCCGTCGTCGTCGAGAACGTCGGCCCGCTGTTCGCCCGCTTCAGGGTCCAAGGTCGCACCGTCACCTTTGCGATCGCCAACGTGATCGACAACCCCGAAGAGCGGCCGGAGGCCTCGATTTCGGTGCACCTCAAACCGGTGGGCGTCCAGACGGAAATCACGGTCACGCCATCGGATCTCGGCTTCACGTTGAAGTCCCGCGTCGGCGGTGACAACACGGCTTACCACATCCCGGAAGGGATCATGCTGGCCTACGGCGCAGGTGTCACCCGCGATCCGTCGCGCAAGGAGGTCGACGTCCTCGATGTCGCACCGTCGCTGCTGGCCAACGTGCTCGGTGTCGAGCCGGCCGATTCGATGCGCGGGGTGCCCAGCCTGTTCGAACAAGTGCCTGTCGCGCGGTAGGCGCCTGTAGCTGGCGTCTCCCATTCGCTAATGGCGCATGAGAGATCCGGTCACCGAATGGCGGCGGGAACCGGTTGGGTCAGTGCGCTGGCGTCCGGTGGCACCGCGGTTTCACCCAGTCGTCTGGATTCCTCGACGTAGACCATGAACGCCAGGAACATCGAGAACTGCAGCGCCATCACGGGCATGTCGACAACGGACTGCGCCAAATTCATGTACACCACGGCGATGCCGATGAACACGCCGCCGAAGACGGCATTCGGCAGCGAATCCGAGCGCATGGCGCGGTATCCCAGCACGCACCCGATGACGAGAATGGCGACGAAGATCAGGCCCGTGATGATGCCGCCGCGGTACACGGTGAGCAGCGGCGCATTGGATACGTAATTGAGGCTCTGGGCCGCTTGTCCGCTGCGGAATTCGGGCCTGTCCCAGCCGAGCCCGAAGACCCAATGGCCCGATAGCTGATGCGGGAAGTTGTGCAGTGCGGCCACCCGGTCCGATCGCCCTTTGTCGTCGCTGGCGAACGACGCCAGGACGCGATCGCGGATCATGGGGGTGAGGAACACAGCGGCCGCGCCGAGCAGCACGGCTCCGATGGCCAACTGCCGGTCGCGACTGCGCATGCTGTGGAACAGGAACACCAACAGCAGCCCGACCGCGACGCTGAACAGCGTGGCTCTGCTCAACGTGAGCAGCATGGCCGCGAACAGGATCACGGCCAGCGACGTCCGGATCCACCCGCGGAACAGGATCAGGCACAGCAGCAGCGCGATCGTCAGGCAGAAGCCCGCGCTGTTGGGCAGCACCCAGGTGCCGCCGAGTCGGATGGTCTTGCCCACCACGCCGGACCCCTCGTCGGAGTAGACGTAGAGCGCGGTGTTCTGGCGCAATTCGGCGCCGACGCCGTAGCCGAAGATCTTCAACGGTTTCAGCAGGCGTTGCTGCTGGTCGATGGTGGACATCGCGATGCCGGCGAGCGCGTTGACCGTTGCTGAGACCACGAAAACCCGACCGAACCGGGCCAGGTTTTCCCGTGACAGCCGAAGCAGGCCGACGATCAACAGCGAGGCGATCGCCCACCGGGTGAACGACATCAGGCTGAAAAGGGTGACTCCTGTGGCAATCACCGAAATGCCTGCTGCGACAATCAACAGCAAAACCGCAATTTCGAGCCTGGTGAGCCTGCTTCGCTCGGTGGTATGAATGAGCGCGGCCAGCAGTACCCCAGCGGCGAACAGCAAATACATCGGCACGTGTACGCCGGGCAGGTAGCCGAATGGAATAGCGCCCATCACCACGGCTAAGCCCCAATAAAGCCACAGTGGATGCCGCAAACCGATGTAGACCCCTACGACGAACGCGAGGAGGGCCACCAGCCCGAAGGTCGCCAGCCTGCCCTGGGTGATGACTGCCCAGACCCCCAGGGGGACTACAGCAACAGTTGCGGCGGCTAACATGTATTTGCCGAGCGGATTCCAGCGGGCCTTCACGAGGTCTATGGTGTCAGGTCGAACGATGTGACACCAGCTTGGCCCGAGAACTTCATAGACGCCTCGGGCGGCACAACCCGATACCCTAGACATTGTTTGCCGAGTTTTTCGAAAGGGCTGGATCTTGGAGATCATGGATTACCTGCGCATATTTCGCAGGTACTGGTGGCTGGTAGTGGTCCTGACGATCGTCGGCGCGGGCGGCGGGTATGTGACGACGCTTTTCCTGACCCCCGAATATCAGTCGACGGCCCGGTTGTTCGTGGCAACTCAGAACGGCACTTCTGTCACAGAGGCATACCAGAACAATCTCTTTTCTCAAGAACGGGTGAATTCATATGCCGGGTTGGCGACCAGCGAACAAGTCGCGGCCCGAGCAGTCGACCAGCTGAAGGCGCCCATTTCTCCCGAAGAACTCCGCAGCAAGATTGTCGCCGCCCCGGAAGGCAAAACCGTCCTGCTCGATGTCGCGGTCAGCGATCCCAACCCGGCCCAGGCCCAGACCTATGCGAACGCGGTGGCCGATCAGCTCGTCGGACTGGTCAGTGAACTGGAGACCTCGCGCCGCGGTGGCAGCCCTGCCGCGGGTGTCGTCGTGGTCGACGAAGCGAGCTATCCGACCGAAGCGACCGGACTCGGCTTCTGGACGATCATCGGCCTCGGCGCCGTCGCAGGCCTGGTGCTCGGCATCATCGCCGCCGTGCTGTGGGGCGTGTTCGACAAGCGACTGCGCGGCCGCGACTCCGTCGAGGGCACTGCGGGCACCAACCTGATCGGCGCGCTGCCGGAGGATTCGACGCGGCCCCGCGTCGAGGTGGTCGACCTGGACGGCAACGGCCTCTACGCGGAGCGCATCCGCGAGCTGCGCACCAACCTGCGCTTCGCCGTGCCCGCAGGCGGCAGCGGCCCCGCCCGCAGCCTGGCGGTGACCAGCGCGGGTAGCGGAGAAGGCCGCACCACCACGGCCATCGACCTGGCCGCCGCGCTGGCGGAATCGGGCCGCTCGGTGGTGCTGGTCGAAGGCGACCTGCGCAACCCGACGCTGGCGGATCGCCTGACGCTGGAACCGCAGGCCAGGATGGGCGCATCCGAGCGCGGGGTCAGCACGGTGCTCTCCGGTGAGCACGCGCTGCCCCAGGCGCTGATCGGCGACGTGCCGGTCGGCGCGCACGCCATCGCGCTGCTTCCCGCCGGCCCCAAGCCGCCGCGGCCGGGCGAGCTGTGGGCCAACGACCGCGCGGGGTCACTGTTCGAAGACCTCTCGCGCGGCTTCGACTACGTGATCGTCGACACGCCGCCACTGAACACCTACGCCGACGGCGCCAACGTGGGTGCGTTGTGCGACGGCGTGCTGGTGCTGTCACGCATTGGCCGCACCACCAGTTCGGCGCTGCGCCAAGCGATTCAGGCGCTGCGGGCCGCAAACGTCAGGATCCTCGGGCCGGTCGTCACCTTCGACCGCGTCGGCATGCTCACCAAGCGCCAGCACCGCAAGCAGGTCGAGCACGACGCCGCGGCCAACGGCGGACCCCGCAGCGATGAGCAGCGCGGCAACGACACGTCGGACGACACCGCGGTGATCGGCACGCAGGAAGGCCAGCTGGTCGGGTCGGGCGGCCAGCGGCGCCCCAGGGCCAGGCACGGAAGCGACTGATCGTGCGGTTGCGGCTTGTCGCAGCCGTTATCGGCGCGATGTCGATCCTGGCTGGCTGCGCCCCGAGTCCACCGGCGCCGCCACCGGATTACGACCGCCCACAACGGTCGCTGGTCCCGCCGTTCGTCGGCGCGGCCGAGTTGCCCCCGCCGAACCTGACCGACGACGGTCCCGGGTCGCTGGTGGACGTGAAGCCGTACACGAGCAGCGTGGTGCTGCAGAGCGCCAACGCGACCGCAGTGCGGGTGGTGTATCGCTCGACGTCGAGCACCGGCGATGCGACGGAGGTCTCCGGCATCGTCGCGGTGCCAGCGGGCAAGCCGCCGAAAGACGGATGGCCAATAGTGTCGTTCGGGCACTCCTTGACGGGCCTGGACATGAAGTGCGCGCCGTCGATGGCCAAGGAACTCGGCGGCTATTCGTCGGCGATGGTGACGCTGCTCAATCGCGGCTACGTGGTCGTGATGTCGGACTATCAGGGCTTGGGCATCAAGGGCGAGGACCACGACGCCACCGACTGGACCACCTTGGGCAACAACATGATCGACGCGGTCCGCGCCGCCCGCCGGGTGTCGCCTGACACCAGTGAGAACTGGGCCGCCGACGGCAGCGGCCAGGGCGGCCTTGCCGCATGGGCCGCGGCGCAGCGGGCCCGCGACTACGGCGCTGGGCTCAATATGGTTGGCGCCGTTGTGCTTTCGCCGTTCGCCGATCTCTCACCACTGGTGGACGTCGCGAACAAGGGCGCGTTGAGCGCGATGCAGAAGCGGTTGATGATGGTGCTGCTGGCCAACGAGGCAGCGCACGATCCCGGGTTTGACCTCGACCAGTACCGATCTGGTGTCGCCAAGGACAACTGGGATGTGCTGACCGACTGCGCGCCCACCGATCCGAACGCGGCGCAGAAGATCGCCAACCAGGTCAAGGCCGACGACCTGCGGCCCCGCGACGACGCTGCGGCCAACGCGCTGCGCGATCTGCTGAGCGGCGCCGCGTTGCCGGGCAACTCTGGGCCCGCGGCCGCGCCGGTCCTGGTCGTCTATGCCACCGACGACACCCTGGTGCCGCAGGCGGGCATCGCGCGGGCGCTGAAAAGCGCGTGCGCCAAGGGCGATCAGGTGGTGGTGATGAAGCTGATCGGCGACACCTCGACCACCAACTACCAGATCATCCAGACGTCGCTGAGTTGGCTGACCAACCGGTTCAACGGGGTGAAGCCGACCGACATCTGCGTCGGTGCGTCATGAGGTCGCCCGCCCGCGCACCGCTGGTGCGCGACTACCTGCAGATGCTGCGCAACGGCTGGATCGTGATCCTGTGCGCGACAGCGCTGTCCGTCGGCGCCGGCTGGCTGGCCTGGGAGACCTCGGCCCCGGTGTACAAGTCGACGGCCAAGGTGTTCGCGACGACGAAGGGCAGCGCGACACCGGTCGACGCCTACTACGGGCACCTCAACTCGGTGTCGCGCACGCTCACCATTCAGAGCCTGGCGCGCAGCCCGCAGGTCACCATGCGGACCATCGATCAACTCGGCCTCGAGCAGACACCGAGCGATCTGGCCAGCAAGATCACCGTGGTGGTGACCAACTCCGCGCTGATGGACATCATCGTCACCGGTGGTGATCCAGGACTGACGCGCCGCACCGCGAACGCGGTCGCGGCCAACCTGATGCAGCTCACCCGTGAGATCGGCGGCATCGACACCTCCAATGTCGACCTGACGTTGGTCGACAGCGGCAGTGTGCCGGAGCGAGTAGGTTCGATGTGGCAGTTCATGTTCCATGCGGGTGCGCTCGGCCTGGCCCTGAGCGCCATTCTGGTGCTCGGCTACGGCCTGGTGAGAAACAAACTGCTTGGCAAAAACCATGTCGGCCGCGTCGTTGACGAGGCTGTCGCGGGAAGGGATGCATGAACCGCGCTCCGATCGGAACTGCATTGGCGTGCCTGGCCCTGGTGGCCGGCATCGCCGTCTCGGGCTGCGGCAAGGACAAGGCGCCCCAGCAGGAGCCCGCGGCGGCCCAGGGCATGCACCTCGACGCCGACTACAGCGGCGCGGGCCAGGAGCCCGGCGCACTGTCGAATGCCACCACGCTGCCCACCATCGACCGCCGGTTGCGGGCCGCCACCTCGCTGGCCGCCCGCATCGAATACACCTCGACCTCCGGCATCACCGGCGGCACCGAACAGGTGACGGGCACCGTGTTCGTGCCGCCGGGCAAGCCGCCGGAAAGCGGTTGGCCGATCGTGGCCTACGCGCACGCCACCACCGGCATCGAACCCGAGTGCGCGCCGTCGCTGTCGCCGACGCTGTTGAAGTCCTCGACCGTCGTCACCGCGTTGGTGAAGGCGGGCTTCGTCGTCACGATGCCGGATTACCAGGGGCTCGGGCTGGACAAGACGTACCACCCGTATCTGGACGCCTCCACCGCAGGCTACAACGTGATCGACGCGGTGCGGGCGACACGCAAGCTGGTCCCCGCCGCATCGAAAGAGTGGGTGGCGCTTGGTCTTTCGCAGGGCGGGCAGGCGACCTGGGCGGCCAACGAGCTGGCCGCCAACTACAACGGCGGCCTCGCGCTGGTCGGCTCGGTCAGCCTGGCCCCTCCAGCCGACATCACCGGCTTCGCCGACGCGGCGGCCGCAGGCCAGCTGACCCCCGAGCAGGCGCCTGCGTTGCCGCTGATCCTGTCGTGGCTGAAGAAGGCGCATCCCGAACTCAACCTCGACGACTACCGGCGCGGCATCGTCGCCGACAACTGGGACACGCTGCTGGCCTGTTCGGGCCCCAAGGCCGCCGAGCGGGACAAGGTGACGGATCAGATCACCCCCGACGATCTGCGGCCCAGTTCTCCGGAGGCCGTCGAGACGCTGCGTGACTATCTGCAGAAGATGAGCCTGCCGCAGGGGCCCGCCGCAGCGCCGATGCTGGTCATCTACGGCGGCCAGGACAACCTGGTGCCGTCGTCGTGGACCGATCGCGCGCTGACCGCGGCGTGCGGCATGGGTGACGTGATCGACATCTTGACGCAACCGGACAAGGGCCACAGCGATATCGACGTGTCTTCGGCGTTCGGCTGGATCAACGACCGCTTCCGCGGTGAGCCCGCGCCGAACAGTTGCACGTCGTTCACCGCCGCGCAACGGTTGGGGGCGACCGCCGAACAGGGGCTCGGGGACGACGGCGCCGGCGAGGCGAATGCGGGGGAGCCGCCTGCGTGACGGTTTCGCCGAAATCCGCCACCGACGCCAAGGCCACCGCCTCGCCGGGCAGCGGCGCACGGATCATCGGACTGGACGGTGCGCGTGGACTGTCCGCCGTCGGGGTGGCCGTCATGCACGTGGCGGGCAACTTCTCGCCGCACGCCGCGGCAAGCACGAAGATCACGCTGCTCGGCATGAGCCTGATCTTCTTCTACGTGTTAAGCGGCTTCCTGTTGTTTCTGCCCTACGTTCGCCGGTTGACCGAAGACCCTTCTGTCGCAACCATTCCCAGCACCCGCAACTTCGCCATCCACCGGTTCGCCCGCATCGTACCCGGCTACGTGGTGATCTTCCTGCTGTGCAACTACGTCTTCCAGGTCGTTTACGTCGACAACCCGGCGCTGCAGCCGATCGGCACCGACAAGGGCACCGGCATGATCACCGACCCGTGGCAGCTGCTGGCCAACCTGACGTTGGTGCAGACCTACATTCCCAAGTACGCGCTGACCGGTCTGAACCCGTCCTGGTCGCTGACCCTGGAGTTCGCGTTCTACGCGTCGCTGCCGCTGCTCGGCTATCTGCTCTTCGCCACGAGGAAGCGGTCGTCGCTGCGACCGATGCGCGTCGCGCTGATCGCCCCGGTCATCCTGATCGCCATCGGATTCCTCGGAAAGGCGTTGGCCCCGCTGGTCGTGGCGCATTTCGGCATCACCGACCCCGAACTCATCCAGTGGGGACCCAACTGGGTGGCGGTGTACATGCGCAGCTTCCTGGCCAACGCGGACAACTTCGCGTTCGGCATGCTCGCCGCGATGCTCATGGTGGCGATGGAACAGCGCACGATCAGTGAGCGGATCAGCCGCCGGGTCCGGATGTACTCAGCGATCGCCATCCCGGTCTCGCTGGTGGGCTCGCTGGTGCTGATCGCCGCCGGAAACCTGTTCGGGCTCAGTGGAATCGCGCTCGCATCGGCTTTGGTCATCATGGTGATCGTCGCGCCGCTGGCGCGCGGTGAGCGCTCAGGGCTTGGCGAGGCGCTAGAGCTAGCGCCGTTTCGGTACGTCGGAAAGGTTTCGTTGTCGCTCTATCTCTTGCACTTCCCGGTGATGTTGATGTTGTACCGGTTCGGCCTGTTGGCGCAGGACTCGATGGTGGGCATGTGCGTCAACATCGGGCTGGTGCTGGCCGTGACGATGGTGGTGTCCACGCTGACGTACTACGCCGTTGAACAACCCGCGATGAACCTCGCGAGGCGTTACCGGTATCGGTGGCGCTGATGCGCAGATCAACCGTGACCCTGGCAGTGAGCCTCGGGATAGCTCTGGTCGCCGCGTCGGTCGCGGTGGCGTGGATGTTCGGGCCGGACATCGTGAATCGTTTCAACGGCACGTCCGCGGAAACGTCGCAGATTGCGACCGCGCACATCGGCGGATCGCAACCCGGTTCGTTGGTCAGCGCGACGGCGATGCCCGAACTCGACAAGGACCCGGACAGCGCGCTGTGGAAATCGGCGCGCGTGCTGTATCACTCCACCAACGGCGACACCGGCCAGTCGACGGTCGTTTCCGGGTCGGTGTATGTGCCGAAAACGCCTGCGCCGGCGGGTGGTTGGCCGGTGATGGCATTCGGGCACGGCACCACGGGTATCGACGAACCGTGCGCGCCGTCGCTGTCGCCGAAGCTGTTGAACATGACCGTCTGGGTCACCTCGCTGATCAAGCGGGGGTACGCGGTCGCGTTCACCGACTATCAGGGGCTCGGCGCGCCGGGGGTGCATCCGTACACCGACAACAAGACCGAAGGCCTCAACATCATCGACTCGGTGCGTGCCCTGCGTAACACCTTCCCCGACGTCTCCAACCGGTGGGCGGCGTTCGGCGGATCCCAGGGTGGCGGAGCGGTGTGGTCCGCCGACGAGCAGGCAGCCACGTACGCACCGGAACTCGACCTCGTCGGCGTCGTCGCGATGTCGCCGGCCGCCGACGTCAGCGGAATCGTCGACAAGGCCATGTCGCAGACGTTGACCACCGATCAGGCGCCCGCCTGGTTCCCGCTCGTCGAGGTGCTGGCCCGGCTGCATCCGGACTTCAATCGTGACGACTACCGCGGTGGCGCGGCGGCCAAGTACTGGGACATCCTGACGTCGTGTTCGGGCCCTAAGTCGTTGGACCGCAACGCCGCAGCCGCTGAAGTCAAAGACACCGACCTGATGCCCCATTCGCCGGAGGCGGCGGACAAGATGCGGGCGCTGCTCAAGCAGTGGGCGGTCCCGCAGCAGCGGGTCACCGCGCCGCTGTCCATCCTGTACGGCGGCGAGGACACCCTGATCGACCCGCAGTGGACCACCGACGCGATCGCCAGGGCGTGCGCCCTCGGCGGGCCGATCGTGTGGGATCTGCAGCCGGACAAGGGCCATGGCAACGTGGACGTCAGCACTCAATTCGATTGGCTAGCAGATCGATTCGCTGGAAAGCCGGTGGTCAGTGAGTGCCCGTAGGAATCCCGACGGCGACGCTCCGCTGTGGCGGCGCGCGCTGATGGAGGCCAAGTCCGCCGTCAAGCGAAGGCTGGCGCCCGCGGGCACCCCCGTCGACCCGCCGCAGGCGCCGTATCTGATCGTGCCGGTGCTCGGCCAGTCCAACGCCGTCGGGATGGGTCTCGGGCTCGACCTCGACGGGCCCGATCGCCCCGATCCGCGCGTGCACCAGTGGGCGATGTGCGGACCGTCGAAGGGCACCGCGGTGCTGGCCGTCGACCCGCTGCTGCACGAAATACCCGCGGGCGGTGTGGGATTCGGTGTCACCTTCGGCAAGCAACTGGCCGCCGAGACGGGCCGCGCGGTGCTGTTGATTCCCGGTGCCCGCGGCGACACCTCGTTCACGCCCAAGAACGGTTGGACGTGGGATCCCGCCGACACCCGCACCCGCAGAAACCTCTACCGCAACGCCGTCGCCGCGATCGACGCGGCACTGGCCCGCTACCCCGGCAGCACCGTCGCCGCGATCCTGTGGCACCAGGGCGAAACAGACGTGCCGCTGATGGCGGCGCAGGTCTATGCGACCAGGTTGGACTCGGTCATCGACGACCTGCGCAGCCGCTACGGCGCCGAGATGCCCTTTCTGGTCGGCCAGATGGTCGGTGAGGAAATGGAATTGAGCGGTAAGGATTACGGCCCGATCAACGCCGTGCACGCCGACACCCCGAACCGGCGGCCGCGCACGGCGTTCGTTCCCGGCGCTCGGGCGTCGATCAACGGCGGAACCGATCGGCACTACAACGCCGAGGGCCAGCGCGAGATGGGCCGGGCGATGTGGCTGGCCTACCGCGCGATAGCAGTCGAAGCCCTGGCCCACTATGGCGCTCGATGAGCTACGGCGCGCGGCGGTCATAGTCGCCGCGATCCTCGTCGCACTCACTGTGCTGATGGGGATCTCCGGGATGGCCGTGTTCACCAACGCGAAGGTCGACCCGCTGCAGAAGGCGGATGCGGTGGTGGTGCTCGGCGGCGAGCATGACGGGCGCGAGGACTACGGCATCGAACTGGCCCGTGGCGGCTGGGCGCCGACCGTGGTGATCTCGAATGCGTATCCGGCCGACGATCCGGTGATGGACCGGGTGTGCAAGCCGCAGCCGCCGATCGAGGTGATCTGCGCGCGTGCGCCGCAGATGAACACCCGCGGCGAGGCGCAGATGGTGCACCGGTTGGCCGTCAAGCGGTCGTGGTCGAAGATCATCGTCGTCACGTGGCGTTATCACCTGCCGCGGGCGCGGCTCATTTTTCAGCAGTGCTTCTCCCCGGATTCGGACGCGGTTGTGATGGAAGCCGTTCCTCGGCGATACGACTATTCCTTGGCGCGTTGGCAATTCATCTACGCGTATCAGTACGCGGCGTTTGCGAAGGCGGAGGCGATGGGCGACTGCAGCTCTGTTGAGGGGGCACCACTGTCGACGGATACGGGCGAATGATGACGCAGGTACGGTAGCGGAATGCCCCATTCGGAACCGATGGCGCTAGCCCCCATCTCGCTGCTGAACGGATGGGCACCGTTGGCAATACAGGCCGTCGCCGCCGCGGTGCTGGTCTATGCCGTCGGCTGGCGCACCCGGCGGTGGCGGCTGATCTGGCTGCCGGTCGCGCTGGTGGTCGGCTTGATCGCGGCGGCGCTGACGTACTGGTACATCCAGTGGTCGGATCTTTCGAGCGGCCGGTTGGCGCCGTACTACTTCTGGATCTGGGTGGTGCTCGGCGGTGTCGCCCTCACTGTGGTGGTCGCGGGGTGGCGCGGAACCCACTGGTGGCGACGCAGCGCGTCGGTGCTTGCGGTGCCGCTGTGCCTGCTGTGCGTCGCCCTGGCACTGAACATGTGGACCGGGTACGTCCCGACGCTGCAGACCGCATACGACCAACTCGCAGGCAAACCGGTGGCCGGGCAGACCGACGCGGCGGGCGTGAAGGCGATCCAGGACAAGGGCGGCATCCCGGACAAAGGCACCGTGATGACGGTGACCATCCCCGACAACGGATCCGGCTTCAAACACCGCGACGAGGTGGTCTATCTCCCGCCGGCCTGGTATGCCAGCAACCCGCCGCCCAAGCTGCCGGTCGTGATGATGATCGGCGGGGTGATCGGCCGCCCGGGGGACTGGCTGCGGGCAGGCGACGCGCAGAAGACCCTCGATGACTTCGCGGCCAAACATGGCGGCAACGCGCCGGTGGTGGTGTTCGTCGACGTCCTCGGCGCCTTCCTCAACGACACCGAATGCGTCAACAGCCAGCGCGGCAACGCCGCCGACCACCTCACCAAAGATGTTGTGCCCTATATGATTTCGAAGTTCGGGGTGAGTGCCGACCCGGCCAACTGGGGGGTGGCGGGCTTCTCGATGGGCGGCACCTGCGCGGTGACACTGGCGATGAAGTACCCGGAGTTGTTCAGCGCATTCGTCGACATCGGCGGCGACCTGTTTCCCCGCGACGGCGGAGGCCGCGACGAGACGATCGCCCGGTTGTTCAACGGCGATGAAGAGGCCTTCACATCGTGGGAGCCCGCCAGCGTGATCCAGGCGCACGGGCCGTACTCCTCGACCGCCGGATGGTTCGTCGTCGGTGAGCAGGTGCCGAGCATGTACCGGCCGCCGGATCCGAATCCCGGCACGGTGCCGTTGCCGGACCCGCCCACGAGCCCCAGCGACCACGCAGGGGCGGCGCAGTACCTGTGCGAATTGGCCAGTGACTACGGCGTCGAGTGCGCCGTGGTGTCGGATCCGGGCAAGCACGACTGGCCGTCGGCGGCGAGCGCGTTTCCGATCGCGCTTCCTTGGCTGGCCGCCCGGATCGGCACACCGGACGTGCCGGTGGTCCCCATGCCGGGCGCCCCTGGGTCGTCCTAGGAAGCTATTGGGAAGCTACACAGCCGTCCCGGCGTTAGCCCTACTGGGTCCAGCAGCTTGCCGGACGGCTCCCAGCGACCACACAGCGCAAGATCGCGTGTAACGAAATTCGGTCACGGGCCGATTCAACAAGTGTCGCTGGGCAATGCAATTCCGGAACGTCGCTACGGCTTCGTAATACGGATCGGCACGCGCTATTATTGGCTCGCTCAGCGGCCGCCGAAGCTTATCTTGGCCGATCAAAACGTCGTAACGGGCAATGCGGCCATCCGAGGGATTGTGATTGACCAGCGTCTTTTCCGGTTCGCTCAGCGAACTCTTGACAGTAGTGCAATAGTTAACCAGTGGCCGCTATGATCCGTCTCGGCTACCGATTCTTAGCAAACGGAAGGTACGCACTGCTGTGACCGCGGTTGAGACGTTTCTAGCGCCTGCCGAGTCGCCGGCGGCGGATGTCCCCCCAGCTTCCCGCGCCAACTGGCAAAGGCGGTACCGGCTCTCCCTGATCATCACCGACGTCGTCGTGGTCGCGATCGCGCTGATCTGCGGTCAGATGGTGCGCCTCGGTCAACCATTCACCAAGTTCGACCTGGCAATGGCTTATTACACCCTGGCCTCGCTGATCGTCGGCACCATTTGGTTGACACTGCTGGCGGCGTATCGCACCCGCTCGCCGCGGATTATCGGCGCCGGTGTCGAGGAGTATCGCCGGGTGTTCTCCGCGACGCTGGCCACCGTCGGCGTCATCGCGGTCGGCTTGATGATTTTCCGCCCCGAGTATGCGCGCGGATATCTCGCCCTTGCTCTTCCGCTCGGCCTGTTCGCACTTCTTCTCGGCCGCAGCCTGTGCCGGCGTGCACTGGCCACGCAGCGGCGCAGGGGCAGGGCCCTGATCTCCGTGCTCGCCGTCGGAGATCCGCGCGCGGTCCGCAGCCTCGTCCAATGCCTGTCGCGCGAGGTCTGCTACGGCTACTCGGTGATCGGCGTTTGCCTGACCGGCCGCGGCACCGGCGGGACGATCGAAATCCCCGGTGCGGGCACGCTGCCTGTGCTGGGTGACGAGAACGACGTCGAACGCGCCATCTCGGAGACCGGCGCCGACACCGTCGCGCTGACCGCCACCGAGCATCTCGGCCCGGAGGGCATCCGCGAGTTGTCCTGGCAGCTGGACAAACTCGGCGTCGATCTGGTGGTGTCGCCCGGCGTCGTCGACGTCGCAGGGCCCCGGCTGACCATGCAACCGGTGTCGGGCCTGCCGCTGATTCACGTGGAGAAGCCCCAGTACAGCGGCACCAAGCGGCTGCAGAAGCGCGCGTTCGACATCTGCGTTTCGTTGACCGTGCTCGCGGGCGCGCTGCCCGTGATGCTGCTCGCCGCCATCGCGATCAAGCTGACCAGTCGGGGACCGGTGTTCTACCGCTCCGAGCGCATCGGCCTGGACGGCAGGCCGTTCCAGATGATCAAGTTCCGCACCATGGTCCAGGGCGCCGACAAGCAGATCTCGGCCCTCGAGGCGCTCAATGAAAGCGCAGGCGGGGTGCTGTTCAAGATCCGCCAGGATCCGCGGGTGACCAAGGTGGGCCGGGTGCTGCGCCGTTACAGCATCGACGAGCTGCCCCAGTTCTTCAACGTGTTGCGTCGCGACATGAGCGTGGTGGGACCGCGGCCGCCGTTGCGCCGCGAGGTCGACACGTACGACTATCAGGTCCGCCGTCGCCTTCTCGTCCTCCCGGGCATCACCGGGCTGTGGCAGGTCAGCGGCCGTTCCGATCTGTCGTGGGAGGACTCGGTCCGGCTGGACCTGTCCTATGTGGAGAACTGGTCGATCGCCAACGATCTGCTCATCGCGGCCAAGACCGTTCGCACTGTGTTCGCCGGAACCGGCGCGTATTGATCGGCTGCGGCGCTGACCCGCAGGCTCACAGCAACGCCACAGTTTGCTCGCCCACGCCAGCGGCTCCGTAAACCGTGAGTAAGGCGAGGGTACGTTATAGCTAATCCGAAATTGACGCTTGTGCTGAAAGTTTGTTACTTACGCTTACGAAAATTAGAAAAGCAGGTTTCGCTCATTGGATATAAGTTCGAACCATGGCAAATGTGAATGCCTCTTCTCCAATTGACGCGGCGGCGCTTCGCGACGGCCTAGCGGCGCCGTGGTGGCAATTGGACGTGGTCGAGCGCACCGAGTCGACCAACGCCGATCTGCTCGCCCGCGCGGCGTCCGGCGAGAGTATCGCCGGGGCGGTTCTGATTGCCGAACATCAGACCGCAGGGCGGGGCCGCAACGGCCGCGTGTGGACGTCTCCCGGCGCCCAGTTGACGATGTCGGTGGGTGTCGACCCCGGCGGGGTACCGCCCGACGCGTGGGGTTGGCTGCCCCTTGCCACCGGCGTGGCCGTCGTCGACGCCGTGGCTGCGGTGGCCGGTGTCGAGGCGGGGCTCAAGTGGCCCAACGACGTACTGGCGCGTGGCCGGAAGTTGGCAGGCATCCTGACCGAGGTCGCCGCGGCCCAGCGGTTCATCGTCATCGGCATCGGGCTCAACGTGACGCTGCGCGACGACGAGGTGCCGGACGCGCAGGCGACGTCGCTGCGCAGCCTGGGAGTCGAGGCGCCCGATCGCACCGATCTCGCGCGGGCGTTGTTGCGTGAGTTGGGCCGCCGCATCGACCGCTGGCAGGCGGCGGGCGGCGCCGACGCCGAGTTGATCGGACAGTACCGGGCACGCAGCGTGACCATCGGCTCGCAGGTGCGTGCGATTCTGCCCGGCGGGCGGGACGTGGTCGGTGTTGCACGGTCGATCGACGAGCAGGGCAGGTTGCACATCGATTCGGGCGGCGACGAGGTCGCGGTATCCGCCGGAGACATCGAGCACCTGCGCTGAAACCGGTGTGCCGCGTTCGCTTCCGACGATGCGAAGGTTGGTCGGGTAGGTTGTGCCGCGGGTCTTGGACACATTGCTGACGAGGAGAAAGCCAAGGAGGCGCATGCGCCGTTCAGTGCTCTGGTCCGGTGTAGCGCTTGTTCTGGTTGCCGGGATCGCGGCGGTGGTGATGGTGTTTCCTTATCTTCAGCCGTCGGCCGTCAAATTCCTCGATCTGTTCCCGTCCTCGGGTGGCCCGCCGACACGCGTGGCGTCGGCCGATCTGACGGGATCGGGTCCGGGCAGCCTGGTCTCGGCCACCACGATGCCGGGAGTCACCCGCACCTTCATGGGTAGGGACTTGCAGGCCGCAAGATTGCTGTACCGGTCCACCTCCGGCGACACCGGAGCGCCGACGGTGGTGTCGGGATCGGTGTTCGTGCCGAGGGGCAAGGCACCCGAGGGCGGGTGGCCGGTGGTCGGCTTCGGGCACGGCACGCTGGGCATCGACAACGAGTGTGCGCCGTCGCTGTCTCCTGACCTTTCCTCCTACATCGGCGTGGTGCGGGTGCTGACCAAGCTCGGATACGCGGTCGCTTTCCCCGACTATCAGGGCCTTGGCACCAAAGGTGTTCACCCCTATGCGGATTCGAAGACCGCCGGGCTGAACATGATCGACGCGGTGCGTGCGTTGCGCCGCACCTTTCCCGACATCTCCACCAAATGGGCCGCGATGGGCGGTTCGCAGGGTGGCGGCGCGGCATGGGCGGCAGACGAACAGGCGGCCAGCTATGCACCTGAGTTGACCCTGGTCGGCGCCGCCGCGACGTCACCACCGACCGATCTGTCGGGGCTCGTCGACAAGGCGCAGGACGGCAAGCTGAGCCGCGAGCAGGGCGCGGTGACGCAGGCGATCATCGAATCGCTCGCGCGTCTGCACCCCGATCTCGACCGCGACCTGTATCGCCACGGCACGGCCAAAGAGTTCTGGAACGCGATGTCGGCGTGCAGTGAGGATACGGCTTACCAACGCGGCGAGGCGATCAAGCGGTTGGGCCCCAACGATTTCGCGCCCGACAACGCCGATGCGGCGATTCATCTGCGGGACCTGCTGAAGCAGTGGGCGATACCGCAGAAGCCGCTGTCTGCACCGCTTTACGTCTGGTACGGCGGTCAGGACCCGTACATCGACGCGGAGTGGACCACGGCCGGGATTGCGCAGGCATGCGAGATGGGTGGCACGATCACCATCGACTTCGACCCCAGCGGCGGCCACAATCCGCCGACGGGTGAGACCGTGCTGGCCTGGTTGGCGGACCGGTTCGCGGGCAAACCGGCGGCCAACGACTGCAAGTCGGGTTAACTCCCGCTCGACGGGGGTTCGGCTGGGTAGAGTCGCTGCCGTGGGCTACCCGGACAATGTGCTCGCCGGCGACGAGCAGGTCGTGTTGCACCGCCATCCGCACTGGAAGCGGTTGATCGGCCCGGTGCTGATCCTGTTGATCGTCACGGCGTTGGCCGCGTTCGGCGCAGGTTACGTCAACCAGACGAACTGGGATCGCACCGCGCGCAACGTCATCCTCATCGTCATCGGGGTGATCTGGCTGGTGATCATCGGATGGCTGACGGTGTGGCCGTTCCTCAATTGGTGGACAACACATTTCGTCATCACCGACCGCCGGGTGATGTTCCGGCACGGGTTGCTCACCAGGGCGGGTATCGACATTCCGCTGGCGCGGATCAACAGCGTCGAGTTCCGGCACGGGCTGACCGACCGGGTGTTGCGCACGGGGACGCTGATCATCGAGTCGGCGTCGCAGGATCCCCTTGAGTTCCACGACATTCCACGGGTGGAACGCGTGCACTCACTGCTGTATCACGAAGTCTTCGACACCCTGGGCTCGGAGGAATCGCCGAGCTGACCCAGCCGGCGAGCGCGCCGGGTGGGGCGCAGCGGCGTGACCTTGCCGTCTTCATGCGTGCGCTCGTACTCGTCTTCGAGCACCTCGGCCAGACCGCCCGCGGTGAAGGTGGATTCGATGGCCATATCGGGGTGACGGCCGAACTCGTCGGGGAACACCCAACGGCGGAACGCCCAGAACCGGAACGCCATCTGCAGCAGGTTGCCGATGATGTACGCGGAGACGAAGTCGGCGATGTTCTCGACGGTCAGCGACACGTCGGGAACACGCAACTGCAGCACGTAGCTGGAGAAGTACAACGGGGCCATGGACAGCAGCACGCCGACACCGCTGAACGCGAAGAACATCAGCGCCTCGTGATGGCGTTCACGTCCGCCGCGATTCTGGAAGCTCCATTCGCGGTTGAGGATGTACGACGCGATCACCGCGACGATGCCCGCGATGATCTTGGCGGTCACCGGCTTGGGCTCGAGCACCGTGAGCTTCAGGGTGTAGAACACCGCCGAGTCGATGACGAACGTCGTCGCGCCCACGATGGCGAACTTGATCAGTTCGTGATGCCGCTCGAAGTATGGCCGGACCGGGCGGGGCAGCCGTGCGATCGTGGCATCGGTGAAGGACACAACAGCGCAGTCTACGGAAATACCGGAAGGCACGCGTACCCGCGCAGGTCACGGTATGTAAATGCGCCGGTTACGGTCATGACAACATATTGGGCGTGCCCCGTGACCCGAAGACGCCTCCTGTCGTGACCATGGTCGGCGGTGGGCAACTGGCCAGGATGACCCATCAGGCGGCGATTGCGCTGGGTCAGACGCTGCGCGTGCTGGCCGCCAGCCCCGACGACCCGGCCGCCCAGGTCAGCCCGGATGTCGTGATCGGCGCGCACACCGACCTGCAGGCCCTGCAGAAGGCCGCTGCCGGGGCCGATGCGCTGACGTTCGACCACGAGCACGTGCCCACCGAACTGCTGGAAAAGCTGGTCGCCGACGGTGTGAACGTCGCGCCGCCGCCCTTGGCGCTGATTCACGCGCAGGACAAGCTGGTGATGCGGCGCCGCCTCGAGGCGATCGGCGCCCCGGTGCCGCGATTCGCGGAGGTGACCGAACCCGCAGACGTCGAGAAGTTCGCGGCCCGCGTCGGCACCGACGTGGTGGTCAAAAGGGCCCGCGGCGGCTACGACGGCCGCGGCGTGACGCTGGCGCGCGACGTCGAACAGGCGCGTGAGGTCGCAAGCGGCTACCTGGCCGACGGCACGGCGGTGCTGGTCGAGGAGAAGGTCGCGATGCGCCGCGAGTTGGCTGCGCTGGTGGCGCGCTCACCGTTCGGGCAGGGCGCGGCGTGGCCGGTGGTGCAAACCGTTCAGCGCGACGGGATCTGCGTCGAGGTGATCGCTCCCGCACCCCGGCTGGATGCCGAATTAGCGAGCGCGGCAGGGCAACTCGCCTTGCGACTGGCCCACGAGCTCGGCGTGGTTGGTGTGTTGGCGGTCGAACTCTTCGAAACGGTGGACGGCAAGCTGGTGGTCAACGAGTTGGCGATGCGTCCGCACAACTCGGGGCACTGGAGCATGGACGGCGCGCGCACAGGGCAATTCGAGCAGCACCTGAGGGCGGTGCTCGACTATCCACTCGGTGAGACGTCGCCGATCGCGCCGGTCACGGTGATGGGCAACGTGATTGGCGCGCAGCAGACCCCGGCGATGAGCATGGATGAGCGGCTGCACCACCTGTTCGGCCGGATCCCGGAGGCCAGGGTGCACCTGTACGGCAAGGGGGAGCGGCCGAACCGCAAGATCGGCCACGTCAACATTCTCGGTGCACCCGGCGGATCGCTGGACGACGACGACTACGTCGCCGATGTCAGGGAGCGTGCGATGCGGGCCGCGCACTGGTTGTCGCATGCCGAGTGGACGGACGGATGGAGTGGACATGACTAGCCACGCGCGGGTCGGCGTGATCATGGGCAGCGACAGCGACTGGTCGGTGATGGAGGAGGCCGCCCACGCGCTGGCCGAATTCGACGTGCCGTTCGAGGTGGGCGTGGTGTCCGCACATCGCACCCCCGCCCGGATGCTCGAGTACGCGCAGAGCGCGGCGGGCCGCGGCATCGAGGTGATCATCGCCGGCGCGGGCGGCGCCGCCCATCTGCCCGGCATGGTCGCCTCGGCGACACCGCTGCCCGTGATCGGGGTGCCGGTGCCGCTGGCCAAGCTCGACGGCATGGATTCGCTGCTGTCGATCGTGCAGATGCCCGCGGGCGTGCCGGTGGCGACGGTGTCGATCGGCGGCGCCCGCAACGCCGGACTGCTCGCGGTGCGGATCCTGGGGGCGTCCGACGAGGCGTTGCGGACGCGGATGGCCGAATTCCAGAGCAACCTGGCAGACATGGTGCTGCAAAAGGACGCCGCACTGCGAAATCGGCTGCTCGGGCAGTAGGCTGCCTACCGATGCAGCCAAACTTCAATCGATACCGGGCAATTGGCCAGCGGTTCGTCACAGGCTTCCTGGAGCCAGAGATTCTTCTGGTTCTCGATGTCCTCGACGCGGCTCAGCGCGCAAAGCAGGTGTCGGGTGCCGTCGCTGAGATCGGCGTGCACCACGGCAAACTGTTCATCGGTTTGCGCCTGCTGCAGCGGCCGGGGGGCCGGTCGGTGGCCATCGACATCTTCGGCGACCAGGATCTCAACGTCGACGGCTCCGGGCACGGCGACTACGAGAAGTTCGCCAACAACGTCAAGCTGTGGTCCTCGATGGACGACGTCTCGGTGCATCAGGGCGACTCGACCAAGCTCGACCCTGGCAAGCTGCGTGAGCTCGCGGGCGGCGACGTCCGCTTCTTCTCCGTCGACGGCGGGCACACCGACGACATCGTCTACAGCGATATGAAACTGGCCGAGGCGACGCTGGCCGACGGCGGCATCGTGATCGCCGACGACGTGTTCAACGAGTACTGGCCCGGCGTCGCCACCGGCACGCTGCGGTATCTGAACGATGGCGCCAAGCTGGTGCCGTTCCTGATCGGCTTCAACAAGGTGTTCTTCACCCAGGCCGAGCACAGCGAGTTCTACCGCGGCGAGGTCGAGTCGGCGCTGGCGGGCAAGCTGCGGCTGACGACGGCGACGTCGGAGTTCGCCGGTCACGAGGTCGGGCTCATCGCGCCGCAGGGCGCCAAGGACATCCTCCGTAAGAGCCAGTTGGCCCGCACGCTCTACCACAGCACCTACCGTTCGATGGTGCGAGGGCTTCAGGTCGTGTCCGGAGGTAAACGGTAAGGTTACCGGCGAGTAGCAAGGAGTCGCCATGGCCTTTGGTAATCCGTCGTTCGACGCTTTCAAGCTTCCCGACGAGCACATCGAGTTGCGCGCGGTGCTGCGTGATCTGTGTGAGAAGGAGATCGCGCCGTACGCGGCCGACGTCGACGAGAAGGCCCGATACACCGATGAAGCGCTGGCGGCGCTGACGTCGTCGGGGTTCGCCGCGATCCACATTCCCGAGGAGTACGGCGGCCAGGGCGGCGACTCGATCGCCGCCTGCATCGTCATCGAAGAAGTGGCGCGGGTGTGCGCGTCGTCGTCGCTGATCCCGATCTGCAACAAGCTGGGCACCATGGGCATGCTGTTGCGGGGTTCCGAGGAACTCAAGAAGCGGGTGCTGCCGTCGATCGCGTCGGGTGAGGCTGTCGCGTCGTACGCGCTCTCCGAACGGGAGGCGGGCAGCGACGCCGCGTCGATGCGCACACGCGCGCGCCAGGAGGGCGACGAGTGGGTGCTCAACGGCGCCAAGTGCTGGATCTCCAACGGCGGACACTCGACGTGGTACACCGTGATGGCCGTGACCGATCCGGACAAGGGCGCCAACGGCATCTCGGCGTTCGTGGTGCACAAGGACGATCCCGGTTTCTCGGTGGGCGCCAAGGAACACAAGATGGGCATCAAGGGTTCGCCCACCACCGAGTTGTACTTCGAGGACTGCCGCATCCCCGGCGACCGGATCATCGGCGAACCGGGCACCGGCTTCAAGACGGCGCTTGCGACGCTCGACCACACCCGGCCGACCATCGGCGCTCAGGCGGTGGGTATCGCGCAGGGGGCGCTGGATGCGGCCATCGCATATGTCAAGGAGCGCAAGCAGTTCGGCAAGGCGATCGCCGACTTCCAGGCTGTGCAGTTCATGCTCGCCGACATGGCGATGAAGTTGGAGGCCGCTCGGCTGATGGTGTACACCGCGGCGGCGCGGGCAGAGCGCGGCGAGGCCAACCTCGGCTTCATCTCATCGGCGTCGAAATGCTTCGCCTCCGACGTCGCGATGGAGGTCACCACCGATGCCGTGCAGTTGTTCGGCGGCTACGGATACACCACCGACTTCCCGGTCGAGCGGTTCATGCGTGACGCCAAGATCACCCAGATCTACGAGGGCACCAACCAGATTCAGCGCGTCGTCATGTCGCGTGCGCTGCTGAAGTAGGACGCTTGGCGCGGCGCCCGGCACGCGTCCTACCCTGGGGTGTGTGAGTCAACAGCATGCGGGAGATCTGGCCCTGTTCGGCCCGAACGCTCCCGGCTACGAATGGGTTCACACGTCGGATGTGCCGGAGCGGGAAGTCTTTCCCGGGATCACCGTCCGGCTGCTGTGGACAGGGCCCAACGGAGCGAAGGCCGCGATCACGACGATCCGCCCCGGCGCGGTGTGGCGCGGGGAGGATCACCACAGTCCCGGGCCGGAGGAGGTGTACGTGGTGTCCGGGGTGTTCAACGACGGGGTGAACGACTATCCCGCGGGCACCTTCCTGCATGCGCCCGCCGGTTCCTGGCACGTGCCGCAGTCGGCGGAGGGGTGCGTGCTGTTCCTGTTCTATCCCGAGGGTTAGACGTACTCCACGAAGAACGCCATACCGGCTTCCAGGTGATAGGTGTTGTGGCAGTGGCTGATCCACTTGCCGGGGTTGTCGGTGTCGAAGTCGACCGTGACGGTTTGCTTCGGTGGCACCAGCACCGTGTCCTTGCGCGCCTTGGGTGTCTCGCCGTCCATCACTTCAAAGGTGTGGCCGTGCAAGTGAAATGGGTGGAACATCATCGAATCGTTGATGAACCGGATTCGCACCCGTTGCTTCGGGTGCACCGGCACACCACTGGCTTTTGGGTCGTAGAGCTTGCCGTTGACCGGCCAGTTGTAGCCGTCGACCGGCCCGGTCAGATGGGCGTCGAAGACCTGATCCGGCGCCCTGGCAGGCAGTGTCACCTCCGGTGTCGGTGACAACGATGCGGTGTCCAGCGGGGTCTCTTTGCGCACCGCGGCAACGAACTCATCGACGTTGACGGTGCTCGCAACGTTGTTGACCCGCAGGTTCAACTGCGCGTGACCCTGTTTGCCCTCCGGCACCGCCACCAGCGGCCGTGAGTCGTTCACCGTCACCAGCGCATCGACTCGTTCACCCATGCCGAGGATCACCGAATTGACCTGCACCGGCACCACCGGGTAGCCGTCGGTCTGGATGACCCGCATCGACGCGTCCGGCACCGCGACGCGGAAGGCGGTATCTGATCCGGCGTTGATGATCCGAAGTCGAATCCGTTGGCCGGCAAGGTAGTTCACCACCTGCGGATCGGTGGGGACGCGGCCGTTGACGATGAAGTACGGATAGTCGACGTCACCGCCGTCCGCGCCCAGCGGGCTGGTCGGCGTCACACCGGGGCCGCCAGGCGCCATCGGCCTCATGCCCGTCCTGCGTAGTTTGGCGAACACCTGGTCCGGGTCGGTGCCAGTGCCGTCGATCCAGTCGTCGAGAACGACCACCAGTTCGTCGTCGTAGTCGGCCTTTTCGCCGGGGTCCTCGATGATCAGCGGACCGTACAGGCCGCGGTCGAGTTGTGTGCCGACATGCGAATGGAACCAGTACGTTCCGGCGTCGGGCACCACGAAGTCGTAGGTGAACTTCTGGCCGGTCGCCACCGGTGCCTGCGTCAGGTCGGGGACGCCGTCCATGTCGTTGACGATCGCGATGCCGTGCCAGTGCACGGTCACGCCCTGGGGCAAGGAGTTGGTCAACTCGGCACGCAACCGGTCACCCTTCTTCAACCGGATCTCGCGTGCCGGCACCTGATCGCCGTAGGTCCACGTGTGGACCCTGACGCCGCCCAGGTCGATGTCGGTCTCGCGCGCCGCCATCGCGACGTCGGTCGCCGGCGGGCCTGCAGGCGACTGCTGCGGTTTCGAGCAGGCGGCCGCCACCCCCGCAGCGGCCCCGAACACCAGAAACTCGCGCCGACCGATCATGTCGTCAGCGTGGCACTCTGGCGCTATCCGCGGGTGACTTTCTCCATCTCGCGACGACGGTCCAGCGCCGCGGTGTCCGGGTTGGCCACCTGCACCAGCGAGGCGCCCGCGGCGAACACCGCCAGCAGGTTGGCGATCAGCTCGTCGGCGGTCGCCCAGCCTGCCGTCGACATCACCCGGTCGTCACCGGTGAAACCCTGTGCGGCGGCCGAAGATTGGGCGGCCGCGAGCACGTCGGCGACCGTGCGGCCGTCCAGTGCCGGCCCGGGCCGGGATTCCGGGGAGATCTGGTCGCCGTGCACCCGCACCGCGGTCGCGTAATCGGTGAGCCCGACCGGCAGATCGGCGACCGGCTTGCCGAACGGGTCGAGCGAGAGCACCGCGATCTCGCCGACGCCGACGGCAGCGTCGGCATCCGCCAACCGGTCCGCCGTGCACAACGCGACCTCAGCATCTCCGTCCATTACGACTTCCGCGCCGATCCACCAGATTCCGAGCAGGACGGCGGCCGTCTGCCAGTGCGCGGGCAGCAGCACCGCGACCCGGCTGCCCGGCCCGGCGCCCAACTCGTCGCGCAGCAGGTTGCCGGTCTTGGCCGCCCAGTTGGCCAGCGTGACGGTCGACAGTTCGATGCGTTCGGCGGTGGCGTCGTCGTAGTACGTGATGCGCGGGCCCATCGGGTCGGCCGCCATCAGCGGATCCAGCAGTGCCGATGTCAGCGTGGTCAGTTCACGCACTCCGGGTCGTTGGTGCCCGCGGTGAGGATCGGCGACGGCGCAGGCTCGGCATCGCCCGCATCGGAGCTTCCCGCGGCGGCCTGGTCTACGGTGCCAAGCGAAGGATCGACACCGCTGGACCCCGGCCCCGTGTAGTCACCGGCCAGCACCACACGCGCCGAACCCGGCGCCACCGAGGCGTTCTCGACCACCGGGATGCCGCCGAGTTCCTTGGCGACCGCTTGCGCTCCGAGGTCGTCGGCCTTGGCGGCCTGCACCTGGCTGCCGGTGACGTGACCGCCGTCGTTGTTGCCGACGTTGCCCGACGCGAAACCCTTGCTGGTGAGCACCTGCGACACGGCAGCCGCCAAACCGTTGATGTCGGTGTCGTTGATCACGTCGACGGTCGTTTTGCTTGGCGCATAAGCCAATTGCTCGGTCTTACCCTGGTCCTGGTCGTGCAGCAGGCTGGCCACCCACTCCTTGACGTGGGCCGGGTCGACGCGCACCACGCTCTGCATCCCGTCGTCGCTCCAGCCGGCCTCTTCGACGATCGGGATGGTGGCGAACGCGACGCTGCCCGCCGCCAGCTTCTGCAGTTGCTCGATGAAATCCATGATGTCCCAACCGTCGGACAGCACCACCGAGCGCTGCACCGCGTCCTGCAGGCGGTTCAGGGTCGCCGGGCTCGACAGCGTCTTGCTGGAGATCACGTCGTGCGCCAGCGACGCCATCACCGCCTGCTGGCGGGTCACCCGGTCCAGGTCGCCGCGCGGAAGGTCGTGGCGCTGCCTGACGAAACTCAGCGCCTGCGGGCCGTTCAGCTTCTGCCAGCCCGCCGGGAAATCGGCTCCGGAAAGAGGTTCGTACACAGGGTTTTTCAGGCAGACGTTGACGCCGCCGAGCGCGTCGGTGATCAACGCGAAACCGAGCAGACCGATTTCGGCGTAATGGTCGACGGTCACCCCGGTCAGGTTGGCGACCGTCTTGATCAAGGCTTCGCGGCCCGCTTCGGTCGCTTCCGGTTCGGCCTTCGCCGGGTCCATGCCGTCCTGCTCGACGAGTTCGGTCTTCTTCTCGAAGTACGCCGAACCGTAGACCCCGTTGATCTTCATCTTGTTCCCGCCCGGCGTCTGGACGTAGGAGTCGCGGGGAATGGAGATGGCCGTCGCCGACTTTCCGTTGTTCGGGATGCGGACCAGGATGATCGTGTCGGTGTTGGTGGATTCGTCGTCGCCTGCCCGCAGCGTCGCCAGTTCCTCCGCCGACAACGGGTTGCCGTGCGCGTCGGTGCGACTGTCCAACCCGACCAGCAAAATGTCGATCGCGCCGTCGGCGCCGCCCTCGCCGAGCGCGATGGACGAGAAGTGGTTGATGCCGGATTCGAACGAGCGGATCTTTCCCCACGCGACACCGGTGCCGACGACGATGGCCAGGGCCACCGCGACAGCGATGACGCGGGTCAGGCGAGCGGGCACCTGCCCAGGTTACTTGCGACGCCGCCGCAGACGGGGTAGCCAGGGTCGGCGTGCCAGACTCGAGTGCATGTCTGACCGAATTGTTATCTCCGGTGCCGGCGGCATGGTGGGGCGTCGTCTGGCCGCGAAATCCCGCCAGCAGGGCCGCGACGTGCTGGCGCTGACCTCGGCCGAATGGGACATCACCGATGCGACCGCCGCCGAACGCCATATCCAAGCCGGCGACGTCGTGATCAACTGCGCGGCGTATACCCAGGTCGACGCCGCCGAACAGGAACCCGACCGGGCGCACGCGGTCAACGCCGTCGGCGTCGAGAACATCGCGCGGGCCTGCGCGCGTGCGGGCGCCGACCTGATCCACATCTCCACCGACTACGTGTTTGCCGGCGATCAGCGCCATCCCTACGAGATCGACGACGAAACCGGGCCGCTGAGCGTGTACGGCCGCACCAAGCTGGAGGGTGAGGTGCTGGCGCTGGCGGCGATGCCTGATGCGCACATCGTGCGGACCGCGTGGGTGTATGAAGGCGCCGACGGCAAGGACTTCGCCGCCGTCATGCGTCGGTTGGCGGCCGGTGACGGCGAAGTGGAGGTGGTGGCCGATCAGATCGGATCACCCACGTACGTGGGCGATCTCGTCGACGCCCTGCTTCAACTCGCCGACGACGGCTCGATCCGCGAGCCGATCCTGCACGCCGCCAACGAGGGCGCGGTCAGTCGCTTCGAGCAGGCGCAAGCGGTGTTCGAAGCGGTGGGCGCCGATCCGGCGCGGGTTCGTCCGGTGGGCACCGACCGGCATCCGCGGCCGGCGCCGCGACCGGCCTATTCGGCGCTGTCGGCGCGGCGCTCGACCGAGGCGGGTCTGGAGCCGCTGCGTCCGTGGCGCGCTGCGGTGGTCGCCGCGATGGCGCAGTGATCAGGCGCGACGGGCCTTTTCAGCGGGCGCGGTGTCCAAGATCAACTCCGCGGCGCGCGCGGCCATTGCCAGCATCGGACCGGCGAGGTTGCCCGACATCTGCTTCGGCATGATCGAGCAGTCGACGATGCGCAGTCCCTCGATACCGCGGACGCGCAACTGATCGTCGACGATCTCGTCGTCGGTGGGCCCCATCATGCACGTGCCTGCCGCATGGCTGCCGGTGGCGCCGGTCTTGATGGTGGCGTCGATGATCTCCTCGTCGGTCTGCACGCTCTTACCCGGCGTCGTCTCCTTCTCGACGTGTTCGGCCAGCGGCGACTGCTCGAAGATCTGCCGGATCTTGCGCACCACACCGACCATCGTCGTGCGGTCGTACTCGGTGGCCAGGTAATTGGGCTCGATCGACAGCGCAGCGCTGGGATCGGGTGAGGTAATCCACAGTCGGCCCTCCGACGTCGGCCGCAGGATCTCAGCCGCGCACGAAACGCCGCCGTGCGAATCGATTTGACCGCGTTCACCGCCGCTGACATCGGCCACCGACATCAGCCGGGCGAGGAACTGGCCGTCGACGCGGTCGAGTTCGGGCCTGGTCTTGAAGATCGCCATCACGTCGCCGGTCGGGGTGGCCAGCGGGCCCCTGCGGGTGGCCGCAAACTTCAGCGCCGCAAGGGCTTTGCCGACCGTGGTGCGCAGCTGCCGGTTGTAGCCGAGGTCGTCCTTCAGCCGGTAGGTGACGATGGCGCAGAAGTGCTCGGTCATCCGGCGACCGACATTGTCGCGCTCGAGATACACTGGCACACCGGCCTTTTCGAGCACATCGCGGGGGCCGACGCCGGACAGCTGCAGGATCTTCGGCGTGTGCAGTGCGCCCATCGCCACGATCACCTCTCGACGCGCGCGCACTTCGGAAGTGTTGCCGCCGGTGCGGATCTCGGCGCCGACGGCGCGGCCGTTCTCGAAGATCAACCGCTGCGCGTAGGTGTCGGTGGCCAGGTGCAGGTTGGGCCGCTTGAGCACCGGATCGAGGAACGCCTTGGCCGCGCTGACCCGTAGTCCGCGGCGGATCATGGCCATCGCGGGCCCGACGCGTTCCTCGTCGGATTCGTTGTAGTCCTCGACGCTGTGCAGGCCGGTGTTGGCTGCGGCGTCAATGATGTACTGGCTCAATTCATCTGGGAACCGCGGCTGCGAGATGTGCAGCGGGCCGCCGACGCCGCGTGTCGGTGAGGGCCCGAACTGGTTGTCCTCGAAAGCCTTGAAGATCGGCAGAATGTTGTCCCAACCCCAGCCGTGGTTGCCGAGCCGCTCGAGCTCGTCGTAGTCCTCGCGGTTGCCGCGGTTGTAGACCAGGCCGTTGATGGCGGTGGAGCCGCCGACCGCTTTGCCGCGCACCCAGCGTTCGTTGAGTTTGTCGGCGGCGCCGTAGGGCTGCAGTTGGTAGACGAAGCTGTGCCTATAACCCTCGTACGCGAGCGGGTCCGGGTGGTCGGTCCGTTGCTCGAACAGGCCTGCGCCCATCATCGGGATGGCGAAGTACGGGCCGCGGGCCGGTGGGCCCGCTTCGACCAGCAGCACCTCGGTTCGGGGATCCTCCGAGAGCCGATTGGCCAGCACACAGCCGGCGGCTCCGGCACCGAGAATGACGTAGTCGAACGCGGGCATACTGCTCGTCCTTTCCCGGCCGCCGTCTCCCTACCCCTTAGCGGCCGTTAGACAGACTACCGGGCTGAAGGGCAGACACTGTTGTTGGTTGCCGTTGCTGCGGTGGCCCATTCGGATGGGGCTACCCTCTAGCCAATGAGTGACGAACTGGTTTCTGTCGCGTGAGCGACGGCCTGGCCGTGGTGACGGTGACGTATTCACCGGGCCCACACCTCGATCGGTTCCTGGCGTCCCTCTCGCATGCCACCGAACGGCCCGTGACGGTGATCATGGCCGACAACGGTTCGACCGACGGTGCGCCCGAGGAGGCGACGCAGCGCTATCCCAACGCCCGACTGCTGCGCATGGACGGCAACCTGGGCTACGGCACCGCGGTGAACCGCGCGGTCGCGGAGATCATGCCGGAGTCCGAGTTTCTGGTGGTCGCCAACCCGGATGTGCAGTGGGGGCCGCGCAGCATCGACCTGCTGTTGGAGGCGGCCGAACGGTGGCCCAAGGCGGGCGCGCTTGGGCCGCTGATCCGTGATCCGGACGGTTCGGTATATCCGTCGGCCCGCCACCTGCCCAGCCTGATCCGCGGCGGCATGCACGCCGTCGTCGGCCCGTTCTGGAAAACCAACCCGTGGACGGCCGAATACCGCCAGGAGCGCACCGAACCCAGCGAACGTCCTGTCGGCTGGTTGTCCGGGTCCTGCTTGTTGCTGAGGCGCGCCGCCTTCGATGAGGTGGCCGGCTTCGATGAGCGCTATTTCATGTACATGGAGGACGTCGACCTGGGAGATCGCCTCGGCAGGGCGGGCTGGCAGAACATTTATGTGCCGTCGGCGGAGATTTTGCACGACAAGGGCCACGCCACGGGTCGCGATCCGGCCCGCAACTTGGCGGCCCACCATACGAGCACCTACACTTTCCTGGCAGATCGGCATCCGAAGCTGTGGCAGGCGCCACTGCGGTGGACGATCAGGGGCGCGCTGGCTGCGCGGGCGGGCCTGGTGGTTCGCGATACCCGGCGCAAGCAGAGGAAGGGGCGGCTCTAGTGGTCAATCCGGCGGAGGTGGATGCGGTCGTACTCGTCGGCGGCATGGGCACGCGGCTGCGCCCGTTGACCCTGTCGGCGCCCAAACCGATGCTGCCGACCGCGGGGTTGCCGTTCCTGACCCATTTGCTGTCGCGTATCGCCGATGCGGGCATCGAGCACGTCGTACTGGGCACCTCCTACAAGGCGGGGGTGTTCGAGTCGGAGTTCGGTGACGGGTCGAAGCTGGGTTTGCAGATCGACTATGTGGTCGAAGAGGAACCGCTGGGCACCGGCGGCGGCATCGCCAACGTGTCGGAGAAGCTGCGCTACGACACCGCGCTGGTGTTCAACGGCGACGTGCTCTCCGGTGCGGATCTGCGGGCACTGCTCGACTCGCACGGCGACAGCGGCGCCGACGTCACGCTGCATCTGGTCCGCGTCGGCGATCCGCGCGCATTCGGTTGTGTGCCCACCGATTCCGACGGTGTGGTGACCGCGTTCCTCGAAAAGACGCAGGATCCGCCGACCGACCAGATCAACGCGGGCTGCTACGTGTTCAAGCGTGAGGTGATCGAGCAGATCCCGAAGGGCCGCGCGCTGTCGGTGGAGCGTGAGATCTTCCCCGGTCTGTTGTCCGACGGTCTTCGGGTGTGCGGTTACGTCGACTCGACGTACTGGCGTGACATGGGCACCCCTGACGACTTCGTGCGCGGCTCAGCCGATCTGGTCCGCGGCATTGCGCCGTCGCCCGCGCTCGGTGGTCAGCGGGGCGAGAAGTTGGTGCACGACGGTGCGGCCGTGGCGCCGGGCGCGCTGTTGATCGGCGGCACGGTGGTCGGCCGCGGCGCCGAGATCGGCGCGGGTGCGCGGCTGGACGGTGCGGTGATCTTCGACGGTGCGTGCATCGGGGCGGGCGCGGTGATCGAACGCTCGATCATCGGCTTCGGCGCTCGCATCGGCCCGAGGGCGCTGATCCGCGACGGTGTCATCGGCGACGGCGCGGACATCGGTGCGCGGTGCGAATTGTTGCGCGGCGCAAGGGTCTGGCCGGGGGTCACCATCCCCGACGGCGGCATCCGCTACTCGACCGACGTCTAGCTTTTCGCCGAGTGGCCCGTTATCGCACGCTAATCGCGCTCAGGTTCAAGGGGTGATTGCAACGGCTCCTAGCTGAGGAGTTGTTGATGCGTCCGTCGCGTTATGCCTGTGTTGGTCGTCAGTTCTGGGGTCATGTCGGCGATGGCACGTCGGTGGTGGAGGCGGCGCAGGCAGTCGGTGTGTCGGTGCGCACCGGCTGGCGCTGGTTTGCCGATGCTGGCGGGGTGAGACCCAAATTTCCTGATGAGACCGGTGTGCGGAAGTGGTCGCGGCTGGGCGAAGACGAACGTAACGAAATTCAAGACGGCATTGCCAGAGGGGAAAGCATTCGGCAGATCGGCAGGCGGCTGGGCCGCCCGGCCTCGACGGTCATGCGTGAGATCGACCGAAACGCGTTCTGCCGTGGACGATATCGTTCGCGGTACCGGTTCGGGGCGCAACGGCACGGCGGCTGGGATGCCACGCCGAGGTATCGGGCCGGCGTCGCACAGGCGCGTGCTCACGCGCGGGCTCGACGCCCGAAACCGCGCAAGCTGGCCACCAATGAACGGTTGCACCTTGAGGTGCAGAATCGGCTGCTAGACGACCACAGTCCTCAACAGATCGCCAACCGGCTGCCGATCGAATTTCCCGACGATGCGGAGATGCGGGTGTCCCACGAGACCATCTATCAGTCGATCTACGTGCAGGGTAAAGGAAATCTGCGCCGTGAGCTGCACAAATGTCTACGCACTGGGCGGGCGTTGCGCAAGCCTCAACGACGCGGTAACCAGCGCCGAGGGCAAATCCGCGACATGGTCAACATCAGCGAGCGTCCACCGGAGGTCGAAGACCGTGCCGTACCCGGCCACTGGGAAGGTGACCTGATCATGGGTAGCACCGCATCGGGTTCGGCGATCGGCACCGTGGTCGAACGCATGACTCGGTTCGTGCTGCTGCTGCATCTGCCTGACGACCACGGTGCCCTGGCAGTGCAAGAGGCCATCGTCGCGAAAATGGCTCAGCTGCCGGCGATTCTGCGTAAGACACTGACCTGGGATCAAGGCAAAGAGATGGCCAATCACGCCGCTATCGCCGCAGCGACGGAATTAGATATCTACTTCTGTGATCCGCACTCACCATGGCAGCGCGGGACCAACGAGAACACCAACGGACTGCTGCGCCAATACTTTGCTAAAGGCACCGACTTGTCGATCTTCCCGGCAGACTATCTGGACTACGTCGCCGCCAAGCTCAACAACCGGCCCCGGCAAACCCTGAGCTGGAAGACCCCAGCCGAAACCCTCGACGAACTACTCTCAAACCCGTCAAAACCACCCGCTGTTGCAATCACAGCGTGAAACCGCCGCGGCGAACCGTGTCAAAAGTGGCCACTCGACGGCGCGCGGCGTCCACCAGTTGGGTGAGACCGAAGTCGCAGTCCTCCGGTAGCGCGTCGAGCGGCCACCAGCGCAGGTCCAAAGACTCGTCGCTGACCGCGATTTCGGCGTTCGCGGGCGCGTGCGCGATGAACTGGATGTCGAGGTGACGCGTCGGCACCCCCAACGAGCAGGTGACCGGGTGCACGTGTAGCGCGGCGGGCTCGGGATCGATGGTGAGGTCGTCGATGCCGGACTCCTCGGTGGCCTCGCGCAGTGCGGCGGCGACGATGCCGGCGTCGGTGTCCTCACAGTGCCCACCCAACTGCAGCCATCGCCCGATCCGCGGATGCAGTGTCAGCAGCGCATGGGTGCCGGTGTGGTCGAGCACCAGCGCGGAGCCGGTCACATGGCCGGGCGCACACGAGCGCAGACATCCGTCGGGCCGTGCGGCGAGAAACGCCAGCGCCGCGTGCCGCAGCGTGTCCTGCGTGGGATCCGTTGTGCACCAACGTGTCAGCGTCGTCACCGCCGATTCGTGCAGGCTCACTTGCGGATCAGCAGACCGTCAGTGCCGACCGGATCGCGGGGTCCGGACTCCTCATCGGGGTAGCCGATCGCAATGGCGCCCAACGGTTCCCAGTCCGACGGCAGGTCCAGTTCCTCGCGCACCAGGTCGGCGGCGAAGATCGTCGAACCGATCCAGCAGCTGCCGACGCCACGCACGGCCAGCCCCACCAACAAGGCCTGTACCGCGGCGCCGACCGCGACCGTGAACATGGTGTGCTCGGCGGCGGTGCGCGCGGCGTCCGGATAGCTGTGCGCGCCGTCGGGCACCATGAACGGGATGACGAGTTCGGGCGCGTCGTAGAGGATCTGGCCGCGGCCGACGCGCCGTTGAACCGCATCCGGCGTACGGCCGTCGCCGGTCAGGTCGGCGCGCCAGCGATCCTTCATCCGGTCCAACAGCCGAACCCGCCTGCCTGAGTCCTGCAGCCACACGAACCGCACCGGCCGGGTGTGGTGCGGTGCCGGCGCGGTGAGTGCTTCGCCGACAGCCGCCTCGACGAGGTCAGGCGGCACCGGCGCTGCGCTGAACCGGCGCACCGACCGGCGCAGCAGTTGCGCTTGACTGCGACCGAGGGCGATGGCTTCTTCGGTGCCGAGCCAGAACAGGTCGTCGTCTCCCGGCCGCAGCAGTGTGCGCGCGTTTGATCCGTTGTCCGACAACGTGAGTCCACGCACCACCGCCACCGGGATATCGGTCAGCTTGCCCTTCACCAGATCAGCCGCCGCGGCGATCTCGTCGGCGACGGCGATCTCGGTGACGATCAGGTCGTTGCCGTGCCGGTCCTGCGACCCCGCATAGCCGTGCAGCACGGTCAGGCCCGCGGCGCCTATCGCGAAGTCGGTCTGGCCGTTGCGCCACGCCCGGCCCATGGTGTCGGTGATCACGACGCCGACGGTGACGCCGAGTCGTTCGCGCAGCCCGTCGCGCAGCGCCGCCGCACTGCCGTCGGGATCGGTGGGCAGCAGCGCCAACTCGCCCGAGTCGACGTTGGAGCCGTCGACGCCCGCGGCGGCCTGCACCAGGCCGAGCGCGTTCTCGGTGATCAGCGTGCGCCCCTTGCGTGCGAGCACCCGCACGGCCTCCGCGTCGATCAGCTTGCGCCGCAGCGCGTCCCGCTGCTCCGGGTCGGTCGGTGCGTCGACGATGCGGCCCTCGCACTTGGAGACCACCTTGCTGGTGATCACCACGACGTCGTCGTCGCGCAACCACGATGCGGCGTCTGCGAGCGCCGCGGCGAGGTCGTCACCAGGCCGGAACTCTGGAAGTCCGCGCACCGGAAGGATTTCGACGGACGCCGCCGAACCGTGCTCCGTCATGGCTTCACCCCCGCGAGATCGAGTCCGGCGCGCACCATCTCGGCGGTGGTCTGCGGGTCGGTCATCAGCAGCGGCACCGATCGCACCTCGACACCGGGGATCTCGGCATGGTCGCCCTCGTGCACCAGCCAGCCGTCGAGGATGCCGACACCGGAACGGGCCCCGTAATAGCCGCCGACCGCTTCGGATGTGCTGGCCACGCCGATCACCGAAAGGCATTCATCGGCCATGCCGCGCAGCGGCTTTCCGTCGATGATGGGGGAGTAGCCGATCACCCTGGCCGTCGTCGAGCGCAGCGCGCCACGGATGCCAGGCACGGCGAGTATGGCGCCGATGCTCACCACCGGGTTGGACGGCGCAAGCAGCACCACGTCGGCGTTCTCGATGGCCTCGGCCACACCGGGACCCGCGGTGGCTTTGTCGGCGCCGACGAACGCGAAACTGTGCGTCGGCACCTGCGCGCGGTAGCGAACCCACCATTCCTCGAAGTGGATGGCGCGTTTCTCGCCGTCCGCCGGATCCGTGATGACGACGTGGGTTTCGCTGCGGTCGTCGCTGGCCGGAAGCAGTCGCGCGCCGGGTTGCCATCGGTCGCACAGCGCCTCGGTCACTTGCGACAGCGGATAACCCGCGCGCAGCATCTGGCTGCGGACCAGATGAGTGGCGAGATCGCGGTCGCCGAGGCCGAACCAATCCGGTTGTACGCCATAGGCCGCGAGTTCCTCTTTGGCGTGCCAGGTTTCGTCGCGACGACCCCAACCGCGTTCGGTGTCGATGCCGCCGCCAAGGGTGTACATGCACGTGTCGAGATCGGGGCAGATCCGCACCCCGAACATCCACGAGTCGTCGCCCACATTGACGATCGCAGTCAGTTCGTTATCTGATTGGGACCCGGCGGACGACCCGCTGAAGCGGCCGAGCCCCAACAGGTGCTGCACGCCCAGCAGGAAGCGCGCACCGCCGACGCCGCCGACCAGAACCGTGACCTTCACATTGATCGAGACTAGGCGGTGCCCCATGACGTCCGTGCGGCGCGGTGGTGTGACGGACACGCCGACGTGACGACGCGCCGAATTCGTGTCACGAAATGGTATGAATTCCTGTTCCAGCGCTTGACCCCGGCAGCTAACACGTGTGTAATCACAGCAGTGTCATTTCCTGGTTGGACGGCCGGTTTCGGTGGCGCAGACCGAGATTCGATCACTTGTTCGAATTGAGATGGCCACACATGGAAATAGTGCGGCTCAAAGCAGGGATCTACGAGACACAGGTGAGGAGGCGGAGCATGGCGTTTGAGCAGGCCCAATCCGGGCAAGATGATCGTTTCGACAACCGGATTCTCGGCTCAGTAGGCGACATCCGTCACACCATTACCGGACCTACACCGATTGGGTTGCCGGGACGTCCTCAATTGAGTTTGGTGCCCGACCAACCCGAGAGATATGACGTTGCTCCGGCAACTACCGAAGATGATCAATGGCAAGAGCGCGCATTGTGCGCTCAAACCGACCCGGAGGCGTTTTTCCCCGAAAAGGGCGGCTCGACCCGCGAAGCCAAGCGAATCTGCCTGGGTTGCGAGGTCCGCGATCGCTGCCTGGAATACGCACTGGCCCACGACGAGCGCTTTGGGATCTGGGGCGGGCTTTCCGAGCGGGAGCGTCGCCGCCTCAAGCGCGGGATCGTCTGATTCGTTAGCTCATTCGTCGTCGATCGTCGGGTCGATGACAGAAGGTTCGACACCGAGATACGTGGCCACCTGAGCCACCAGAACTTCATGCAGCAGGTCGGCGAGGTCGACGGTGTCCTTCGCCCGACGCTCAATCGGCTTGCGGAACAACACAATTCGCGCGCGTGTCGCGTTGCCGCGGACATCGACCCCGGCCGGTATCAAACGTGCAAGTGCGATCGGCCCGTCTGCCACCACTTCCGGCGGCCACTGCACGGAATCAGGATCCTTCGGCGAGATCCGGGGGATCTCGTCGACCGCGACGTCGAGTCCGGACACTCGATCCTGCCATCGCCGCTCGATCGGTTCATAAGCCTCCAGCACCGCCATGTCGAACCGTTCGGCGCGACTGCGCCAACCCGGAACGGTCGGTGGGAGCAGCGGACCGCGCATCTCCCGGCTGCGGCGTGATCCGCGTAATCTGCGCTCGGCCACATCCGAAGAGTAACGGTTGGAGATCGGGGCTCCGATAGCTGCGCGTGTCCGGCGGCTTACGACGTTTCCGCACGATAACCTCTCGCTGTGAATGTTCCCCGTCGCTGCTGTCGGCCCGGGTGTCCCCACTATGCGGTCGCGACGCTGACGTTCGTGTACTCGGACTCGACAGCCGTCGTCGGGCCGTTGGCCACCGTGTCCGAGCCGCATTCCTGGGATCTGTGTGTCGCACACGCCGGCCGGATCACCGCGCCGCGCGGCTGGGAGCTGGTGCGGCACGCGGGGCCGCTGCCCACGCATCCCGACGAGGACGATCTGGTGGCGCTCGCCGACGCCGTTCGCGAGCGCCGCGACGGTCCACCGCCGATCAACGGGGTGGCGGCGGGCTTCTCCGATCCCGCCACCGGCGTACACGGTGGCGCGCTCATGGCACCCGTCGCTCGACGGCCGGAGTCCAACGGCAGGCGCCGAGGCCACCTGCGGGTTCTGCCGGACCCGACGGACTAGCCCGGGCGTAGCCCGACTAGCCGCCATCTGCGTGCAGCCCGACGGTTAGGCTGGCGCCAACGGTCCCCTTCGCAAGGAGCTTTATGTCTCGGCCCGCCGCGGCAGTTCACCGCGTCATCAAGGCGTATGACGTCCGCGGCTTGGTTGGGGAGGAAATCGACGAGGCTTTCGTCGCCGACGTCGGCGGCGCGTTCGCCCGACTGGTCCGCGACGGTGCCTCGCAGGTGGTGATCGGCCACGACATGCGGGCCAGCTCGCCTGCGCTCGCGGCCGCGTTCGCCGACGGCGTGATGGCGCAGGGGTTGGACGTCGTACAAATCGGGCTGGCGTCCACCGATCAGTTGTACTTCGCGTCCGGGCTGCTGGACTGCCCCGGCGCGATGTTCACCGCGAGCCATAATCCCGCCGCCTACAACGGCATCAAGCTGTGCCGTGCCGGCGCCAAGCCGGTGGGCAAGGACACCGGGCTGACACAGATCAGCGAGGAGATCATCGCCGGAGTGCCCGCATACGACGGCCCGCGCGGCGCGGACTCCAAGCGCGACGTGTTGACCGAATACGGCGAATTCCTGCGGACCCTGGTCAGTCTCGCCGAGCTGCGCTCGCTGCGGGTGGCCGTGGACGCGGGTAACGGCATGGGCGGCCACACCACGCCCGCGGTGCTCGGCGCGATCCCGTCAATCACGCTGCTGCCGTTGTACTTCGAGCTCGACGGCACGTTCCCCAATCACGAGGCCAACCCGCTGGACCCGGCGAACCTCGTCGACCTGCAGGCTCACGTCGTGGAAACCGGTGCCGACATCGGGTTGGCTTTCGACGGCGACGCCGACCGCTGTTTCGTCGTCGACGAAAAGGGGCATCCGGTGTCACCGTCGGCGGTGACCGCCTTGGTCGCCGCCCGGGAATTGAACAGAGAGATCGGCGCGACGGTGATCCACAACCTGATCACCTCCCGTGCGGTGCCGGAACTGGTCGCCGAGCGGGGCGGTACCCCTGTGCGCTCGCGCGTCGGGCACTCGTACATCAAGGCGCTGATGGCCGACACCGGAGCGATTTTCGGTGGCGAGCACTCCGCGCACTACTACTTCCGCGACTTCTGGGGCGCCGACTCCGGCATGCTGGCAGCGCTGTACGTGCTGGCCGCGCTGGGCGAGCAGGACCGGCCGCTGTCCGAGCTGATGGCCGACTACCAGCGCTATGAAGCGTCCGGCGAGATCAACTTCACCGTCACCGACGCCGAACGCTGTGTCGACGCGGTGCTCAAGACGTTCGGCGCGCGCATCCACTCGATCGACCACCTCGACGGCGTCACCGTCGACCTGGGCGACGGCAGCTGGTTCAACCTGCGGATGTCCAACACCGAACCGTTGCTGCGGTTGAACGTGGAAGCGCGCACCACGGAGGAGATCGACGAGATCGTCGCGCTCATCGCCGCCCAGATCGCCTCGCGCAACGAGGCGGCCGTGTGAACGGCACCCAGTCCGCCGTGGACCTCGACGACGTCGAGGGCCTGCTCGCCGCCGATCGCGACGGTTTGCTGCGCGCGGCGTCGATGGCAGGCGCGCAGGTGCGTGCCACCGCGGCAGCGCTCGACGAGGGCGACCTCGACTCGCTGACATCCGATCAACCTCCGCGCACCATCATCTGGGTGGCGGGCCGCGGCAACGCCGAGACGGCGGGGGCGATGCTGTCCGCGACGCTCGGAGGTTCCGTCGGTGCGCCCATTGTGGTGGCGTCCGAGGCGCCGCCGTGGATCGGCGCACTCGATGTGTTGATCCTCGCCGGTGACGATCCGGGTGACCAGGCACTGGTGTCGGCCGCCGCGACGGGGGTTCGCCGCGGCGCGCGCATCGCGGTGGTGGCGCCGTACGAAGGCCCGCTGCGCGATGCGACCGCGGGCCGCTCGGCCGCACTGGCCCCCCGACTGCAGGTGCGCGACGAATTCGGCCTGACCCGCTATCTCGCGGCGGGTCTGGCCGTGCTGCACACCGTGGATCCCGGTCTGCACGTAGACCTTTCGGCGCTGGCCGACGAACTGGACGCCGAGGCCTTCCGCAACAGCGCGGGGCGCGAACTGTTCACCAACCCGGCCAAAACGCTTGCGGACCGCATGTCGGGCCGCGACGTGGTGTTGGCCGGGGACAACCCGGCCACCCTGGCCTTGGCCCGCCACGGCGCGGCCGTGCTGCTGAGGATCGCGCACCAGTCGGTGGCCGCGGTGGGGTTGGCCGACGCGCTGGTGGCACTGCACGGCGGACTCGGCAACGAACCCGGTGGCGCACAGTCGATCTTCCACGACGAGCAGATCGACGGTCCGCTGCCGAGGCGGCTCCGCACCTTCGTGTTGACCACCGACAGCGAGCGGCCCGTTGTGCTGGCACGAGTGGGCGGGCTCGACGACGTCTCGGTGATCAACGCCGAGGACGTGCCCGAAGCGCTGGGGATGGTGGACGCGCCGCCGGCCGTCGCACCCCCTGGGCGACCGGAACAACAACTGGCGATGTTGGCCGTACGGTTGGAGATGACGGCCACATACCTGCGACTGGTTCGAGGTTAAGCGAGTGCATCTGCTACGCGGAGCGGTCCGAACCTATGCATGGGGTTCGCGGACCGCGATTGCCGATTTCACCGGGCGGCCAAGTCCGACAGCGCATCCCGAGGCCGAACTGTGGTTCGGTGCGCATCCGGGTGATCCGGCGTGGCTGGAGACCGACGACGGTGAGGTGTCGCTGCTCGACGCGCTGCGCGCCGATCCGGAAGGCCAACTGGGTGCGGCGGTGCGTGGCCGCTTCGGCGACTGTCTGCCGTTCTTGGTCAAGGTGCTCGCGGCCGACGAACCGCTGTCGCTGCAGGCGCATCCCAGCGCGGAACAGGCGGTGGAAGGGTTCGCGCGCGAGGAGAAGCTGGGCATTCCGATTTCGGCGCCAACCCGCAACTACCGTGACCGCAGCCACAAGCCCGAATTACTGGTCGCGCTAGGGGATTTCGAAGCGCTGGCCGGATTCCGCTCCGCCGAGAGCAGCGTCGAGTTGATGCGTGCGCTGGCGGTCAGTGACCTCGATCCGTTCGTCAATCTGCTCTCCGGTCAGTCCGACGCCGACGGCCTACGCGCGCTGTTCACCACCTGGATCACCGCGCCGCAGCCCGACCTCGACGTGTTGGTGCCCGCGGTGATCGAGGGTGCGATCGAATACCTCCGGTCGGGCAAGAAGAAGTTCGCGGCGGAAGCCAAGACGGTGCTCGAACTCGGCGAGCGGTATCCCGGCGATGCCGGTGTGCTGGCCTCGTTGCTGCTCAACCGGATCAGCCTGAAACCCGGTGAAGCCATCTACCTGCCTGCGGGAAATCTGCACGCGTATCTGCACGGCGTCGGCGTCGAGGTGATGGCCAACTCGGACAACGTGTTGCGCGGCGGGTTGACGCCCAAACACGTCGACGTGCCCGAACTGTTGCGGGTGCTGGACTTCACCCCCGCCGTCGACGACGTCATCCATCCCCGAATCACAAGGGACGGAACAGAACTCGTGTACAACACGCCAGCCCCCGAGTTCGCGGTGTCGGTGGTGTGCATCGAGGGCGAGCACCTCGGCCACGAGATCGACGCGCCGACGCATCACGACGGGCCGCAGATCCTGCTCTGCACAGAGGGTTCGACGGTGGTACATGCGAAGTCGACCGCGGTGACACTGGAGCGCGGTGCGGCGGCGTGGGTTTCCGCCGATGACGGTCCGATCCGCCTGGTGGCGCAGACGCCGACGAAGTTGTTCAGGGCGACCGTCGGGATCTAGTGTTCGGCTTTCTTGCCGAACGGCAGCAGGTGCATGATCGCCACCACGATCGAGCCGATCACCATGCCGACGATCGCCGACACGACGGTGTTGAGCAGCCAGGCCAGCAGCGCACCGGCGCCGAGCACGGCGTGATGCACCCATTCCTCGGCGTGGTGCACCAGCCCGTACGGGGCGTGCCAGCCCAGCGTATCGGTGCCCTGCAACAGGATGTGTCCGCCGACCCAGAGCATCGCCACCGTGCCGATGATCGACAGCGCCGACAGCAGTTTGGGCATCGCCGACACCAGACCCCTGCCGACCTTCTTGGTGAAGTTCGACGTCCGCTGCGCCAGGCTCAAGCCGATGTCGTCCATCTTCACGATCAGCCCGACGACCCCGTACACGCCGAGCGTGATCACGATCGCGACGATCACCAAGATCACCAACCGCGGCCAGAACGACTGGTCGGACACCTCGTTCAGCGCGATGACCATGATCTCGGCGGACAGGATGAAATCGGTCCGGATGGCGCCTGCCGTCATCTTCTTCTCGGCATCCCCGCCTTCGGTGGCCGTTGGCGCGGCGTGCGCGTCGTGGCCGGTGATCCACCCCCACACCTTCTCCGCGCCCTCGTAGCACAGATAGGTCGCGCCGAGCATCAGGATCGGCGTGATCACCCACGGCACGAACTGGCTGAGCAGCAGGGCGGCGGGCAGGATGAAGACGAGCTTGTTGCGTAGCGACCCGACCGCGATTCGCTTGATCATCGGCAGTTCGCGGTCTGCGGTGATGCCGTGCACGTACTGCGGTGTCACCGCGGTGTCGTCGATGACGACACCTGCTGCCTTTGCCGTGGCGCGGCCCGCGGCAGCCCCGATGTCGTCGACCGACGCCGCGGTCAACCGGGCCAGAGCGGCGACGTCGTCGAGAAGCCCGAACAGACCAGCGCTCATCGCGTCGTCCTCATGGCACCGAAGGCTACCTGGCCCGCATGAACCGGATCAGCACGTCCTCGGCCAGCCCGTACTGCATCGCGTCGACCCACACCCGCGAGCAGACCGGCCCGCGCGCCCGCGCCCGCCTACCGCCGGGCACCGCGACGTAGCCGCCGACGTCGGCGCAGGCCAGCAGATCGAGAAAGGTGCCTGCGTCCTGCGAGTCGAGATCGGCGATGGCCACCCAGATGTCGGCCCACACACCGTTGTCCCTGCCACCCGGCGGCAACCAGTACGCGATGCCGAAGCCGCCCACGTCCTCCAGCGGCCGGATCTGCGAGGTCATGTCACCAGTATCAGGCCGCACCCCGACTCGACGCACCACCGATCACGCGATGCACGTCCATTGTCGAACCGGCCGCCCCCTCCTGCGCGATCCACGGCCCCTCGATGGACGGGTCGAGGATGCCTGCCTCCAGCCAGGTGAACCGGCCGTCGAGCAGATGTCGGGACAGCGTGCGGTCGCTGTCGTCGGTGTTGTGCCAGAGTTCGTCGAACAACCGGTCGGCCCGCATCCTGGCCTGCCTGCAGAACGCGTCGGCGAGTTCGACCGCCGAGGGATCGGTCCGGTCGCGTTGCGCACGCACGCACGCGGCCGTCATCGCGAACAACTCTGCGCCGATGTCGACGAGGCGGGCCAGGAACCGCTGTCTGTGCTCCAGCCTGCCCTGCCAGCGCGACATGCCGTAGAACGTGCTGCGAGCCACCCGCCTGCTGGCGCGCTCGACGTAGCGCAGGTGCGTCGCAAGCGGCCCGAATTCACCGAATGATGTTGGTAGTTGCCCTTTTCCGGCGACAAGGCTGGGCAGCCAGCGGGCGTAGAAGCGGCCTGCGTTCGCGGCGGCGCGGGCTTTGCGTCGCATATCGGCGTCCGGGTCGATGATGTCGCCTGCCACGGACAGATGTACGTCCACCGCCTCCCGCGCGATGAGCAGATGCATGATCTCCGTCGAACCTTCGAAGATCCGGTTGATGCGCGCATCGCGCAGCACCTGTTCGGCGGGCACACCCCGCTCGCCGCGGGCGGCCTGCGATTCGGCGGTCTCGAAGCCGCGGCCGCCGCGGATCTGGACGAGTTCGTCGGCGATCAGCCAGCCCATCTCGGAGCCGTACAGTTTCGCCAGCGCCGCCTCGATACGGATGTCGTTGTGGCCGGCGTCGGCGAGTTCACTAGACAGTTCGACCATCGCCTCCAGGCCGTAGGCAGTGGCCGCCATGAAGGCCAATTTGCCTGCGACAGCGTCGTGTTCACCGACCGGCTTGCCCCACTGCACGCGCTCGTTCGACCATTCCCTTGCGATCTTGACCGACCACTTCGCCACCCCGACGCACGTCGCTGGCAGCGACAATCGCCCGACGTTCAGCGTGGACAGCGCGATCCGCAGCCCGTCGCCTTCGGCGCCGATCCGGTTGGCCGCGGGCACCCGTACATCGGTGAACCGGGTCAGCCCGTTCTCGATGCCCCGCAGTCCCATGAACGCGTTGCGGTTCTCCACCACGATGCCCGGGGTATCGGCCTCGACGACGAATGCGGTGATGCCGCCGCGGTGGCCTTCACTCTTGGGCACCTTGGCCATCACCACGATCAGGTCGGCGATCACGCCGTTGGTGGTCCACAGCTTCACCCCGTTCAGCACGTAGTCGTCGCCGTCCGGGACGGCGGTGGCGTGCAGGCGCGCCGGGTCGCTGCCGACGTCGGGTTCGGTCAGCAGGAACGCGCTGATCTCCCGCGCGCAGCGCGGTAGCCACGTCCGCTTCTGCTCCTCGGTGCCGAACATCGAGATCGGCTGCGGCACCCCGATGGACTGATGCGCCGACAGCAATGCGCCGAGGGCGGGGTGAACCGAGCAGACCAACATCAGCGCCCTGGTGTAGTACACCTGCGACAGCCCGAGGCCGCCGTACTCGGTGCCGATCTTCATGCCGAGCGCGCCGAGTTCCTTCAGGCCGAGGATCACGTCGTCAGGGATCTGCGCATCGCGTTCGATCACCGACGGGTCGACCTGCGTCTCGCAGAAGTCGCGCAGCTTGGCCAGGAAAGCCTCACCGCGCTCGGCGGCTTGCGCAGACCCGGTCGGATGCGGGTGAATCAGGTCCAACCGCAGCCTGCCGAGGAACAACTCCTTGCCGAAGCTGGGCGCCAGCCACTCGGCTGCGCGCGCGTGCTCGGCGACCTCCCTGGCGTGCTTTTCGCTGATTTCCCCGGTAACGGTCATGGCGCCTCCCCAAGCAACTGGACCTACTCGACAGTAACTCTGGCTGTCAACGGGGGACTACAGGTTGATCAGATCAGCTGACGCGGCTGGTTGCAGGCGCAACCGCAGGGCGCCGCCGCTCGGCCAGCCAGAGTCGCATGTTGTGCCGGATGGTGCGGCCAACCAGCCGGGCGGACGGCACCATGTACAGGCTGTCGAGCAGGCTGAACCGGCGCAGAAACCATTCGGCGAGAACAGGATCCGTCTCGGCGGCGCCGAGGAACTGGTCGAACAGGTTGCCCACCGCGGGGTACCACCACGGTGTCGGCCCGGTGGCGCGGTGCAGCACCAGGTCGCCGATCGCGTTCATCGTCCAGACCGGGAAGGTGGTCTTGGCCGCGGCGCGGGTGAAGTCGCGCTCGAGGTCGGCGCCCGGCGTCTGCAGCAAGCGGCGCAGATGTCCGGTCTGCAGCGACGTCATCGTCATGCCCTGGCCGAATGTCGGGTTGAAGCTGACGACGGCGTCGCCGAACGGGACGATGCCCTCGGGGAACCGGCTGAGCTTGTCGTAGCGACGCCACCGACTGGCGGGGTATTTGTGCAGTGCGACCTCGCCGATCGGCTCGCCCTTTCGGATCGCCGCGGCGACATGCGGCGGCACGATCTCATTGGCGAGCGCGCACATGCCCGCGAAGTCGTGCGGGGGTTCCACCTTGCCGACCCCGAACGTGGTCAGCCCCCAGGTGCCGTCCTCGTAGTGGAGCATCCCGAGCCCGAGCGGCTGCTCGCGGGAGGCGCCCGCGACGATGACCTTCTCGGTCAGCAACCCGTCGGGGATGCGCAGCTGATGGGTGGCGTATCCGATGCCGACGAATACGACGTCCTCGCGGGGGCGCTCAAAACCCCACTGCGCCAACCACACCGGAAGTCGCGTGCCGCGTCCCGCGGCGTCGACGACGAGATCGGCGTCCACCGCGTCCCCCGTATCGAGCAGGACGCCGGTGACCCGCTGCCGCGTCGCGTCGAAGCGTGGTTCACGCACCCCCGCCCGAACGACGTCGACGTTGTCGATGGCCTTCACCCGGCGCCGGATCTGCCATTCCAGGTGCTTACGGCTCGGCACGTAGGCGGTGAATTCGTTCTGCAGCCGATGGTGGGTGCCCAGCACGTGGCCGGCCGCGCCGAAGTGGATGCAGTCGGGCCGGTTCTCCAGAATCGGGACGCCGTCGGCGACCATGTCGGCCAGCAGGCCAGGGAAGTGTGATTCGAACTCCTGCGCGCCGCGCGCCATCAGCAGGTGCACGTGTCGGTCCTGGGGGACCGCGGACCGGTGGGCGGGGGCGTCGGGCAACTCGTCGCGCTCGTAGACCGTGACCCGCTCGTAGCAGTCCGAAAGCACCCGGGCCGCGCACAGGCCGGCGAGGCTGGCCCCGATGACAACTGCGTGTTTAGTAGTCCGCCCCATCGGGTGCACAGTACTCGGTAAATTCCGGACTACGGACCAGGGAAGGCGTGCTCATGGCCGGAAGATGGCGAACGAAGTCGGTTGAACAGTCCATCGCTGACACCGATGAGCCCGACACCCGATTGCGCAAGGACCTGACGTGGTGGGACCTGACCGTGTTCGGCGTGTCCGTGGTGATCGGGGCAGGCATCTTCACGATCACCGCGTCGACGGCTGGCAACATCACCGGCCCGGCGATTTCCATCTCGTTCGTCATCGCGGCGATCGCGTGCGGGCTGGCCGCGTTGTGCTACGCCGAATTCGCGTCGACGGTACCGGTGGCGGGCAGTGCGTACACCTTCTCCTATGCCACCTTCGGTGAGTTCGTCGCGTGGATCATCGGCTGGGATCTGATCCTGGAATTCGCCGTCGCCGCCGCCGTCGTGGCCAAGGGCTGGTCGAGCTATCTGGGCACGGTGTTCGGATTCGGCGGCGGTGTGGCCGATTTCGGCGCGCTGCAACTCGATTGGGGCGCGCTGCTGATCATCGCGTTCGTCACCGTGATCTTGGCGTGGGGCACCAAGTTGTCGGCGGAGGTGAGCCTGGCCATCACGGTGGTCAAGGTGGCGGTGGTGCTGCTGGTCGTGGTGGTCGGCGCGTTCTACATCAAGACCGCCAACTTCTCGCCGTTCATCCCGCCTGCGGAGGCGGGCGAGGGCGGTAGTGGCGCGGAACAGTCGCTGTTCTCGCTGTTGACAGGCGCCGAAGGCAGCCACTACGGCTGGTACGGCGTGCTCGCCGGTTCGTCGATCGTGTTCTTCGCGTTCATCGGTTTCGACATCGTCGCGACGACGGCCGAGGAGGTCAAGAATCCGCAGCGCGACGTATCCCGCGGCATCCTCGCGTCGCTGGCGATCGTCACCGTGCTGTATGTCGCGGTGGCCGTGGTGCTTTCGGGCATGGTGAGCTACACCGAACTGCGCGACGCGGGGGAGAAGGCCAACCTCGCGACGGCGTTCGCCGCCAACGGCATTGACTGGGCCGCCAAAGTGATCTCGATCGGCGCGCTGGCAGGGCTGACGACGGTGGTGATCGTGCTGGTGCTCGGCCAGACCCGTGTGCTGTTCGCGATGTGCCGCGACGGCCTGCTGCCGCGTCCGCTGGCGAAGACCGGCCCGCACGGCACGCCGGTGCGCATCACCCTGCTGGTCGGGGTGTTGGTCGCGATCACCGCGTCGGTGTTCCCGATCGGCAAGCTCGAGGAGATGGTCAACATCGGCACGCTGTTCGCTTTCGTGCTGGTGTCGGCGGGCGTGATCGCGCTGCGTCGCACGCGGCCGGACCTCAAGCGTGGGTTCCGCGCGCCGGGGGTGCCCCTACTGCCGATCGCTTCGATCATCGCCTGCGTCTGGTTGATGCTGAACCTGACCGGGCTGACCTGGATTCGGTTCCTGATCTGGATGGCCATCGGCATGGTCGTCTACTTCGTGTACGGCCGGAGCCATTCGGTGCTTGGCAGGCGCGAGCGGGCAATTTCCGCGTGATCAGGTCAGCTGGCGGCTAGCTGCGCGCCGTCGGGGAAATCGGTGCTGCGGGAGACGGTTTCCCACTTGCGGATGTCTTCGTCGAATGCACTTCGGGCAGCTGAGATGAGCCTGAGGGCGTCAGAGCCCAGCACCAGGTGGGCGGGTGGCTCGTCAGCGTCCACGATCGCCAGGACTGCCTGCGCAGCCTTCGCGGGATCGCCCAATTGGTTGCCGCTGGCGGCCTGGCGGGCGCGGCGGATCGGATCGAACAGCTCGTCATAGTCGGGTATGGAGCGCTGCGCGCGGGTCATCGAGCGGCCCGCCCAGTCGGTGCGGAACGAGCCCGGTTCGATCGCGGTGACGCGAATCCCGAACGCCGCCACCTCTTTACGCAGACTTTCCAGCATGCCTTCCACCGCGAACTTGCTCGCACAGTAGGCAGACATGCCAGGAACGGCCATGAGGCCGCCCATCGAGGTGACCGCCATCAGGTGTCCGGCCCGGCGCTGTCGCATGTACGGCAGGGCACCCTGCAGGGTCGCGGCGACGCCGAACACATTGGTGGCGAACTGTGCGCGAACCTCGGACAGCGGCGTCTCCTCGAAGATGCCCTCGAGACCGTAACCGGCGTTCGCGATCACGACGTCGATCGGCCCGACCGACGACTCGACGTCGGCCACCGTGCGAAAGACGGCCGCATCATCGGTGACGTCGAGGGACCGGGCATGAGCGCGCCCCGGGGCCAGTGCCTCGAAGTCGTTGGCGTCGTTGGTGTTTCGCACCGTACCGACAACCTGGTGACCGGCGTTCAGGGCGCCCTCGGCGAATGCGCGCCCCAAGCCGGAGCTCACGCCGGTGATGAAAATCGTTCGCATGCCGTCCCCGTCGAATTGAGTCTTAATCTGCACAGTGTCGAATATAATCGACAGTATGTCAACTAAGCCCTGGTCCTCTCGTCGCTCGGCACCCACGGTGCGCAAGGGTGATCTACGAGAGCAGCAGATCCTCGAGGCTGCCGAGACGATGCTCAGTACCGTCGGCTACGCGGAGATGACGGTGGCCGGTATCGCCAAGGCGGCCGGAATCACCCGCGGAGCGTTGTACTTCTACTTCGGGTCCAAGCAGGAAGTCCTGACGGCGTTGGTCGCCCGCATCACGGATGCCCTCGAAGACACGGCAGGCGCAGCGCGCACGGATGGCGGTCCTGTGCCGGAGGTCATCGACGCCGCCGTGCGACGCACCGCCGACCTTTGGCTCGAGCATGGTCCGGTGATGCGGATGGCCGTGGATCTCGGCTCTACCGTCCCGGAAATCGACCTCCTGTGGGCGGGTGCCGCCGAAGCGTCGATCGAGGCGATCGGCGACGTTCTTCGTCGCGCAAAAGTGCCGTCCGGCGATGGGCCTGCCGACGCCCCGGCGCTGGCCAGGGCGTTGTGCTGGATGATCGAACGCAGCTTCTATCAGGCATCCAAGGTCTCGCCGGCAGCCGTCGACGAGGCCACGCAAAGCTGCCAAGCGGTATGGAGGCGGGTTGCGATTTCGGTGTGATCGGTAGCGCTGAGCGCGACTCATCACACCGAAATCGGAATTGCGCGGCACTACGAGTGTTTACAAAACATGCCTCTGTGTCTAGACAGGCGACAAATTGGGCTATAAAGTCAAGCCGACGCCGTGATGGGACTCACCGAGGAGGCAGGCAGTGACCACGCAAATGTCCGATATCGACATCGCCCAGTGGCGGGACAGGAAGCGCTATCTGTGGCTGATGGGGCTGATCGCCCCGACGGCCTTGTTCGTGATGCTGCCGTTGGTGTGGGCCTTCAACCAGTGGGGCTGGCATGTCGCGGCGCAGGTCCCGTTCTGGATCGGGCCGATCCTGCTCTACGTTTTGCTGCCCGCCCTTGATCTGCGCTTCGGCCCGGACGGACAGAATCCGCCCGACGAGGTGATGGAGCGGCTGGAGAACGACAAGTACTACCGCTACTGCACCTACATCTACATCCCGTTCCAGTACGCGAGCGTGATTCTGGGCGCCTACCTCTTCACCGCATCGGATCTGAGCTGGCTCGGATTCGACGGTGGCCTTGGCTGGCCCGCCAAGATCGGCCTGGCGCTGTCGGTGGGTGTGCTCGGCGGCGTCGGAATCAACACCGCGCATGAGATGGGCCACAAGAAGGACTCGCTGGAACGCTGGTTGAGCAAGATCACGTTGGCCCAGACCTGCTACGGCCACTTCTACATCGAGCACAACCGCGGCCACCACGTCCGTGTCGCGACGCCGGAGGATCCCGCGTCGGCCCGCTTCGGCGAGACGTTCTGGGAATTCTTGCCGCGCAGCGTGTTCGGCAGCCTGAAGTCGTCGTGGCAGTTGGAGGCGCAGCGGCTGCGCCGGGCCGGCAAGAGTCCGTGGCACTGGTCCAACGACGTGCTCAACGCATGGGCGATGTCGGTGGTGTTCTACGGTGCGCTGATCGCGGTGTTCGGCTGGGCGCTGGTGCCCTACATCGTCATCTCGGCGGTGTTCGGGTTCACGTTGTTGGAGACGGTGAACTATCTCGAGCACTATGGGCTGCTACGGCAGAAGACCGACAGTGGCCGCTACGAACGGTGCGCGCCGGTGCACAGTTGGAACTCCGACCACATCGTCACCAACCTGTTCCTGTATCACCTGCAGCGGCACAGCGATCACCACGCCAACCCGACGCGGCGCTACCAGACGCTGCGCAGCATGGCGGCCGCACCGAACCTGCCGAGCGGGTATGCGTCGATGATCGCGCTGACCTACTTTCCGCCGCTGTGGCGCAAGGTCATGGATCATCGGGTGCTCGCGCATTACGACGGCGACATCGCCCGGGTCAACGTGCACCCGCGGGTCCGCGACAAGGTGCTGGCGAAGTATGGAGTGGCCTGATGAGCGCCTACCGCTGCCCCGGCTGCGACTACGTGTACGACGAGACGAAAGGTGCTCCGCGGGAAGGGTTTCCGGCGGGCACGCCGTTCAGTGAAATCCCCGACGACTGGTGCTGCCCGGACTGTGCAGTGCGCGAGAAAGTCGACTTCGAGACCGTCTAGATCCGTTGACTCTGCGTCCAGGGCGGAAAAGTGCGAGGAGCCGACGCCCTCAGCGCAGAGTCAACACAAGAAAGGGAACTGAAATGAACGACTACAAGCTGTTCGTCTGCGTGCAGTGCGGATTCGAGTACGACGAGGCCAAGGGCTGGCCGGAGGACGGCATCGCCCCCGGCACCCGGTGGGACGACATCCCCGACGACTGGAGCTGCCCGGACTGCGGCGCGGCGAAATCCGATTTCGAGATGGTGGAGGTTGTCCGCCCGTGACCGCTACGGTTGCGGCTGTGAACGAAAGTCGAAGCGCGCAGCGCATTCCGTACGCCGAGGCGTCGCGAGTGCTGCTGCGCGATTCGATTTTGGATGGCATGCGGGAGTTGCTGCTCAGCCGCGACTGGTCGTCGATCACGCTGTCGGACGTCGCGAAGGCGGCCGGCATCAGCAGGCAGACGATTTACAACGAGTTCGGGTCGCGGCAGGGGCTGGCGCAGGGCTACGCGCTGCGGCTCGCCGATCGGCTGGTGGATCAGATCGAGGAAGCCATCGGCGGCAACGTCGGCGACATCTACGCCGCGTTCCTGCAGGGGTTCCGCGATTTCTTCGCCGAGTCCGCCGCCGACCCGCTGGTGATCTCGCTTCTCACCGGCACCACCAAACCGGATCTGCTGCAGCTGATCACCACCGACTCGGCGCCGATCATCACGCACTGCTCGGCGCGGTTGACCGAGTCGTTCATGGATAGCTGGGTGCGCACCAGCGAGGAGGACGCCGGCGTGCTGGCCCGCGCCATCGTCAGGCTCGCGATGAGCTACGTCTCGATGCCGCCGGAGGCCGACCACGATGTGGCGCGGGACCTCGCTAGACTCATGACGCCGTTTGCCGAACGCTACGGTGTGATCGAGCAGAGCTAGCGCGACGGCGCCGCGCCCGATCGCGGCCTAATATGTAACAAAGCTAAGTAAGTGCGACGCGCCCACGAGCCACGAGAAGGAACCTTTATGACCACGACTGAGCAGCGGCTGACCGCCGATGTTCGCAACGGCATCGACTTCAAGGTCGCCGATCTTTCCCTGGCCGACTTCGGCCGCAAGGAGATCCGGCTCGCCGAGCACGAGATGCCGGGGCTGATGGCGCTGCGGCGCGAGTACGCCGATGTGCTGCCGCTGAAGGGTGCGCGGATCTCGGGCTCGCTGCACATGACGGTGCAGACCGCGGTGCTGATCGAGACCCTCGTCGCGTTGGGCGCTGAAGTTCGCTGGGCGTCGTGCAACATCTTCTCGACTCAGGACCACGCGGCCGCGGCCGTCGTCGTCGGCCCGCACGGCACCCCGGAGGAGCCGAAGGGCACTCCGGTGTTCGCGTGGAAGGGCGAGACGCTCGAGGAGTACTGGTGGGCCGCCGAGCAGATGCTCACCTGGGAGGGCGAGCCCGCCAACATGATCCTCGACGACGGCGGTGACGCCACCATGATGGTGCTGCGCGGTGCGCAGTACGAGAAGGCCGGTGTCGTTCCGCCCGCCGAGGACGACGATCCCGCGGAGTGGAAGGTCTTCCTCGGCGTGCTGCGCGAGCGCTTCGAGACCGACAAGAACAAGTGGACCAAGATCGCCGAGTCGGTCAAGGGTGTCACCGAGGAGACCACCACCGGCGTGCTGCGGCTGTATCAGTTCGAGGCCTCCGGCGAGCTGCCGTTCCCGGCGATCAACGTCAACGACTCGGTCACCAAGTCCAAGTTCGACAACAAGTACGGCACCCGGCACTCGCTGATCGACGGCATCAACCGCGGCACCGATGTGCTGATCGGCGGCAAGAAGGTGCTGATCTGCGGCTACGGCGACGTCGGCAAGGGCTGCGCTGAGTCGCTGGCAGGCCAGGGCGCGCGGGTGTCGGTCACCGAGATCGACCCGATCAACGCGCTGCAGGCGCTGATGGACGGCTTTGACGTGGTGACCGTGGAGGACGGCATCGGCCAGGCCGACATCGTCATCACCGCCACCGGCAACAAGGACATCATCACCCTCGAGCACATGAAGGCGATGAAGGACCAGGCGATCCTGGGCAACATCGGCCACTTCGACAACGAGATCGACATGGCCGCACTCGAGCGGTCGGGCGCCAAGAAGCTCAACATCAAGCCGCAGGTCGACCAGTGGATCTTCGACGACGGTAAGTCGATCATCGTGCTGTCCGAGGGCCGACTGCTGAACCTGGGCAACGCGACGGGCCACCCGTCGTTCGTGATGAGCAACAGCTTCTCCAACCAGGTGATCGCGCAGATCGAGCTGTGGACCAAGAACGACGAGTACGACAACGCGGTGTACCGGTTGGCCAAGCATCTCGACGAGAAGGTGGCGCGCATCCACGTCGAGGCGCTCGGCGGCACGCTGACCAAGCTCACCAAAGAGCAGGCGGAGTACATCAACGTCGACGTCGAGGGTCCGTACAAGCCGGAGCACTACCGCTACTGATCCTTCGTTAGATCGCCGCAGTTTCGCGTTTGCGGGCCCAGCTAAAAATGGCTTGACCTCAAGTGCGGTTGAGGTGCCACGCTGGTCATATGAGCGACGGGACAGATGACCAGGAAGCGCGGTTCGTTCGCGACGTGTTGCCGTTGGTCGACCAGTTGTACCGCGCGGCACTGCGGTACACGCGGCGGCCCGCTGACGCTGAGGACCTGGTGCAGGAGACGATGGTCAAGGCGTACACGGGTTTTCATGGGTACCGCGACGGATCAAATGTGCGCGCATGGCTTTTCCGCATCATGACCAACATCTGGATCAGCTCGTACCGCAGCGCGCAACGCCGCGTGGAGGAGGTGCTGTCCGCCGACGTGGCCGAGGTCTGGCCGACCGCGGGTGGCAACCCGTCGGCTGAGCTGGCCGTGCTCGAGGAGATGGGCGACGACGAGGTGCGCGACGCGCTGCAGGCGCTGCCAGAGGCTCAGCGGTTGGTGGTCTACTACGCCGACGTAGAAGGTTTCCGGTACAAGGAGATTGCCGAAATCCTGGATGTGCCGCTCGGCACGGTGATGTCGCGGCTACACCGCGGCCGCGCCAACCTGCGGGCGCTGCTGATGGACTTCGCGACAGCGCGCGGCTATGCGGCCTAGGCGCTCGGCGGTGCGCCGCAGCGGTTCTTGATGTCGAGGAGCGGCTGGCGGATGTTCTTCATGTCGGTTTGTTCGTCTGGGTGAGACGCCATGTAGCCCTTGACTTTTGCCGCCACCTGCTCACGCGACATGGCCTTGAGGCTGGACATGAAGTCGTTGAGGTCGGGGTGGGTGAACAAGTAGGCCGACGTGGACGCGTCGACTCCGGCGCGTACGCCTTCGAGGTCGGCGGCGGTGCAGTTCGGGGGATCGGCGGCGGGATCCTGGTTGGCGTTGGCGAGCGGGCTGGCGACGAACAGTGCCGCGCCGATCCCGGCGCCGGCGCACACGGTGGTGACGAGGCGAGTGAAAATCATGGCTCACAGTCTGCGCACATCCGGCGCTAATACGCGCTAGTCGCAAGCAGTTTCACAGGAGATTGGGTTCGCGTCCACAGGCGGCGGGCGTTTCCGGGCGACGGCGCAGGTGCCAGTTAGGTCGGCGAATTCAACAGGGATCGAGAGATAGTGCAGACCCGAATTCGTCTCTACGTCAATGGCATAGCGGTCTTCACTAGAGAAGAACTTGTCGTCGTACGCCACTGCGGACCCTTCTGGTTTCCCCGACCCAGCTGCCCGCGCAACTGACCGTGAGCTTGTGCGCGAAAAACCGCAAGCTTTTCGAGCGGTAATTCACGTTCGCGCCAGCCGGCCGCGCCAGCCAGGCGGCCGGTTAGGCTCCACGCGTGCTCATCGTTATCGAGGGTGTCGACGGTGCGGGCAAGCGCACGCTGACCGACGGGCTGCGCTCGGCGTTCGAAGCCGCCCACAAGTCCGTCGCGAGCCTGGCCTTCCCGCGCTACGGCCGCTCGATCGAAGCCGACCTCGCCGCCGAGGCGCTGCACGGCCAACACGGCGACCTCGCCGAGTCGGTATCCGCGATGGCCGTCCTGTTCGCCCTCGACCGCGCCGGCGCCAAAGACGAGATTGGCCACCTCATCGCCGCCTATGACGTGGTGATTCTCGACCGCTATGTCGCATCGAACGCCGCCTACAGCGCCGCACGGCTGCATCAGGGCGCCGACGGCGACGTCGTCGAATGGGTCCGCACCCTCGAATACGAGCGGCTGCGCCTGCCGGAACCCGACGTCCAGGTGCTGCTCGACGTGCCCACCGAACTCGCCGCCGAACGCGCCGAGCACCGCGCCAACACCGAATCCGACCGGGCCAAGGACACCTACGAACGCGACGACGCGCTGCAGCGCCGCACCAACGAGGTGTACTCCGCGCTGGCCGCGGCGCACTGGTGCGGGCGCTGGGTCAAGGCCGGACCCGACGTGAACGCCGCCGCGCTGGCCGCAGAGCTGGGTCAATAGCCGACTCGCGGGTGCGCTACCGGCGTTTTATCGCAATCTGGTGCCACCATGGACACCATGAGGCAAAGGATTCTGGTTGTCGATGACGACCCGTCGCTGGCCGAGATGCTCACCATCGTCCTGCGCGGGGAAGGTTTCGACACCGCGGTCATCGGCGATGGCACGCAGGCACTCACGGCGGTCCGCGAGCTGCGGCCCGATTTGGTGTTGCTTGACCTGATGCTGCCAGGCATGAACGGCATCGACGTGTGCCGCGTTCTGCGCGCCGACTCCGGTGTGCCGATCGTCATGTTGACGGCCAAGACCGACACCGTCGACGTGGTGCTCGGCCTCGAGTCGGGCGCCGACGACTACGTGATGAAGCCGTTCAAGCCCAAAGAGCTGGTCGCCCGGGTGCGCGCCCGGTTGCGCCGCAACGAGGACGAGCCCGCCGAGATGCTGTCGATCGGCGACGTCGACATCGACGTGCCCGCACACAAGGTGACTCGGCAAGGTGAGCAGATTTCCCTGACGCCGCTGGAGTTCGACCTGTTGGTGGCGTTGGCGCGCAAACCCAGGCAGGTGTTTACTCGTGATGTGCTGCTCGAACAGGTGTGGGGATACCGGCACCCCGCCGACACCCGTTTGGTGAACGTACATGTCCAACGTTTGCGGGCCAAGGTTGAGAAAGACCCGGAGAACCCGCAGGTGGTCCTGACCGTTCGAGGAGTGGGATACAAGGCCGGACCACCGTGACATTGACCGCTCGGCGGTCGCCGTGATCGGACGACTCGCCGTCGCTGTGACACCGACCGCTCGGCGGTCGCCGTGATCTTCAGCTCGCGGCGGCGCATCCACCGGCGTTCGGCACCACTTTTACGCGGATTCGCTGCGCTGAGTCGAGCGATGGGTCTGGCGTGGAAGCGCTCCCTGCAGTTGCGGGTGGTGGTGTTGACGCTGGGGCTGTCGCTCGCCGTCATTTTGGTGCTCGGCTTCGTGCTGACCAGTCAGATCACCGACCGCATCCTCGAGGTGAAGGTGCGCGCGGCCACCGAGGAGATCGAGCGCGCCCGCAACACCGTCAGCGGCATCGTCGGCGGTGAGGAAACCCGCTCGCTCGACAGCAGCCTGCAGTTGGCGCGCAACACCCTGATCGACCGCAAGGCCGACACCGGCGCCGGACTCGCCGGCGCCTTCGACGCCGTTCTCGTCGTCCCCGGCGACGGCCCCCGCGCCGCGACGGCGGCAGGGCCGGTGCAACAGGTGCCCAACGCGCTGCGCGACTTCGTCAAGGCCGGCCAGGTCAGCTACCAGTACGCGACCGTGCACACCGACGGGTTCTCCGGCCCGGCGTTGGTCATCGGCAGCCCGACGTCCTCGCCCGTCACGAATCTCGAGCTGTACCTGATCTTTCCGCTCAACAACGAGGAATCCACCATCGCCCTGGTGCGGGGCACCATGCTGACCGGTGGCGTGGTGCTGCTCGGCCTGCTGGCCGCGATCGCCCTACTGGTGGCGCGCCAGATCGTGCTGCCCGTGCGGTCGGCGTCGCGCATCGCCGAACGCTTCGCCGAAGGCCATCTCACCGAGCGCATGCCCGTGCGCGGCGAAGACGACATGGCGCGGCTGGCGGTGTCGTTCAACGACATGGCCGAGAGCCTGCACCGGCAGATCACCCAACTCGAAGAGTTCGGCAACCTGCAGCGCCGGTTCACCTCCGACGTCAGCCACGAGCTGCGCACCCCGCTGACGACGGTGCGGATGGCCGCCGACCTGATCTACGACCACAGCGAGGACCTCGACCCCGCGCTGCGCCGCTCGACCGAGCTGATGGTCAACGAGCTGGACCGGTTCGAGACGCTGCTCAACGACCTGCTGGAGATCTCGCGCCACGACGCAGGCGTCGCCGAACTGTCGGTGGAGTCGGTGGACCTGCGGTCGACGGTGCAGAGCGCGCTGGACAACGTCGGGCACCTCGCGGCCGACGCCGACATCGAACTGATCGTCGACATGCCCGCCGAAGGAGTGATCGCCGAGGTCGACCCGCGCCGGGTGGAACGCATCCTGCGCAACCTGATCGCCAACGCCATCGACCACGCCGAGCACAAACCGGTGCGGATCCGGATGGCCGCCGACGAGGACACCGTCGCGGTGACCGTCCGCGACTACGGCGTCGGGTTGCGGCCCGGCGAGGAGAAGCTGGTGTTCAGCCGGTTCTGGCGCTCGGACCCGTCGCGGGTGCGGCGCTCCGGCGGCACCGGCCTGGGCCTGGCGATCAGCATCGAGGACGCCCGCCTGCACCAGGGCAGGCTGGAGGCGTGGGGCGAACCCGGCAAGGGCGCCTGCTTCCGGCTCACCCTGCCGCTGGTCCGCGGGCACAAGGTGACCACAAGTCCGCTGCCCATGAAACCCATTGGGCGCGAACGGCCCCCGCGCCGGTCCCGCGACCGCGAACCCGCAACGGAGAACGTGTGAAACGGCTTCTGGCAGTCGTGTGGCTGCTGGCGGTCGTGCTCGCGGGTTGCGCCGGCGTGCCGAGTTCGTCTGCGCCGCAAGCCATCGGCACCGTGGACCGGCCCGCGCCACCCAGTCTGCCCAAACCGACGCCCGGCATGGATCCCGACGTCCTGCTGCGCGAGTTCCTCAAGGCGACAGCCGATCCCGCGAACCGGCACCTGGCCGCGCGGCAGTTCCTCACCGAATCCGCTTCCCGCGCATGGGACGACGCGGGTAGCGCGCTGCTGATCGACAACGTGGTCTTCGTCGAGACGCGTGGGCCGGATCGGGTGTCGGTCAGCATGCGCGCCGACATTTTGGGTTCACTGTCGGACGTCGGGGTCTTCGAGACGGGGGAGGGCGCCCTGCCCGACCCCGGTCCCATCGAACTGATCAAGACTCCTGGCGGGTGGCGCATCGACCGCCTGCCCAACGGCGTTTTCCTTGACTGGCAACAGTTTCAGTCCACCTACAAGCGCAACACGCTGTACTTCGCCGACCCGACCGGGCACACCGTCGTACCCGATCCCCGCTACGTCGCGGTGTCCGACGCCGATCAACTGGCCACCGAACTGGTCAGCAAGCTCATCGCGGGCCCGCGTCCGGAGATGACGAACACGGTGCGCAACCTGCTCGGTCCGCCGCTCAAGCTCCGCGGCCCGGTGACACGCGCCGACGGCGGCAAGACGGGCGTTGGCCGCGGCTACGGCGGCGCCCGCGTCGACCTGGAGAACCTGTCCACCACCGACCCGCACAGCAGGCAACTGCTTGCCGCACAGATCATTTGGACGCTGTCGCGGGCGGGGATCAACGGCCCGTACGTGATCAACGCCGACGGCGCCGCGCTCGACGATCGGTTCGCCGACGGCTGGAACACCTCCGATGTCGCGGCCACCGACCCCGGCGCGGCCGACGGCGCCGCCGCCGGTCTGCACGCGCTGGTGGGCGGAACGCTGATGTCGTTGGACGGTCAACGGGCGACCAGGGTCGCAGGTCAATTCGGCCAAATGCCGGGCCAGACCGCCGCCGCGGTGTCGCGCACCGGCCAGGAGGTCGCGTCGATCGTCACGCTGCGGCCCGGCGCCCCCGACATGGCCTCGTCGCTGTGGGTCGGACCGCTGAATGGCAATGCGACACAAGCGATGGAGGGGCGCACGCTGTCGCGGCCGAGTTGGGCGCTCGACGACGCGATCTGGGTGGTGGTCGACGGCATCAACGTGGTGCGCGCCATCCAGGACGCCTCGGGGCAGCCGGCCCGCATCCCGGTCGACTCCGGCGTCGTGTCGGCGCGCTACCCGGGTGCCATCACCGAACTCCAATTGTCCCGCGACGGCACCCGCGCAGCGATGGTCATCGAGGGCCAGGTCATCCTCGCCGGCGTCGAGCAGACCGCCGGTGGCGGTTACGCGCTGACTTATCCGCGGCGGCTGGGCTTCGGCCTCGGCAACACGGCCGTATCACTGTCCTGGCGTACCGGCGACGACATCGTCGTCAGCCGCACCGACCCGCAGCACCCGGTGTCCTACGTCAACCTCGACGGGGTGAACTCCGACGGCCCCAGCCGCAACCTGCTGATGCCGGTCACCACCGTCGCCGCGAACCCGTCCACGGTGTACGTCGCCGACGCGCGCGGGGTACTGCAGCTGTCCGGTTCGGCGGCCGACAACGACCCGGCGTGGACCGAGGTGCGGCCGTTGATGGTCGCCGACGCGCTACCCGTGCTGCCCGGCTAGTCGATGTGCGTCGGCGGGTCGGCGAACGCGAAATCCCACGCGGGTTGGCCGGGGCCCATCATGTCGCAGCGCTTGACCGGCACCAGATAGGAACTGGCGCCCCGCGGAACCACCTGCGGCACCGCCGTACACCGCTGCCAGGTGCCGTCGGGCTGCACGGGGCCATCGCACTTGCTGATGAACGGTCCTCCGTACACGCACCCGGCGGCGGCAGGCGGTGCCAGGACGATCATCGCGGCGGCCGTCAGGGCCGCGGCCGATCCTGCGGCGATGCAGCGCTTCATAGAGGTCTCCCGTCCCTGGCAACGAATGACGGTACCGCCTGTGGAGCCGGCATTCGGGGGGTTTGAAGTTCGCGCTGAACCTTCCCCCCGCATCGCCCGTTGTGCAGACAAAACCTCGTCAGGGGTGTTTTCCTCGATTCCCAGGAGGGGATGATGAAGATCCGCGGTCCGATACTGACCCTCGTCGCTGTCGCGGTGCTCGGGGTGGCCATCTTGCTGGTCAACATCTCCAAGGAAGAGCCGCCGCCGCCGGAGCAGCCGGCCGCGCAGACCACCACCGCTACCGTGGTCGCTGCGCCACCGTCACCGGCCACTCCGCCACCGCCCGCGTTCCCCGCCAAGGCTGATTACGTCGGGAAGGTACCCACCGCCAACGGGACCATCACCGTCGACATCACCGTCGACGGCGACAAGGCCATCGCCTATGCCTGCGACGGCAACACCGTCGAGTCGTGGCTGCGCGGCAGCGCGGTCAACGGCGCGGTCAGCCTGGTGAACAAGGACAAGACAAGCCGGCTCGACGGTCGCCTCCAGGGCGACGCCATCGTCGGCACGCTGTCCATCGGCGCGAAGAAGTGGGACTTCACCGCTCCGCTCGGGCGGCCGCCCGCCGGTCTCTACGTCTACGAGAACGCGGGTGTGCGCAACAGCTGGATCGTCGACGGCGACGGGAAGGTGACGGGTGTGCAGCGGCGCGAAGACGGTTCGACTGTGCCCGCGCCGACGTTGACCACCGAGGGCATCGCCGATATCGACGGCATCGAGGTCAGGGCGATCCGGGTCGAAGGAGACAGCGATGTATGACCCTGCCGCCACCCAGCGAATCAGTACCGCCAAGGGCGACGCCGCGGTGCTCGGTGCGGTCGCGCTCGGCGCACTCGTCGCGGTCGGTCTTGGTGTGTTCGGGAAACTGCATGAGCCGCAGTTCTTTTCGATCAGCGTCGCGGGATTCTCCAGCGGCACCGCGGTGAAGGCGTGGCTGGCGACCATCGCCGTGGCACTGGCGCTGTTCCAACTGGTGTCCGCGTTCGCGATGTACCGACTGATCCCGGGCGGCAAGGCGCCGGCATGGATGCGCCCCGCGCACGTGTGGTCGGGCCGACTGGCCGTGTTGGTCAGCGTCCCGGTCGCGGTGCACTGCCTGTACGCACTGGGCTTCGAGTCCTACGACAACCGGGTGTTGTTCCATTCGCTGTTCGGGTGCTTCTTCTACGGCGCGTTCGTGACGAAGATGGTGCTGCTCACCCGCAAAGGCCTTCGGGCATGGGTGATTCCGGTGGCGGGCGGACTGGTGTTTTTCGGCTTAGTCTACGTCTGGCTGACGTCGGCGCTCTGGTTCTTCGACACAAACGGCATCACGTTCTAACTGAAAGGAATCCATGAACATCTCCGAATTCCCCATCTCACGGCAGAAGGTTCTCCTCGGCGCAGGGCTGGGGTTGGTGACCGCCGTCGTCGCCGCGTGCAGTACCTACGGCAAAAAGGACGACGCGGCAAGCGAATCGAGCACCACCAGCGCCGCGCCGACCTCACCCGGTGGCGCAGAGCCCGCGGCCAAGGCCCTGGCCAAGACGGCCGACGTGCCTGTCGGTTCGGGTGTGATCGTCGGCGAGGTCGTGGTGACCCAACCCACCGCGGGGGTGTTCAAGGGGTTCTCGGCGAAGTGCACCCACAAGGGCTGCCTGGTCGACAAGGTGGCCGACGGCACCATCGATTGTCCTTGCCACGGCAGCAAATTCAACCTCGACGGCACGGTGGCCCACGGCCCGGCCGACAAGCCGCTGCAAGCCGAGAACGTCACCGTACAGGGCGATTCGATCGTCCTGGGGTGAGGTCTAGGTGGAGCTGACTCCGGGAATGCGGCCCTCCCGGAACGCTTCAACGAAGTGGCGGTGATCGTCGCGCACGGTGGGGGCGTACTCCATTCCGAACGTGACGACGTCGGCGACGAAAACCTCGATGTCGTCGCCGATCACGTCGACGATCGCGTCTTCGGTCTGGAAGTCGACCAGCGTCTGATCGCTGTCGGTGTCGCTGACGCAGTGCACCTTGGCCACCGCCTGCCCGAGTTGTTCGATGACTTCGGCGAGCTCATCGGGTTCGGTGAGCTCGCTGTAGTCCAAATCGGCTTCGTATGGCGATATTTCGCTGACCACGTAGCCCACGCCGTCGATGTCGGTGTAGCCGAGCAGCGGGTCGGCGTGCGCCTGCAGGGCACGCTGAGAGACGGCGGTGCGGTGGCCGTGGTGCTTGAAGTACCGGTGCACATCCGGGTCGTCGACCACCCGACTCGGTGCGGCCACGTTGCCCTGCTTCATCGACAGCACCACGTCGTTGTCCAGCGCCTGGTTGAAACCTTCGATCAACACCGTGTACGCGGGCAGGCCTGCGCTGCCGATGCCCATACCGGTCTTGCCGATCACGTCCTTGATGTCATAGGCGATGCCGTGGAAGCGCTTCGTCTCCGGAATGGTCTTCAGGTAGCGGTCGAACGCGTCGCTGACCTTCTCGCGTTCGGCGTCGTCGAGGTGTCGCACGCCGGGCAGGTCGCGGAACCGCCGATCCGATTCGTCGACGTGCGTCATCCGCTCGAGCAGCTGCGATCGGGTCGACAGCCGCGCCGCCTGCAGCGCCGCCAACACCGCGCCGCGGGCGGTCTGCAGGTTCAGTGAGAACGACGAATCGTCCTCGACGTCGACGAACCACCGCACCTGGTCGACGTATGCGCGCACGAATGTCTCGATCAGGCAGGCGATCTCCTCATCCGACAACGCCTTCTGCCAGCACATCAGTGCGACGCTGGCCGCGAATCGTTGCAGATCCCAAGTGAAATGCCCGACGAACGCCTCGTCGAAATCGTTGACGTCGAAAATCAACACACCGGAGCCGTCCATGTAGGTGCCGAAGTTCTCCGCATGCAGATCGCCCTGTATCCACACCCGCGCGGTCCGGTCGTCGGCCCACCGGTCGTCGCGATCGGCCAGGTCGGCGTAGAACACGCAGGCGCTGCCCCGGTAGAAAGCGAACGGATCGGCGGCCATCTTGCGGAACTTGGTCCGGAAGGCGTCAGGGTCGGCCTTCATCAGATCGGCGAATGCCTTCACCAGGCAGTCGACGATGAAGGACTCGCGCGCCTCGCTGTCGGCCATCCGATCGGATACCCGTCCGGACCGCCGGATATGCCGCCGCTCAGACCTCCGGCAGCGCGGCCACGATCTGCTCGGGTGTCAGCGGCAGCGAGCGCACCCGGACACCGAGCGCGTCGGCCACCGCGTTGGCGATCGCGGCCGCCGTCGGGCCCTGCGCGCATTCCCCGACACCGAGTGAGGGATGCCCCGCCCCGGGCAACAGGTCGACGTCGACCGCGGGCACCTCGGAGAACCGCAGGATCGGGTAGCTGTCCCAGGTGTCGCTGGTGACGGTGAACCGGTCGAACCGCACCCGTTCCTTCACCGTCCAACTGGTGGCCTGAACCGCACCGCCCTCGATCTGGTTCGCCGCGCCGTCCGGGTTGATCACCAGTCCGGCGTCGACGGCTATGGTCAAGCGGCGCACCCGGACTTCGGTGACGGCCTCGACCTCGGCGACCACCGCGCAGTAGGCGCTCGAGTTCTTGTATCGGGCATATCCGATGCCGTGCCCGACCGCGTCGCCGGCCTGCCACGACGCCCAATCCGACTGGTGGGCAACATGTTCGAGTACCGCCCTGGCCCTCGGGTCGGACAGGTGCGCCAGCCGGAACTCGATCGGGTCCCGTCCGGCGTCCGCGGCTAGTTCGTCCATGAACGACTCCGCGGCGAACACATTGAGGTGCGCACCCAGCGACCGCAACGCCGACGTCCGCAACGGCATCGCGGTCAGCAGGTTGTTCACCACCTGGTAAGCCGGAAAGGCGTAGCCGGGAACGGCATTGCGGGCCGCCCCGCCGCCGCGCTCCTGAGGAGGCTCGCCGCCCGATTTGATCACTTCGCCGCCCGCGCGGTGGCTCGCCGCCAGGAACGCCAGGTTGGGTGTCATGCCCGGCCTGCTGATGTAGCTGCCGCCCCAGATCTCGTGCCGCCAGGACAACACCGCACCATCCGCACCGCAGTCGGCCGAAAGTCGCACCACGCCAGCGGGACCCAACGGAGACCAACTCAGCTCGTCGGATCGTGACCACACCACCTGCACCGGCCTGCCGGGGACGGCCATTGCCAACAGGGCGGCGTCCATCGCCACGTCGTCGGCGCCGTTGTGGCCGTAGCAGCCCGAGCCGTCGACGTGCCGAACACTCAGTAGATCCGGTGGAATGCCAAGTGCCCGTGCAATTTCCCGCCGCAACACGTGGATGCCCTGACTGTGGGTCCAGATGTGCAGGCGATCGTCCTCGGCGAGCGCGACGGCGCAGGAGGGTCCGATCGAACCGTGCGCCAGATACGGCCGGTGGTAGTCCGCGGTGACCGAACGGACCACGCCTGTCGACGGTCGGTGCCCAGTGTCGGCGATGACGGTGGTCTCCGCGGGCGCGGAGGTCAAGAACGCGGGCAGGTCCTCTTCATCGGGCAGCGTCGACGGTTGGTCCCACGACGCATCCCCGCGCAGCAGATCCGCGGCCCGAAGCGCGGTCTCTTCGCGCTCGGCGACGACGGCCAGGAAGTCGCCGTCGCGGACCACGGCGAGTACGCCGGGCATGGCTTCGGTTGGGGCACAGTCGATCTCGCGCAGCGTCGCCCCGCGCGACGGGGGCCTGACCACCCTGCCGTACACCATCGAATCAAGCGTCAGATCGTGTACGTAACTCGATCTGCCCGCCAGTTTGCCTGGCAGATCGACCCGACCCACGCTGGCGCCGACGACTCGGTACGCCGATACGGGTTTCGGGGCGGCCGCACCGGTGGCGGCCCGATCCAGCAGGGTGTCGTCGGCCAGTTCCCAGTAGCTGGTGGCCGCGCCGTTTTCGGCGCAGATCTGCCCGTCGTCGATCGTGAGGTCGTCCTTGGGCACCGCGAGCTTGTCGGCGGCGACGCCGAGGTAGATGTCGCGCACCTCCGCGCACACCTGCCGCAGGGCGGCCCCCGACTGCTGGATGGACAGGCTGCCCGCGGTCAACCCCTCGTCGGGACCCGCGTCGGTGCTCGCAGGCGTCATCGCGATGCGGGCAACGTCGACGTCGAGTTCCTCGGCGGCCACCTGGGACAGCGCCGTCAACACGCCCTGGCCCAATTCGACCTTGCCGGAACGGATTTCGATCTCACCCTCGGACCCGATACGCAGCCAGTCGCCGAGCCGCGGGTTGGCGGCCAGCGTGACGGGCAGCGCGGTCACGACGCCCGCATCTCGGCGGCGGCGGCGAGCACCGCGCGCACCACCCGGTTGTGCGCCCCGCAGCGGCACAGGTTGTCGTCGAGCGCGGCGCGCACCTCGGCTTCTGCGGGATCGGGATTGGCCGCGAGCAGGGCTGCGGCGCTGACCACGATGCCGGACATGCAGTAGCCGCATTGCGCGGCCTGACCCTCGACGATGGCGCGGGCGACCGGATGCGGCGAGCCGTCGTCGCCCAACCCCTCCACGGTGGTGACCGCCTTCTCCGTCACCGCCCACAGCGGGGTGTCGCACGAGTACACCCGGTGCCCGTCGACCAGCACCATGCAGGCACCGCAGACGCCCAGCCCGCAGCCGAACCGGGTGCCCTTCAAACCGAGGTGGTTGCGCAGCACGTACAGCAAGGCGGTGTCGTCGTCTGCATCGACGTGTCGGGTGCGGCCGTTGACCTGAACTTCTGCCATGCCTCCAGCATCACCGCCGTTGCCCCCTGCGTGCCCTGAACCACTGCTGTGAATTCGCTGTCGGCGACGCGGGTGGGTGGGCCCCGGCGATGTCAACTAATCTGTTCCCCGGTTCAGACTGCAGCCTGTGTAAACGCACGACCCGTCGACGGACGGGCGCTTCGACGCTGGGTGAGGTATGGGCAAAGAGCAGTTGGGTGAAGAGTGGCTGGGCCGGGTGGCGATCGTCGCCATGTCGGGTGAGCTGGACATGGCGACCGCGCCGCAACTCGACGAGGCGGTGCAGGCCGCCCTCGCCAAGAAGCCGGCAGGTCTGATCGTCGACCTCCTCGGGCTGACCTTCCTCGCCTCGGCGGGAATGCAGCTGCTCATCGAGATCTGCGACCAGGTCACCCCGAGCATCCGGTTTGCCGTGGTCGCGGACGGTCCCGCCACCAGCAGGCCGATGAAGATCACCGGGGTCACCGATGTCGTCGACGTGTTCAGCACACGAGACGTAGCTCTCAACAGCTTTTCCGAATGTAATCGGCCGGATTCGGGTATCTGACCGAACACTGTGAGCGAATCAAGTAACGACCCGCGCCCCGACGGACAGGTGTTCGTCGGCAGCGGCACCGCCGACGTCGCAACCGCGTCGCAGCTGCGGCGCGAGTTCGCCGACTGGCTCGGGCAACGATTCGCCCTCGACGAGATCAAGCTCGGCGACGCGATCCTGGCGGTGTACGAGGCGCTGGCCAACGCCGCCGAGTTCGCCTATGTCGGCAGGCCCGCGCCGGGTGCCCTCTCGATCGAGGCCCGCCACGACAGCACCGCCAACCGGCTCGACGTCACCGTCCGGGATTTCGGGACCTGGCGCGAGACGGTGCACGCGGTGCCTGACAACACGCGAGGCCGCGGCATACCGCTCATGAAGGCCCTCGCCGACGAGGCGGAGATCGACCGGACCCCCACCGGCACCGTCGTCGTGCTGCGATTCGGTGACGTGCGGCCGGCCGAGGGGGAGACGTTCGCCGCGTCGGCGTGATGTCACAGCTGGCCGCGACACTGCGGACATGCTCGATCTCGTCCTGCCGCTCGAGTGCGGCGGCTGCGCGGCGCCCGCGGCGCGCTGGTGTCCCGCCTGCGCCCGCCAACTCGCTGTCAGCGCCGACCAACCGCACCTGATCACGCCGCGCGTCGATCCGGGCGTGCCCGTGTTCTCCCTCGGCCGCTACGCCGGGCCGCGCCGGGCCGCCATCGTCGCCGTCAAGGAACACGGTCGGGCCGACCTGATTCGCCCGCTCGCCGATGCCGTCGGGGCCGCGCTCGGCAACCTCGTCGGCTGGGGTCTGGTCGGCACGCCGCTCACCGTGGTGCCCGCACCGACCCGGCGGTCCGCCGCCCGCCGCAGAGGCGGCGACCCGGTCACGCGGATCGCGCGGGCAGCGACCGCGAACCACGCCGGACTGCGCGTCGTCGCGGCGCTGAGGATGCGGGGGCTGGTCCGGGACTCCGTCGGACTGTCCGGTGCCGACCGGCAACGCAATGTCGCGGGACGGGTGAAGCTGGTCGAGGCGGTCACGGGCGCGGTGCTGGTGGTCGACGACATCGTCACCACGGGCGCGACGGCGGGCGAATCGGTGCGCGTCCTGCACGCCGCGGGCGCCCACGTCGTCGGGGTGCTTGCGATCGCCAACGCCTGACGTCAGCGACGATTCGGCCACCGCGGCACGGCCCGAAAACAGCCCCATGTGAAGAACTGAAAACGGGTGCGCGAATTTACTGGCACTCCCGGGTGAACACGATTACCGTCGGCAACAACCACCCGTGAATGCCTCACGGCGGCGCTCTAAACGCAGCGCCTGTATCGCCATCAGCGGTAGGAGGTGAGTAGTCGACACCTTGCACCGGCGGGTGGCGCGGACATGCAGACCCCGCCGGCGCGTTTGTTAAACACAAGCCGGGCACGCTTTAGCGTGCGACTCCGTAGAGAGCGAGTTGTAAAGCATGTCAAGCCATTCCGTGGACTCCGACCGCACAACAATGGTGATCGAGGACGAGCGGCAAGAACCGACTCCGAACGCAGAGGTCGTCGTCAAGGGTCGCAACGTCGAGGTCCCCGACCACTTCCGCATCTACGTTTCCGAGAAACTGTCCCGACTCGAACGATTTGACCGCACCATCTACCTGTTCGACGTCGAGCTGGACCACGAGCGCAACCGGCGCCAGCGGAAGAACTGCCAGCACGTCGAGATCACCGCACGCGGACGCGGCCCGGTCGTCCGCGGCGAGGCGTGCGCCGACAGCTTCTACGCCGCCCTCGAGTCGGCGGTCTGCAAACTCGAAAGCCGGCTTCGCCGCAGCAAGGACCGCCGCAAGGTGCACTACGGGGACAAGACCCCGGTGTCGCTGGCGCAGGCCACGGCCGTCGATCCGGTGCCGCCGACACCGTCGACCGACGACACTCCGCAGACCGACGGAGCGGCCATCGAGGATCACGAGCCTGGGCGCATCGTGCGCGTCAAGGAACATCCGGCGACGCCGATGACCGTCGACGACGCGCTCTACGAGATGGAACTCGTCGGCCACGACTTCTTCCTGTTCCACGACAAGGAGAGCGACAAGCCCTGCGTGGTCTACCGCAGGCACGCGTACGACTACGGACTGATCAGGCTCGCATAGGAGGTGGCGGGCGAGTGCGCATCGCAGGCGACCGAAGGGCGCCGAGGCGCCGAGCTTGCCCAGAACCGACCGTCATCTAGACGCTTTCCAGCGGCTTCGACCAGCAATTTCGACGGGTCACCTACGATGGACCTCGTCTGATAAAGCCTGAGGTCCATCGAACCCATTGAGAAAAGCTGAGGAAATCGCGTGCTGGACAAGTTGCTCCGTCTCGGCGAAGGCCGCATGGTCAAGCGCCTCAAGGGGGTGGCTGACTACGTCAACACCCTGTCTGACGACGTGGAGAAGCTCACCGACGCTGAGTTGCGCGCCAAGACCGACGAATTCAAGAAGCGGGTAGCCGACGGTACCGATCTCGATGACCTTCTTCCCGAGGCGTTCGCGGTGGCCCGCGAGGCCGCCTGGCGGGTGCTCTCACAGCGGCACTTCGACGTCCAGGTGATGGGCGGCGCGGCGCTGCACTTCGGCAACGTCGCCGAGATGAAGACCGGTGAGGGCAAGACCCTGACCGCGGTGCTGCCGTCGTACCTCAACGCGCTGTCGGGTGAGGGTGTGCACGTCGTCACCGTCAATGACTATCTGGCTAAACGCGACGCCGAGTGGATGGGCCGCGTGCACCGGTTCCTCGGTCTCAACGTAGGTGTGATCCTGTCCGGCCTGAACCCCGACGAACGGCGCGCCGCGTACGCCGCCGACATCACCTACGGCACCAACAACGAATTCGGCTTCGACTACCTGCGCGACAACATGGCGCATTCGCTGGCCGACCTGGTGCAGCGCGGGCACAACTTCGCGATCGTCGACGAGGTCGACTCCATCCTGATCGACGAGGCCCGCACGCCGCTGATCATCTCCGGGCCCGCCGACGGCTCGTCGCACTGGTACACCGAGTTCGCCCGGATCGCCCCGCTGATGGAGAAGGACGTCCACTACGAGGTGGACCTGCGCAAGCGCACCATCGGCGTGCACGAGCTCGGCGTCGAGTTCGTCGAGGACCAGCTCGGCATCGAGAACCTCTACGAGGCGGCCAACTCGCCGCTGGTCAGCTACCTCAACAACGCGATCAAGGCCAAGGAGCTGTTCCAGCGCGACAAGGACTACATCGTCCGCGACGGCGAGGTGCTGATCGTCGACGAGTTCACCGGCCGCGTGCTGATCGGCCGCCGCTACAACGAGGGCATGCACCAGGCCATCGAGGCCAAAGAGCACGTCGAGATCAAGGCCGAGAACCAGACGCTGGCCACCATCACGCTGCAGAACTACTTCCGGCTCTACAAGAAGCTGTCCGGGATGACCGGCACCGCCCAGACCGAGGCGGCCGAGCTGCACGAGATCTACAAACTCGGTGTCGTGACGATCCCGACCAACAAGCCGATGGTCCGCGCCGATCAGTCCGATTTGATCTACAAGACCGAAGAGGCGAAGTACATGGCGGTCGTCGACGACGTCGCCGAGCGGTACGAGAAGGGTCAGCCGGTGCTGATCGGCACCACCAGCGTCGAGCGCTCCGAGTACCTGTCGCGCCAATTCCAGAAGCGGCGCATCCCGCACAACGTGCTCAACGCCAAGTACCACGAGCAGGAAGCCAACATCGTCGCCGAGGCGGGCCGATTGGGCGCCATCACCGTCGCCACCAACATGGCCGGCCGCGGTACCGACATCGTGCTCGGCGGCAACGTGGACTTCCTCGCCGACAAGGCGCTGCGCGAGCGGGGCCTCGACCCGGTCGAGACCCCTGACGAGTACGAGGCCGCGTGGCACGAGGTGCTGCCGAAGGTCAAGGCCGAGGCTGCCGAGGAAGCCGAGGATGTCCGCGCCGTCGGCGGCCTGTACGTGCTCGGCACCGAGCGCCACGAGTCGCGCCGCATCGACAACCAGTTGCGCGGCCGTTCCGGTCGCCAGGGCGATCCGGGCGAGTCGCGGTTCTACCTGTCGCTGGGCGACGAACTGATGCGGCGATTCAACGGCGAGACGTTGGAGGCGCTGCTCAACCGGCTGCAGCTGCCCGACGACGTGCCGATCGAAGCCAAGATGGTCACCCGCGCGATCAAGAGCGCGCAGACCCAGGTCGAGCAGCAGAACTTCGAGGTCCGCAAGAACGTCCTCAAGTACGACGAGGTGATGAACCAGCAGCGCAAGGTCATCTACGAGGAGCGTCGCCTGATCCTGGAGGGCGAGAACCTCGCCGAGCAGGCGCACCGGATGCTCGTCGACGTGATCACCGCCTACGTCGACGGCGCCACCGCCGAGGGCTACGCCGAGGACTGGGATCTGGAGAAGCTGTGGGACGCGCTCAAGACGCTGTACCCGGTCGGCATCGACCATCACGACCTGCTGGACTCCGACGCCGTCGGCGAGCCCGGTGAACTGACGCGCGACGAACTGCTCGACGCGTTGATCGCCGACGCCGAGCGCGCGTACGCCGAGCGGGAGAAGCAACTCGAGGAGATCGCCGGTGAGGGGGCGATGCGGCAGTTGGAGCGCAACGTGCTGCTCAACGTCCTCGACCGCAAATGGCGCGAGCACCTCTACGAGATGGACTACCTCAAGGAGGGCATCGGCCTGCGCGCGATGGCGCAGCGCGATCCGCTGGTCGAGTACCAGCGCGAGGGTTACGACATGTTCGTCGGCATGCTCGAGGGGCTCAAGGAAGAGTCGGTCGGCTTCTTGTTCAACGTCACCGTCGAGGCCGCGCCTGCGCCCAGTGTCGCGCCGGTTGCCGCGCCGTCCGGGCTCGCGCAGTTCGCCGCCGAGGCCGCAGCCAAGGCGCAGGACAGCCCCCAGGGTGGGCTGGCCACCAAGGAACGTGCGGAACCGGCTCCGGCGTTGCGCGCCAAGGGAATTGAGGACTCTGCGCCGCCGCTGACCTACAGCGGCCCGTCCGAGGACGGGTCGACGCAGGTGAAGCGCGACGGTAGCGGCGGACCCAAGCACGCCGCCCCGAGCGGCACCAGCAGGCGTGAGCGGCGCGAGGCCGCGCGTCAGCAGGCCAAGGCCGCCAAGGGAATGCGCAGGCGCTAACCGATCTGCAGGGCGACCACCCGCCAGCGGTCGTCGCGGCGCTCGATGCGTCCCGCGATGGCCCGCACCCGGTGGCCGCGGGTGTACGTCGCGAAGAGCTCACCGGTTCGCTCGTCGACCATCCGCACCCGGACCCGGCCGAGCGAGGCGGACGCGTTCTGCGGCATGCGCGTCAACGTGGTGAGGGTGTCGATCAACGCCGGCGCCACCACCCGGTGCAGTTGCGGGATGGGTCGGCGCCGGTCGACGACCTCCAGGATGCGGCGCAGCGCCGCATCGGCGAACGCCACCACCGCCGGCGGCGGCAACGGACTGCGGGGCAGCGGACGGACCGGTCGAAGGGTGCGCACGGTGCGGCGGTGCAGCGCGGCCGACGACGGCGGCGGGCACGCGGCGAGGCCGACCGGCGGTGGCTCGCAGTCGATGATCGGCGTCGTGAGCGACACCGGTGCGGACGGAACTCGGGATGCGGTCATGGATGCTCTCCAGCGGTCGTATGACGAGGACGGCATCTGCTGGAGAGTCGCAGACATAGTCATGATCGCACGGCTTCCCGACGTCCGGACTCACCGAATGCACCCGTGATGCAGACACACAGATCCGGCCGATAACCTGCACGGGGGCCAAGTGAGAAGGATGAACGTCTAGAGGGGGGCGCATCGGATGGTGACCAGGTTGTCGACGTCGGACGCGTCGTTCTATCACCTGGAAGACACCTCGACCCCGATGTATGTGGGCACGCTGTCGATCCTGCGCAAACCGCGCAGCGGGCTGAGCTACGAGACCCTGCTGGCCACCGTCGAGCAGCGGCTGCCCCAGATCCCGCGCTACCGCCAGAAGGTGCGTGAGGTCGCGCTCGGTCTGGCCAGGCCGGTGTGGATCGACGACAGGGACTTCGACATCACCTACCACATCCGGCGGTCGGCGCTGCCGTCGCCGGGCAGCGACGCGCAGCTGCACGAGCTGATCGCGCGGCTCGGCTCGCGGCCGTTGGACAAGTCCCGCCCGCTGTGGGAGATGTACTTGATCGAAGGCTTGGCGCGCAATCGAATTGCCATCTACACCAAGTCGCATCAAGCGTTGGTGAACGGCATGACCGCGCTGGAAATCGGGCATGTCATCGCCGACCGGACCCAGAAGCCGCCGGAGTTCGGCGAGGACATCTGGATTCCCGCGCGTGAGCCCAGCGACCGTCAACTGGTGCTCGGCGCCGTCGGCGAGTGGATCATGCGGCCTGCCGAACAGATGGCGGCGGTCCGCTCGGCGGTGACCGAGGTGGCGACCAACGCCGGTCAGCTGGTCGAGGTCGGCAAGCGGGTGGTCAACGTGGCGCGCACCGTCGCCCGCGGCACGGCGCCGAACAGCCCGTTGAACACCACGGTTTCGCGCAATCGGCGCTTCACGGTGGCCGCGCACCGACTCGACGACTACCGGATGGTGCGGGCGCGCTACGAGTGCGACGTCAACGACATCGTGCTCGCCGTCGTCGCGGGCGCCCTGCGGAACTGGCTGATGTCCCGCGGGGAACCGGTGACGTCGTCGACGACGGTGCGCGCGATGGCGCCGATGTCGGTGTACCCGGACGCCGAGATCGACTCCACCGGACCGGGGCAGGCGATCAGCGAGGTGACACCGTTTCTGGTCGACCTGCCGGTGGGGGAGGGCAACGCCGTGGTGCGGCTGTCGCAGGTGTCGCATGCCACCGAGTCACACCCGACCCACGCCAGCTTCGTCGACGCCAGGACCATCGTCACGCTGTCGGGTTTCGCGCCACCGACGTTGCACGCCATGGGTATTCGCGTCGCCACCACATTCTCCGCGCGCCAGTTCAACCTGCTGATCACCAATGTGCCCGGCGCGCAGAAGCAGATGTTCGTCGCGGGCACCAAACTGCTGGAAACCTATGCGGTGCCACCGTTGCTGAACAACCAGGTGCTGGCGATCGGCGTGACGTCCTACAACGGCATGCTCTATTTCGGCATCAACGCCGACCGCGACGCGATGAGCGATGTCGGTGTGTTTCCTTCGCTGCTGCGCGAATCCCTGGACGAACTGCTGGAAGCCGCGCAATAGCGGCTAACCTCCTTGGGTGCGTGTCTATGTCCCCGCGACTCTGGCCATGTTGCAGCAGCTGGTCGCCGATCGAGTGCTGCATGCCCGCAGCGGAACCGCTTTCGCGGTGACGCCGACGCTGCGCGAGGCCTACGCCGAGGGCGACGACGACGAACTGGCCGACGTGGCGCTGCGCGAAGCCGCGCTGGCGTCGCTGCGGCTGATGGCCGGCGAGGGCACGTCGAACCTGCCGCCGCGCCGGGCGGTGGTGGTCGCCGACGTCGACGGAGCGACGCCGCGCCCGGATCTCGACGACGCGGTGGTGCGGCTGGCCGGTCCGCTGGCCTATGACGACGTGATCGCCGCCTACGTCGACAACGCCGACGCCGAAGCCGCGGTGGTGCCCGCCATCGAGGCCGTCGACGCCGCCGACCTCGGCGATGAGGACGCCGAATTCACCGTCGGCGACGCCCAGGATCACGATCTCGCCTGGTACGCCCCGCAAGAGCTGCCCTTCCTGCTCGAGCTGCTCTGATGGTGCTCCCTTGGCTGAAGCGGAAAACCTACGGTACCGTAGGTTCTGTCTCCCGGAGTACGGGCAGCGCAATCCTGAAACTGGGGCAGGAGCTTTCCTTGGGCAAGAAATACAGCACGAGCAGGCCCGCAGCCGTTCTCGCAGACACCGTGCGGCCGACCGTCAAAGGCGCCGGTAAGCACCGCGGCTGGGGCGCCGCGCGCGCGATCGCCGAGCGGATCACCACCCCGCTGCTGCCCGACGACTACCTGAAGCTGGCCAACCCGTTGTGGTCGGCGCGGGAACTGCGCGGCAGGGTGCTCGAGGTCCGACGCGAGACCGTCGACTCCGCGACCCTGGTCATCAAGCCGGGGTGGGGTTTCTCGTTCGACTATCAGCCTGGCCAGTACATCGGCATCGGTGTGCTGGTCGAGGGGCGCTGGCGGTGGCGGTCCTATTCGTTGACCTCCAGTCCGGTGACCGGAGCCGCAGGGCCGGCGACATTGAGCCGCGAGGCGCGCGTCATCACCATCACGGTCAAGGCGATGCCCGAGGGGTTCATGTCGACGCATCTGGTCGGTGGGTTGGCGCCGGGCACCGTCGTCCGGTTGGCCGCGCCGCAGGGCAACTTCGTGATGCCCGACCCGGCGCCGGCCTCGGTGCTGTTCCTCACCGCCGGTTCCGGCATCACGCCGGTGATGTCGATGCTGCGCACGCTGGCCCGTCGCGACCAGATCACCGACGTGGTCCATTTGCATTCGGCGCCAACGGAATCCGACGTGATCTTCGCCGCCGAGCTGGCCGAGTTGGCGCGCAGCCACGACAGCTACCGGATTCGGTTGCGCTCGACACGCACCGAAGGGCGGCTGGATTTGTCCCGCCTCGACGACGAGGTGCCCGACTGGCGTGAGCGCCAGACCTGGGCCTGCGGGCCCGAGGGCATGCTGAACCAGGCAGAGGGCGTCTGGTCGGCGGCGGGCATCGCCGAGCGCCTGCATCTGGAGCGCTTCGCCGCATCGAAGGGTCAGGTGCAGGGCCGGGGCGGCACCGTCGAGTTCGCGCGTGCAGGCAAGACGATCACGGTCGACGCCGCCACCCCGCTGATGGACGCGGGCGAGCAGGCCGGGGTGCAGATGCCGTTCGGCTGCCGGATGGGCATCTGCCAGTCGTGTGTGGTGGGCCTTCTCGACGGCCATGTCCGCGATTTACGCACCGGCGTCGAGCACGAACCCGGTACCCGTATCCAGACGTGCATTTCCGCGGCGTCCGGCGATTGCGTACTCGACGTCTGAGCTTTACCGGCTGGTAACTTACGGATTCGTAGGTTACGGTAGCGTAGGTAGGAGAAGGGAGGCGGAACATGGCAATCACAGACGTACCGGCATTCGCACATCTGACCGAAGCCGATATCGACAATCTCGCGTTCGAACTGGACGCAATTCGCCAGGACATCGAGGACTCCCGAGGCGAGCGCGATGCGCGCTACATTCGCCGCACCATCGCCGCCCAGCGGGCCCTGGAGGTGGCGGGCCGGCTGATGCTGGCAGCGGGTTCGCGCCGCTCCGCGTGGTGGGCGGGCACGGTGACCCTCGGCGTGGCCAAGATCATCGAGAACATGGAGATCGGCCACAACGTCATGCATGGCCAATGGGATTGGATGAACGATCCCGAGATCCACTCCACCACATGGGAGTGGGACATGAGCGGTGCCGCCAAGCACTGGCGGTTCACTCACAACTTCATGCACCACAAGTACACCAACATCCTCGGCATGGACGACGACGTGGGCTACGGTCTGCTGCGCGTCACCCGTGACGACAAGTGGAAGCCGTTCAATCTCGGCAACTTGTTCTACAACACGATGCTCGCGGTCGGTTTCGAGTGGGGTGTGGGGCTGCAGCATCTGGAACTCGGCAGGATGTTCAAGGGCCGCGACGACCGCGACGCCACCATGGTGCGGCTGCGCGAGTTCTCGGCCAAGGCGGGTCGTCAGGTGGTCAAGGACTACGTCGCCTATCCGGCGCTGACCTCGTTGTCGCCCGGCGCGACCTACTCTTCGACGCTGAAGGCCAACGCGGTGGCCAACGTCATCCGCAACGTCTGGGCCAACGCGGTGATCTTCTGCGGCCATTTCCCTGACGGCGCAGAGAAATTCACCAAGACCGACATGGCCGGTGAGAGCAAGGGCGAGTGGTATCTGCGTCAGTTGCTCGGCAGCGCCAACTTCGAGAACGGTCCGGTGTTGCGCTTCATGAGCGGCAACCTGTGCCATCAGATCGAGCACCACCTGTATCCGGATCTGCCCAGCAACCGGCTGCACGAGGTCTCGATTCGGGTGCGCCAGGTGTTCGACAAGTACGACCTGCCGTACACCACGGGCTCGTTCCTGGTTCAGTACGGCAAGACGTGGCGCACCATCGCCAAGCTGTCGCTGCCGGACAAGTATCTGCGCGACACCGCCGACGATGCGCCGGAAACGCGCAGCGAGCGGATGTTCGCCGAACTCGAACCGACGCAGCGCAGTGGCCTGAAGTCAGCGATCGCCGCCGTGCGCGCCCGACGCCGCGCGAAGCGCCTCGCCGCGTAGACCCGGCCGAACGTGAAGGTATGTGCGACATTTCGCGAAAATGTCGCACACAACCTCACGTTCGCTGCGCGATGAGGTAGGCCTGCGGCGTCGATTCGAAGCCGTCGTCGTCGGGGTCACGCACCAGACCGGCGTACGGCGCGAGACCGGCCTCGTCGAGCAGCACGGCGACGGTGTCGGGCTGTCGGCGATAGAACGTCAACGACACCTGCGCGCCGAACATCTCCTTGAACGTGCGTGGTTGGTCGCCGACCTGAAAGGCGACCAGCGCCACCCCGCCGGGGCGTAGCACGCGGCAGAATTCGGCGAACACCGCGGGCAGCGACTCGTCGGGGATGTGGATCACCGAGTACCATGCGCACAGACCGTCGAACTGGCCGTCGTCGAAGTCGAGCTTGGTCATCGACCCGGCCTGAAAGCGCAACCCGGGATTGAGCCGTCGCGCTTGCGCAATCATCCTGGGGGACAAGTCGATACCGACGACGTCGAGCCCGAGGTCGGCGAACAGGCGCGACGTGGCACCGGTGCCGCAACCGACGTCGGCGATCAGCCCGTTGCTCTTGACCATCCCGGCGAACCCGGTGAGCATCGCGCGGTCGAGTGGCTTGTTGTGCAGGTGATCGTGAAACCGTTCGGCGTATTCGGATGCCGTGAGGTCATATCCTTCGCGGGTGCGGTCCAGGAAGCCTAGTTCGGTCACTGTCGCACTCTACTCGCAACGGCTACGTGTCGACGTTGTCGAACTGGTCGGGGTTGGGCCCGGTGCGGCCGGCCTCGCCTTTGTCCAGCGCCGACAGCGCGGCCATCTCGGCGTCGCCGAGTTCGAAGTCGAAAATGCCGAAGTTCTCTTTGATCCGTTGCGGCGTGACCGATTTGGGGAACACCACGTCGCCGCGCTGAATATGCCAGCGCAACACCACCTGCGCTGCCGACTTGCCGACCTCCGCTGCGATGCGTGTGACAGCCGGATCGTCAACCACGGTGCCGCGCGCGATGGGCGCCCACGCCTCGGTCACGATGCCGTGTTCGCGGTCGTAGTCGCGCACTTCGGCGTTCGCGAAATACGGGTGCACCTCGACCTGGTTGACCGCAGGCGTCGTCTCCGTCTCGCGGGCCAGTCGCTGCAGGTGTGACACCTGGAAGTTCGACACCCCGATGCTGCGGGCCCGGCCGTCGCTCTTGAACTTTTCGAGCGTGCGCCACGTCGAGACGAAGTCGCCGTCGTAGCGCGTCGGCAGCGGCCAGTGAATCAGGAACAAATCGACGTAGTCGAAGCCGAGCGCCGCGAGTGTGCCGTCGAAGGCGCGGCGCGCGTCGTCGGGTTTGTGGAAACCGTTGTTGAGCTTGCTGGTGACGAATACTTCGGCCCGGTCGATGCCTGACTCGCGGATGGCTTCTCCGACGCCCTTCTCGTTGCGGTACATCTGCGCGGTGTCGATGTGCCGGTAGCCGACATCGAGCGCTGTTCGCACCGCCGACGCCGCCTGGTCGGGGGCGATCTTGTAGGTGCCGAATCCGAGTTGCGGGATGCTCGCGCCGTCGTTGAGGGAAATCGTGGGTATCTGGCTCACGGTGTCGAGCCTAGTTCCCCCGATCGGGGGACGCCGAATTCCACCGCTGCGCAGGCCGATCACCGGACAGACCTCGGCCGCGGAACCGCGCATTCTTGATTCATCGCAGGAACACACCGGCCTGAGATCTGAAAAGCCAACTCACACAGGAGAATTCACAATGACCATCAACATTGCACGCGCCTTCGCCGTTTCCATCATCTCGGCGGGCGTCATCGGCGGTGCCGCCATCGGGCTGGCGGGCGCGGCCAGCGCAGCCACCACCACCCAGCCGACCGTCCCTGGCCACTTCTACAGCCCAGGGGTCAAGGCGCATCCCGCGCCGCAGGCCGCGCCTGGCTGGCACGGCCATCACGGCGTGTGGCGGATCCGGCACTTCGAGCCCGGCTACCGCCCGTGAGGCACTAGCTGCTTCACCGATGCGCAGTAATAGTTGCCCCCGAACGCGTTGCCGTCCGAAGGAACTGGCAAGCCGGCCTCGGCGAGCAAGTTCGACAAGGAGATCGCATCCGACCGCCAGCCCCTGGCGTCGAGGTACCCGGCGACGTCTTCACGATCGTCGGAGTAGCCGAGTGCGCCGAGTTCGATGTCCAATCCGTACTCCCGCCAACGCTTGGTGATCTCCTCCAGCGAGTCCCAGAACCGACTGCCGTCGCCCGCGCAGGATGTCGTCGCCACCTCCGAAGCCAGCCGACTGCCGTCGGCACTGAGTTCGGTGATGTTGTCCAGCAAGCGGTTTTGCGCCTCGGCGGGAAGGAAGGGCAACAGGCCTTCTGCGGTCCACGCCGACGGCTTCGTCGGATCGAAACCGGCCTCGCGCAACGCCGTCGGCCAGTCCCTGCGCAAGTCGATCGGGACGGTGCGCACGTCCGCCGTCGGCTTGGCACCGAGGTCGGCCAGCGTCGCGGCTTTGAAGGCCAATACCTCGGGCTGATCGATCTCGAACACCACGGTGCCCGAGGGCCAGGCGAATCGATATCCGCGTGCGTCCAGTCCCGAGGCGAGGATCACGACCTGACGGATGCCGGCGGCGGTCGCGTCGGCCAGGAAGCGGTCGAAGTACTGCGTGCGTGCGGCGAGCAGTTCGGTCATCTGCTGCATGCCCCAGAACGCGCCCGGCACATCGACGTCGACGGCGGCCAGCTCGCCGCTGGCCCAGCGGGTGAAGAAGTCGACCCCGACCGCGCGGACCAGTGGTTCGGCGAGCGGATCCTCGATGAGGTTGGCTCGGGTGGCGCGGGCCCTGCCCGCGGCGACCATGGTCGCGGTGGCGCCCACGCTCGTGGCCAGGTCCCAGGTGTCATCGTCTGTCCGTTCAGCACTCACTTAGCCGTTTTAACTCTTAGCCTAGGTAACGAGCAATGGGGCCAAGCGGACTCCCAGCGTTCTGTTAGCCCTCTCGCAACGCGGCGAGAAGGCGGCGCGCCGCGGCGGCGCGCCCCGCGGCCGGTCCGGTCAGCGTGTCCAGCGCGCACTCGGGGTCGGCGGGCGGTCCCATGTGCCCGCATCCGCGCGGGCAGTCCTTGATCGCCTCGGCCAGATCCGAGAATGCGAGCAGCACGTCATCGGGTTCGATGTGCGCCAGCCCGAACGACCGGATCCCCGGCGTGTCGATGACCCAGCCGCCGAAGCTCAGCGGAAGCGCGACCGACTGCGTCGAGGTGTGCCTGCCCTTGCCGACGTCGGTCACCTCACCGGTGGCCCTGTCCGCGTCGGGCACAAGGCGATTCACCAATGTCGACTTGCCGACACCGGAATGGCCGAGCAGCACCGTCACCTTGTCGGCGAGCAACGGCGCGACGGCGTCCAGCGGATCGTCGCGGCCGGCGGTGGTGATTGTCAGGTCGAGATCGGCGAACTGGGCGGCGAACGGTTCCGGCGGGGCCAGGTCGGTCTTGGTCAGGCACAGGATCGGCTCCAGACCGCCTGCATAGGCCGCGATCAGTGCGCGTTCGACGAGGCCGGTGCGCGGCGGGGGATCGGCCAACGCCACCACGATCAGCAGCTGATCGGCGTTGGCGACCACCACCCGCTCGGTCGGATCGGTGTCATCTGCGGTGCGCCGCAACACTGTTCGGCGGTCACCGCGACGGACGATGCGGGCCAGCGTGTCGGGCCTGCCGGACAGGTCGCCGACGATTCCGACGTCGTCGCCGACGACGATCGGGGTGCGGCCCAGTTCCCTGGCCCGCATCGCGGTGACCCGCCGGTCCGGGTCCCTGCCCAGCGCGCAGCCCCACCGGCCGCGGTCGACGGTGACCACCATGGCTTCCTGCGCGTCGGCATGGTCGGGGCGGGTCTTGGTTCGCGGCCGCGAGCCCCGGCCGGGCCGCACCCGGACATCGGACTCGTCGTACTCGCGAGGGCTCAAGAGCTACTCAATCCTCACGTCCGGCGGCCCCCTGCCCTTCGAGCATCTCAGCCCACAGTTGCGGGAACTCCGGCAGCGTCTTTGCCGTCGTGCCAACGTCTTCCACCTCGACACCGGGCACCCGCAGCCCCACGATGGCGCCTGCGGTGGCCATCCGGTGGTCGGCGTACGACAGCCACACGCCGCCGTGCAGCGGTCGCGCGGTGATGCGCAGCCCGTCCGGTGTCTCCTCGCACTGGCCGCCGAGACGGTTGATCTCGGCGGACAACGCCGCCAGCCGGTCGGTTTCGTGACCGCGCAGGTGAGCGACGCCCCGCAGCTGCGACACCGAACCGTCCGACGCCACCGCCGCCAGCGCGGCCACCGCCGGTGTCAACTCCCCGACGTCGTGCAGATCGACGTCGAAGCCACCGTAGTTCGGGCTGCCGTGCACCTCTAGATATGAATTGCCTTGGGTGACAACCGAACCCAGCTTCTCGAAGATCGCGAAGACGTCGGCTGCTGGCTGGATGCTGTCGTCAGGCCAGCCGGCCACCCGAACCGCGCCCCCGGTGACCACGGCCGCGGCCAAAAACGGCACCGAGTTCGACAGATCGGGTTCAATGGTCCACTGCCGCGCGGCAATTGGGCCCGGCGCGACATGCCAGCGGTTGGCCTCACCGTCGTCGACGGTCACCCCGGCTTCGCGCAGCATCGACACCGTCATCGCGATGTGTGGCGCGGACGGAACGGTTTCGCCGGTGTGGACGATCCTCAGGCCGTCGGTGAACGAGGCTCCTGACAGCAGCAGACCGGAGACGAACTGCGACGACGCCGAGGCGTCGATCTCCACCGTGCCGCCCGCCACCGAACCCGCGCCGCGCACCGAAAACGGCAGTTTGTCGCCGTCGACGTCGACGCCGAGGCCGCGCAGGGCGTCGAGCAGCGGGCCGATCGGGCGGCCCCTGGCCTGCTCGTCGCCGTCGAACAGCACCGTCTCGGTGCTCAGCGCCGCCACCGGCGGGACGAATCGCAGCACGGTGCCTGCCAGCCCGCAGTCGATCCGGGCGCCCGGTTGTGGCGTGAGGGCCCCGCGGATGGTCAACTCGGAGCCCGCACCGTCGACGGTGACGCCGAGCGTCTGCAGCGCCCCGATCATCAGGTCGGTGTCGCGGCTGCGCAGCGCATTGCTCAGCGTCGACGTCCCGTTCGGTGTCGCCAGGGCGGCCAGGATCAGCGCTCGATTGGTCAGCGACTTCGAACCGGGGATGGTCACGGTGGCATGCACGGGGGTAGTCGTCGTCGGTGCCTGCCAGTTGCTCACGTGCTACATCCTGCCCTGTCGGCTCCGCGTGCCACCATGGGATATATGTGTGGGCGATTCGCAGTGACCACCGATCCGGCGTTGTTGGCGCAGAAGATCCAGGCCATCGACGAGAGCACCGCCGCGCTGAAGGACAACTACAACGTCGCGCCGACCACCACCATCAGCACGGTGGTCAAACGGCACACCGAACCCGACGACGAATCGACGCGGCGGGTGCGGTCGATGCGCTGGGGCCTGGTGCCACCGTGGGCCAAGACGTCGGAGGACGGCGGTCCCGACACCAAGGGGCCGCTGCTGATCAACGCGCGGGCCGAGAAGGTGACCACCTCACCGGCGTTCCGCAACTCCGCGAAGAACAAGCGGTGTCTGGTGCCGATGGACGGCTGGTACGAGTGGCTTAAGAAAGGTGAGGCGAAGGGAGCCAAGACGCCGTTCTACATGTACGGCGGTGACGGCGAAATGCTGTTCATGGCCGGGTTGTGGTCGACGTGGCGGCCGAAGGACGCCCCGAAAGACGCGCCACCGCTGTTGAGTTGCACCATCATCACCACCGACGCCGCGGGTCCGCTGGCCGACATCCACGACCGCATGCCGCTGACCATCAGCCGCGACGACTGGGACCGCTGGCTGGATCCCGATGCGCCCATCGACGAGGGCCTACTGCGAGGCCACGGCGACCTCGACCGCATCGAGATCCGCGAGGTGTCGCGGTTGGTCAACAGCGTCCGCAACAACGGGCCTGAGCTGATCGAACCGGCCAAACCGGAGCCCGAGCAGGCGACGCTGCTGTAGCCCTACCGAGGATTTCTCTGTTCGATTAGAGTATTCCTCGTGCCACGGCCGAGTGGAACCGACGCTCGGGACCGGTTACTGCAGGTGGCGCGGCGCCGGTTCGCCGTCGACGGCGCGCTGGTGCCGACGTTGGACGAGGTCCGGCGCGAGGCTGAGGTGAGCGTCGGCGCGCTGTACCACCACTTTCCGGACAAGCCCTCGCTCGCGGCGGCGGTCTACGCACAGGTGATGACCGAGTACCAGGCCGGGTTCGTGGAGATGCTGCGCGGCCAGCACACCGCAGAAGGCGGCATCCGCGGCGGCGTCGCATATCACCTGCGGTGGGTCGGCGGTCACCGCGGCGAGGCCAAGCTGCTGCTGGGCGACCGACTGGACAGTGCGTCGCTGAGCGATGCGAATCGGGAGTTCTTCGGCGCTGTCCGCGACTGGTGGCAGCCGCATCACACCTATGGGGCGCTACGGCCGATGCGACCGGGGGTCACCGCCGCACTCTGGCTCGGCCCGGCCCAGGAGTTCAGCCGCTACTGGATAGCCGGCGACGACCAGGCGATGCCGCGCGGTGTCGTCGACATCTTCGCCACGGCCGCATGGACAGCGTTGCGCGCCAACGATATCGAGGAGTAGATCAGATGGAATCGATGTACCGCACCATCGTCGCAGGCGGCGACGATCCCGACGCGCCGGAGCGCGTCCACGTCGAGCATCGCGGGGACAGGGCGGTGGTCACGCTCGACGAGTCGCGTCGGCTCAATGTGCTGTCCGCCCCGCTGGTGCGGCAACTGCGACGGGCTCTCGAGGCGCTCGACGCCGACCACGAGGTCCGCTCCGTCGTACTCACCGGCGCGGATCCCGGCTTCAGCGCGGGCGGCGACCTGAAGATGATGCAGACCGCGATCGAATCGCTCGGCGAGCCCGAGGGAGTGGCCGACGTGTGGCGGTGGATCCGCCGCGAGTTCGGCGGGATCGCCCGGCTGATCGCGCGGTCGGACACGATCTTCATCGCCGCGCTCAACGGCCCGGCGGCGGGAGTCGGCCTGGCGTGGGCGCTGACCTGCGACCTCGTCGTCGCCAGCGACCGCGCGGTGATCGTGCCCGCGTTCGGAAGGCTCGGCCTGATCCCGGAGGTGGGCACCAGTTGGGCGCTCACCCGCAGGCTCGGTTATCAGGGTGCGCTGGCGTACTACCTGCGCGGCGATCACATCGACGCCGACACCGCATTGCGTCTCGGGCTGGTTCAACAGGTCGTCGAACACGACCGGTTACTGGCCGCCGCCGACGAATGGTGCTCGCGGATAGCCGATTTGCCGCCGCATGCGGTCGCGATGAGCAAACCGTTGCTGCGGGCCACCGCCGACGCCGACTGGAACGACGCGATCACGCTCGAGGAGTTCGCCGAACCGGCGTGCTTCACCACCGCCGCGTTCGCCCAGAGTGTGCGGGCGATGCTGAAGTAGGCACCGCCGTTCACATTCAGCGGTTTTGTCGGCTGAAACAACCGTGAATCGGTCCATCGCGTTCCGAATAGCCATTAACATAACCGCTCATGCTCAGCATGGTGCGACAGGTTTTGAGCTTCGAGATGACGATCGCGGAATGGATCGGCACCGCTGCGATGCTCGCGGCACCGTACCTGGCCGTCGGCGTGCTGTGGGCGCTGCTCGGCGGCGGTTGGCGGGCGGTGCTGTGGTGGCCGGTGCTGCTGGTCTCGGCGGTGTGCCTGGCATGATGCTCGCCGACTGCCGCATCGACATCCGTCGGCGCACCTCGCGCTGGGATCCGGACGCCGAAGTGAGCGTGGCCGAGGCCATGGACTTCTGGGCGTTCGCCGCCGGTGCCGCCAACGTGATCATGCAGTTGTCGTGGCCGCAGGTGGGCTACGGCGTCAGCGAGAGCAAGGTGGACTCCGGCAATCTGCTCAAGCACCCGTGGAAACGGGCCAGGACGACGTTCCAGTACCTGGCGGTCGCGATCCTTGGCCGCCCCGACGACCGCGCCGCGATCCGCGAAGCCGTCAACGGCGCCCACCGCCACGTCAAGTCCACCGCAGAAAGCCCGGTCCGCTACAACGCATTCGATCGCGAGTTGCAGATGTGGGTCGCCGCATGCCTTTTCGTCGGCCTGGAGGACACCTACCAACTGCTGCGCGGCCCGATGACCGCGGAACAGGCCGAGCAGTTCTACCGATCGGCGTGGACGCTTGGCACCACGTTGCAGGTCACCGAGGAGCAGTGGCCGCCGACGCGCGCAGACTTCGATTTGTATTGGGAACAGGCCTGCCGTCGCGTGCGCATCGACGACCATGTCGGTGCGTATCTGCGGGATCTGCTGGACCTGCGGATGATCAATCCCGTTCTCGCGCTGCCGTTTCGGCCCCTGCTCAAGTTCCTCACCGTGGGCTTTCTTGCGCCGGTGTTCCGCGACGCGATGGGTGCGCGGTGGAGCGGTTTCAAACAGCGGCAGTTCGAGTCGCTGTTTCTTCTGGTCGCCTTCGTCAACCGATTCCTTCCGGTGTTCGTCCGCCAGGGCGGCAGCTACCTGCTGCTGGCTGACGTCCGCAGGCGGGTGCGCAGCCACCGAGCATTGGTGTGAGCCCATGCTGCGCCGTTTGTTGAGCCGCAAGGTCAGCGTCGAGGCGATGATCGAGTTCGCGATGTGGATGGCCATTCCGTACGTCGTGATCGGGTTGGCGTTCGCGTTCTTCCGCGCCGAGCATGTGGCGCTGATCCAGACGCATTTGCAGACCCGGATTCCGGCGGGCGCCGACATCGGCGCCTACGGGTTGACGGCGCTGTTCTGGCCTGCCGGGCTGTTCGGCGTCGACGTCTGCGTGGTGTGACGGCAATCGAGTATGTGAATACTCGGCACGCACTGGCCCGGCGGTGGGATTCTGACTCACGGCGCAGACTCAGCAACGCGCATGAAATGGGGGCCCCGCATGACCGCAATCCATCCCGACGCTCGACAACAAACCATTGAGGTGCGCAATCCCGCCGACGGTGTGGCCGTCGGGTCGGTTCCGATCGATTCGGCCGAGACCGTCGCGGTCAAGGCTCGCGAACTGAGGATCTTCCAACCTGAATGGGAGGCGCTCGGACCACGGGGTCGTAAGACCTGGCTGTTGAAATTTCAAGATTGGGTGCTCGACAATGCCGAGTACCTGACCGATGTCGTGCAAGCGGAAACCGGCAAGGTGCGCGCGGACGCCTCGATCGAGGCTCCGTTGACCGCGGGACTGCTTCAGTACTGGGCGAGCAATGCCGAGGCCTTCCTGGCCGACCGCCATCCGAGGCCGCACAACGTCCTGATGATGACCAAGCGACTGACGACCGTATACCGGCCCTATCCGGTGGTGGGGTTGATCATCCCGTGGAACTTTCCATTCGCCAACGCGGCCATCGACGGCATCCCCGCATTGGCCGCGGGCGCCGCGGTGCTGCTCAAAACGTCGGAGGTGACCCCGCTGAGCGCCGTCGAATTCGTAAGGGGCTGGAGCGAAATCGGTGCACCGCCCGTGCTTTCGTTGACTACCGGATACGCCGAGACCGGTGCCGCGGTCATCGCCAACTCCGACTACGTGCATTTCACCGGTTCAACGGCGACCGGTCGCAAGGTGGCCGTCGCATGTGCGGAGCGGTTGATCCCGTACAGCCTCGAACTGGGCGGCAAGGATCCCGCGGTGGTGCTGGCCGACGCCGACATCGACCGGGCAGCGAACGGCATCGCCTGGGGTGGGATGACCAATTCCGGACAGGTCTGCGTATCCGTCGAACGGGTTTACGTCGAGGCGCCGATCTACGGGGAATTCGTCGCCAAGCTCACCGACAAGGTGAGCGAACTGCGGCAGGGCCAAGATGACGACAAGTACCGCTTCGACGTCGGAGCGATGGCCACCGTGGCGCAGCGAGACATCGTCGCGCGCCACGTCGACGAGGCGGTCGCGAGCGGTGCGCGGGTGACTACCGGCGGTAAGCCAACCGGTGTCGGTACATTCTTCGAGCCCACGGTGCTTGCCGATGCCGACAACTCGATGTCGTGCATGCGGGAGGAGACCTTCGGCCCGACTCTGCCCGTGGTGAAGGTCGCCGACGAGGAGGAGGCGATCCGGCTTGCCAACGACTCCAACTACGGGCTCTCGGCGACAGTGTGGACCAGCGATCTCGCGCGGGGCGAGCGGGTCGCCCGTCGGCTGGAAGTGGGCGCGGTCAACATCAACGACGCGCTGGCCAATGGATTCCAGTTCAGCGTGCCGATGCCCGGCTGGAAGGATTCGGGGATCGGCGCTCGCAATGGAGGTGCCCAAGGCATCCTGAAATATTGCCGGGCACAAGCCATCACGACGCCGCGGATGCCGACCCCGGCGCGGGAACCGCTCTGGTATCCGTATTCGCGACGGAAGTTCCGGTTCGCATTGGGCATGATGCGCGCGACCGCGGCCCGCGGGTTGCGACGGCTGGGCCTCAAGCCGCAGGGAGGTGCCCGATGAAGTGTCAGGGCGCGGTGATCCGCGGCGTCGGGCAGGACTGGGACGTCACCGAGATCACGCTCGACCCGCCGCGCGAGGGCGAGGTGCTGGTAAAGATGGCGGTCGCCGGGGTCTGCCATTCCGACGACCACTTCTCGACCGGCGACATGGTTCCCTCGCCGGATTTCGCCGCGATGATGGAAGCCATGGGGACGCCGAGCCTCGACTACTTCCCGTTGATCGGCGGTCATGAAGGGGCAGGCGTCGTCGCCGAGGTCGGTCCGGGCGTCCGATCCTTCAAGCCCGGCGATCGCGTCTCGTACTCGTTCATCGCCGCGTGCGGGAAGTGTCGATGGTGTGTATCGGGGATGACTTATCTGTGCGACAACGGCGCCGCCATGTTGACCAAGGAGTCGATCGACGGTGAGCGGCGGCGTCATGTCGGGGACGAGGATGCGACCGCCATGTGTCAGCTCGGCACGTTCGCCGAATATGCCGTCCTGGCAGAGGAATCGGTGATCAAGCTGGACGAGTCGATTCCGCTCGAGGCGGCATCGCTGGTGTCCTGTGGCGTGACCACGGGGTGGGGTTCGGGGACCACCGGCGTCGGCACGAAACCGGGGGACACCGTCGTCGTGGTCGGGACGGGCGGGGTTGGTATCAATGCCGTGCAAGGTGCTTGCGCCGCGGGTGCGAACGCCGTGATTGCGGTGGATCCGGTGGATTTCAAACGTGATTCGGCGAAGTTCTTCGGGGCGACGGACACCAGTCCGTCGATGGAGGAGGCGTTCGGACTGGTGCGGGAACTCACCCGTGGGGTGATGGCGGACCGCGTGGTGCTGACGCCGAGCGTGGTCACAGCAGACATGCTGGCCCCCGCGTTGGCGTTGACCAGCAAGGGCGGCACCTGCCTGATCACCGGGGTGCCGAAATTCGAATTGAGCATGGTGCCACTTGTGCTCGTCGACATGCTGCAGAGTTGCAAGACCCTCAAGGGGCTGATCTACGGCGGCATGAACCCGCGGGCCAGCATGCCGATGCTGTTGGACATGTACCGCAACGGGCACCTCAAGCTCGACGAACTGATCACCAAGCGGTACAAGCTCGATCAGATCAACGACGCCATCACCGATCTGCGCGAAGGGCGCAACATCCGGGGCGTCATCGAATTCGACTAAGGCCCCGTGTATCCCGGCGGGTTCGGGGAGTCGACCCAGAGGTCGACGCCCAGCTGCGAACCGGGTACGCAGTCGTAGACCGAGAGGTCGGTGACGCCTGAGTCCAGCAGCACGTCCTCGCATAGCAGCGCGTTGCCGGTGTACTCCCGAGCGGGCTTGTTGAGGATGACGTAGGCCGCGTCGGCGTACACGTCGGGTTTGCGCGCGCGGCCCATCGCCTCGTCACCGCCGAGCAGGTTCTGCACCGCGGCGGTGGCCACCAGCGTGCGCGGCCACAGCGTGTTCGACGCGATGCCGTCGTCGCGCAGTTCCTCGGCCATGGCCAACGCGCACAACGACATTCCGTATTTCGCCATCATGTACGCGGTCGGCTTGAGCCATTCGGGTTCCAGCCTGATCGGCGGCGACAGCGTCAGGATGTGCGGGTTGTCGCGGCCGATCATGTGCGGGATGCAGGCCTGCGAGACGGTGTACGTGCCGCGCACCTGGATGCCGTTCATCAGATCGAAGCGCTTGAGCGGCACCTCCTTGATCGAGCCGAGGTTGATCGCCGAGGCGTTGTTGACGCAGATGTCGATGCCGCCGAATTGTTCGACCGTCTGCGCCACCGCCGCCGCGACCGACTCCTCGTCGCGGATGTCGCCGACGATCGGCAACGCCTTCCCGCCGGCTTCCTCGAGTTCCTTGGCCGCGGTGTACACCGTGCCGGGCAGTTTCGGATGCGGTTCGGCGGTCTTGGCGATCAGCGCGATGTTGGCGCCGTCGGCGGCCGCCCGCTTGGCGATCGCCAAGCCGATGCCTCGGCTGGCGCCGGAGATGAACATGGTCTTCTGCGATAGCGACATGGGCTCACCCTAGAGCTTGGCCAAGGCGTCGAGTGTGGGGTTGTGTCACGCCTCCAGGCCTTGGAGCGTGTTGGTAACCCACGTTCGGCCGAAGTCAGGCGCCGATGTCGGCGGTCACCGCGTTGGTCAGCCGGATCAGGTCCTGCGGATGCACCGCCACGTCCCAGCCGCGCTTACCGGCGCTGCACAGCACCCGGTCCCAGTGCAGCGCCGAGGCATCGACCACCGTCGGCAACGGCTTGCGCTGGCCGAACGGGCTGATCCCGCCGATCACGTAGCCCGTCGAGCGCTCGGCGGCCGCCCGCTCGGCCATGGTCGCCTTCGGCACGCCGAGCGCTGCCGCCGCGGCTTTCAGCGACAACTTCGCAGGCACCGGGATCACCGCGACGGCCAGCCCCTTTGGCAGCGCGATGACCAACGTCTTGAACACCTGCTCCGGGCTGACGCCCTCGACCTGGGCGAGCTCGGCCACCGCCTCCTCGCCGAACGACTCGTTGCGAGGGTCGTGGTGGTACTGCAAAACCTCGTGTGGGACCTGCGCAGCCAACAAGGCCGCGATCGCCGGAGTCGCTGCACGTGCCACGCGCACAGCGTAGGCGGGAACAACTGCGCCTGGGCGTGCTGTTATTGGTAGCGATTCGGCCCGCAAACGGGCCATGTTGGTCATTGCCTCTAGGATCGAGGGAAGGGGTCTTTGGTGCCTGCCATATGCCTGGACCGTGCGGTCGACGTGCCGGGCTTGTTTGGTGGCGCCGCAACGGAAGGGACGGTGTTCCCCACAATGACCGACATCGACGGACAGGCGCCGGATACCGGGCCGGATACGTCGGCGCTCGACAAACCCGAGGAGACCGACGCCGAATTGACGGCGCGGTTCGAGCGTGACGCGATTCCGCTGCTCGACCAGCTCTACGGCGGTGCACTGCGCATGACGCGCAACCCTGCGGACGCCGAGGACCTGCTGCAGGAAACCATGGTGAAGGCCTACGCCGGGTTCCGCTCGTTCCGCGAGGGCACCAACCTGAAGGCGTGGCTGTACCGGATTCTGACCAACACCTACATCAACAGCTACCGCAAGAAGCAGCGGCAGCCGTCCGAGTATCCGACCGAGGAGATCACCGACTGGCAGCTGGCTGCCAACGCTGAGCACTCCTCGACCGGGCTGCGCTCGGCGGAGGTGGAGGCGCTGGAGGCGTTGCCGGACAGCGAGATCAAGGACGCCCTGCAGGCGCTGCCTGAGGAGTTCCGGATGGCCGTGTACTACGCAGACGTCGAAGGCTTCCCGTACAAGGAGATCGCCGAAATCATGGATACGCCGATCGGGACCGTGATGTCCCGGCTGCACCGGGGCAGGCGCCAGCTGCGCGAGCTGTTGGCCGACGTGGCGAGGGACCGCGGCTTCATCCGTGGCCAGCTCGACACGCCCGAGGAGGTGACGTCATGAGTGACCGCGACGCCGAGGACCGCTGGTCCCCGCCAATCGGCCCGGTAGACCCCGAGCACCCGGAGTGCGCCGCGGTGATCGCCGAGGTGTGGACCCTGCTCGACGGTGAGTGCACCGCCGAGACGCGCGACAAGCTCCGCCATCATCTCGAGGAGTGCCCCAGCTGCTTGCGCTATTACGGCGTCGAGGAGCGGGTGAAGACGTTGATCGCGAAGAAGTGCAGCGGAGAGAAGGCGCCTGATCGGTTGCGTGAGCGGCTGCGCATCGAGCTCAGCCGCACCACGATCATTCGGCGCGGCTAGAAACGGTTAGCGGACCGACTTCGAGCCGGCGTTGGGCCGCTTGCCGTGATTGGCCTTGGAATGCTTGCGGTCGCGCTTCTTGCGGCCACGCTTGGCCATAGTGGTTCCTCCGTCTGGTTGTGCTTTGCAGCCATTGTCTCATGACCTGCCGCAGCGCCCGAATCGTGCCGTTGTGGTTCGATAGAGCGGCATGGAGCAGCCGAAAGGGGTGAAGATGGCCGAGGATGTTCGCGCCGAGATCGTGGCCAGTGTGCTCGAGGTCGTGGTTCACGAGGGCGACCAGATCGGTGAGGGCGACACCCTGGTGCTGCTGGAGTCGATGAAGATGGAAATCCCGGTGCTGGCCGAGGTCGCCGGCACCGTCAGCAAGGTGAGCGTGTCCGTTGGTGATGTCATCCAGGCCGGAGACCTCATCGCCGTGATCAGCTGACTTTCCGATGTCCACCCTCGGTGATCTGCTCGCCGAGCACACGGTGCTGCCCGGCAGCGCCGTGGACCATCTGCACGCCGTGGTCGGGGAGTGGCAGCTGCTCGCTGACATGTCGTTCGCCGATTACCTGATGTGGGTGCGGCGCGACGACGGTCAGCTGGTGTGCGTCGCGCAGGTGCGGCCGAACACCGCGCCGACCGTGCTGCTTGCCGACGCCGTCGGCACGGTCAGCTCGGGCGACCAGCTGCCGTTGGTGACCGCTGCGTTTCATTCCGGCACGATCGGCCGCGAAAACGATGCGGGACAACAGGATTCGCCCAACTCCAACATCGCGGCCAGAATCGCCGCGGGGCTGAAGGTCGAAGCGGTTCCTGTGCGCTACAACAACGAAGTGGTGGCCGTCCTGACCCACCAGACGTCGTTGGGGGCGCGCAATGCCAGCCCGCTGGAGAGTGCCTACCTGGACTGCGCGGGCGACCTGCTGCTGATGCTGTCGGAGGGCACGTTTCCGAATGTCGGCGACTTGGCGATGTCTCGGTCCAGTCCCCGCGTCGGCGACGGGTTCATCCGTCTCGACGAAGCGGGCGTCGTGACCTTCGCCAGCCCGAACGCGATCTCGGCCTATCACCGGATGGGCCTCGCCGCCGAACTCGAGGGCCACAACCTGGTCGCGGTGACCCGGCCGCTGATCGGCGATCCGTTCGAGGCGCAGGAACTGGCCAACCACGTCCGTGACTCGCTCGCGGGCGGATCCAGCATGCGGATGGAGGTCGACGCCGGGGGAGCGGCCGTGCTGCTGCGCACGCTGCCATTGGTGGTGCACGGCAAGGCCGTTGGCGCGGCGGTGTTGATCCGCGACGTCACCGAGGTCAAGCGCCGCGACCGCGCGCTGCTGTCCAAGGACGCCACCATCCGCGAGATCCACCACCGGGTGAAGAACAACCTGCAGACCGTTGCGGCGCTGTTGCGGCTTCAGGCCCGGCGGACCAACAACGCCGAGGGCCGCGAGGCGCTGATCGAGTCCGTGCGCCGGGTGTCGTCCATCGCCCTTGTGCACGACGCGCTGTCGATGTCGGTCGACGAGGAGGTCAACCTCGACGAGGTGGTCGACCGGATCCTGCCGATCATGAATGACGTTGCGACAGTTGACACTCCGATACGAATCAACCGGGTTGGCGATCTCGGTGTGCTCGACGCCGATCGTGCCACCGCGTTGATCATGGTGATCACCGAACTGGTGCAGAACGCCATCGAGCATGCCTTCGACGCCACCAAGGCGCAGGGTTGCGTGACGATCCGCGCCGAGCGGTCAGCGCGGTGGCTGGACGTCGTCGTCCACGACGACGGGCGTGGCCTGCCGGACGGGTTCAGCCTGGAGAAGTCCGACCGGCTCGGACTGCAGATCGTGCGGACCCTGGTCTCGGCTGAACTCGACGGTTCGCTCGGCATGCACGACGTGCCGACCGGCGGCACCGATGTGGTGCTGCGCGTTCCCATCGGCCGCAAGCCGCGATTGGCTCAGTAACCGCACAGTTTGTGGGCTGACTTTGAAATTGAAGTTTGTGTGATCTATTTCGCATCAATTGCATTTGCACACAGTTACGGCCCCGACAAATTTTGCCGGGGCCGTATCCGAATTCTCAGGTGGCGATCAGACTCCGCTGCGAGCCTTCGTCCGCGCGTTGCGACGCTTCAGTGCGCGACGCTCGTCCTCGCTCATACCGCCCCACACGCCCGCGTCCTGGCCGGAATCCAACGCCCAGGTGAGGCACTCTGTGGTCACCGGGCAGCGATTACAGACGAGCTTCGCGTCTGCAATCTGCGCGATCGCTGGCCCGCTGTTCCCCACCGGGAAGAACAGTTCCGGGTCCTCGTCACGACAGACCGCCTTGTGGCGCCAATCCATAGTCCTAATCTCCTAACTGTGTGCGCAGCAGGGCGCACGAGCTTTTCTTCGGCTGTTAACGCGTGCACTCGAAATGTTTCTGCACTGTTGCTTCCGATGCTTTCACAGGCTGAACAGATGTCAATACTCGCGAGTTAACAAGTGGGTAATCTCACTCACGAGGGTCGTTCGCGGAGCCCTCACTCGTTTGTACTACACTAAACCAACCTGCGCCCTGAATCAGCGGAGCGAAAGCTATTTGCGCAGATCAGCGGGTACTTTTGCAGGCGGGGCAACCACGCCCAGCGCGTCCGGCACCGACGTGAACGTCATCGTCTCCCGCGGACCGAGGTAGTCCCCGTCGATCTGACACGCGACCGGCGTGTCGCTTGTCACCCGCACCCACGGCAGGTCGTCGTCACGTATCAAATGCCTCGCCTCTAACCGCGGTTTCTTGCTCATCATCTGACGCACCAGCCCCAGATTGGCCCAGACGTTCGCACTCGTGGTGGCGAACACCCCGAGACCGGTCTCGAACGTCGTCGTCGGGTTGGTCCACACCGGGCGGGTGTTCGCATACGTCCACGGGCTGGAGTTCGACACGAACGCGAAGTGCACCCCCGAGGCGGGCTCCCGGTCCGGCAGGTGCAGCGTCAGGGTCGGCTCCTTGCGGACGCTGGCGAGCACCTCACGGATCGCGACGCGGATGTAGCGCGACGCCGTCACCCTGCGACCCTTCTCGCGTTGGGCCTCGACAGCGGCCACCACGTCGCCGTCGACGCCCATGCCTGCGGTGAACACGCCCCAGCGTTCCCCGCAGTCCATCAACCCGATGCGCCGCCAGGATTTGCGCCTGCCGTGCGCCGACAGCAGGTCGATGAGTTGATTGGTCGCCTCGATCGGGTCGGGGCTGATGCCCAGCGCGCGGGCGAACACGTTCGCGGACCCGCCGGGCACCACCCCGACGGCAGGCGCGGGCCCGCCGGGTCCCGCCTCGCCGAGAATGCCGTTGACGATTTCGTTCACCGTGCCGTCGCCGCCGTGCACGATCAGCACGTCGACGCCGTCACGCGTCGCATCCCTGGCGATTTCGATGGCGTGGCCGCGGTGGTCGGTGTGCGCGACCGTCAGCTTCACGCGACTCTCCAACGCGTGGGCGAGCAGGTCGCGGCCCGCCGGCGTGGTCGACGTCGCGTTGGGGTTGACGATCAGCACGGCGCGCACGGGATCCGAGCCTAACGGGCCCCTATTACGCTCGACTCGTGATCGTGCCCTCGCCGTCAACCGTCCGCCAGGCCGCTGTCATCGTCTGGCTCGAGGGGGTCGTGCTGGTCGGCGTCGCGGTGGTGCTGGTCGTGCGTCACGTGGCGGGCGTCGAGGACGAACCGTGGCTGAGCGGATACGGCACCGCAAGCTGGTTCGTGATCATGGGCGGGGCTGTGCTCGCCGCCGGGTGGGCGTTGTGGACCGGACGGCGCTGGGGCCGCGGCATCGCGGTGTTCGCCCAGCTCCTGCTGCTGCCGGTGGCGTGGTACATGGGCGTTGGCTCACAACGATGGCTGTACGCCGTTCCGGTGGGGCTCGCCGCGCTGGCGACGCTCGCGCTGCTGTTCAGCCCGGCCACGCTGCAGTGGCTGGGCGCGCCTGAGGATTCGGTCGCCGACGATCACTGAGGAGGGCTGAGCCGTAGGTCTCAGGCCGGGACGGTGAGTTGCAAGCCCAGAGTTGGTATTTCGACAATCCCATCGGACCCGGCGCGCCAGCGCCAGTGCACCGCGGTGTCGACGTCGCCGCAGACGAGTCCCGTCCAGCCTGCGCCGCCAGGACCGCACAGCGCTGCCAGTTGCGCCGCCTCGGGCGTCGCCGGGACCCCCGTCATCACAACCAGCCCGCGCAGGGGCCGCCGCTTCGAGGCGGCGCGCACCGTGCCCCGCGCCGCTTGCGCTTTCACCGGCCGAGGCGCCGGTGGCTCGTCGACCTGCACCAGGCCGGCGGGTATGGCCGGCGGACCGGAGCCGTCGGCGCTACGCAGGATCATGACCGGAATGTTCGGCAGGCTGCGGGCGATCTCTGACAACAGATTCCCGACGACGTCGCGGGCCACCGTCCGGTCACCCGTTACCGCGAGCACTCCGTCAAGCCTGCTGATGTCGACGAACACAGGATGTCGTTCGGCATCGGTGCCGACCCGCACCAGACATGCGGCGGTGCGCGGTCCCGGCTCGCCGCTATGGTGGCCCACCACCGGCTTTCGCCAGCGTGTTGAGTCGATGTGCTGCCAGGGGGAACCGAGAGAATCGGACGCCGGAAGCCAGACCGTGGCCCCTGCGTTGTCGACACGCACCGCGTGTACCGGTGTTTCGGGCCGACGATTCGTGGCGGCCAAGGGGGCGATGATGTCGTACGCGCGGCGCAAGGTGTCGGAGTCGGCGGCGAATCGACGGGACAACCCCCGCCTGAGGTTCAGTCGCCGACGGCGTCTGACCGGTTCACCGAAGCGATACAGCTGGCGGGCGATGACGAGGCCCCAGCGCGCGAGTCGCCGCCGGTAGACGATCACCGCGGTGAGGACCGCGAGCAAGACTGCGCCGAGCACCGCCAAGGCCACGTCCAGGCGGAATGCCAGAGTTGACGACGGCGGTCCGCCGCTGACAGGCCGTCTGGTGTCGCGGGCCAGTCTTACGTCGGCGCCCGTGGCGTCGGAGGGTAACCGCAGGATCCAGCCCGGATGCAGCCGGTCCTGAGGCGTGCTCAAGACCCCACCGTCGGGTTGGCGCAGGCCGCGGTTGAGGGTGAAGATCTCGCCTGCGCGGGCCTGATTGTTCAGCGTGCTGCGTGCGATCGACTGCAATGTCGGCAGTCGGCCACCGGTCTGAGCGGGTGCGGCAACGACGAAGACTTTGATCACGCCATCGTCCGCGTGTGCTGGTGTGGCCGCGAACGCTGCGAGCAGGCAAAGAAGTACCGCGATGATCTGTGGTATGCGCCACAGTTGTTGCAGTGCAGTGCTTTTCGTACGGATACCTCTCACGCCTTACTCGACGGACTCGACTGCCAAACGGTTCAACGGGCACCTGAACCGTTTAGGCGATGTCCCCGTTGGGTGCATGTGGCGGTCCGCGACAGTGGGACCGGGAAGGGACGTGAAGCCATGGCGCGTCGGCACGCCAGCACAGCTGATTTCGAACTCGTCGGGATGGACGACGATCCGACCCCTGGTGATCCCGAACTGATTCAGGCTGTACTGCAACGCTATTCCGACATCGGTGATGCCGCCGAAAAAGCACTCAACGTTCTGAAGAAGGGCGGCAGCATCGATTCGGGACGCGGTTCGGCGATGGACGCGCTGAAGAAGAAGATCGGTGACGACCTGCCGGACAAGCTCGCCAAGACCGTGCAGTCGTATCACGATGCCGCCCAGGCCTACCGCGACTACATTCCGCGCCTGCAAGAAGCGCAGGATACCTTCGACCGCGCCGTGGATGAGGCCCAGGCTGCCGCGCCCGTGGCCAACCAGGCCCCACCCGCACCGGCAGCGGATGCCAGCGACGAAGACAAGTCCGCCGCAGCCAACGCCCAAGACGCGATCGATGAGGGAAAGAGTCAACTCTCAGCGGCCAAAAGTCTTGCGGAACAAGCCAAGACGATGCGTCAGACGGCGCAACGTGCATGCGCTGACGTGTTGGACCGCGCCGCCAAGGAGGCAATCCCCGAGCGCAACATCTTCCAGAAAATCGCCGATTTCTTCGAAGACTTCCCATTCGTCCAGATCCTGCTGGGTCTGCTCATCGCGATCGTTTCGGTGTTCTTCCCCGTTGCCGGGGCGCTGCTGGGCGGGGCGTTATTCCTGGTCAGCGAGTTACCCGCGATAGTCGGCGGCAACTTCAGTCTCGGTGATCTGCTCACCGGACTGATCGGGCTGGTGCCCGGCGGGGCGCTGCTGAAAGCCGGTGGCGGGCTTCTCAAAGCCGGTGTCGACGCGGCGGCCAAAACATTGGGCAAGGGCGCAAAGACCATTGACGGTCCGCTGTCGGGGATCGGATCTTCAGCAACGAAGACCAAAACCGTCGGAGGATTGTTGGACAACACCGCAACGCACACTGCCGCCTCGGTGGTCAAAGAAGTCGGCAAGAACGCCGGCGAGGAAACCGTCAACCAAGCGGTCAGCGGCCAAGGCTTCGACCCCACCGCCATCGTCACCGCCGGAGTGCTCGGCGCGGGAAGCGCCGGCATCAAAGGCATTGCCAAGAAATTCGCTCCGCCCAAAAACGGTGGCCTTGATCAAGGAACCACCGCACGATCATCGGGAGGGTCCGGTCAAGGCGAGGCCGGCCCGAGTTCCAGGGGGCTAGACGACCCGCAGACGCCCCCACCTGATCCGGCGAAAGCCTTCCCACCTCCGAATATCAAGCCCAAACCGGGGGGCGGTGCACTCGACTTTCAGGACAAGAATTTCCCGGACATCGACCTGGTACTGCACAAGACCGATCCTGACGGGTTCGACCCCGCCGTCTTCAAGGTGAAAGGCACCGACAACAAGGTCTTTTTCGACGTCGACGAAAACAAGTTCAAGAAGTTTGAGAACGGCCAGTTCACCGGCGAGGACGCGGATTTCACCCGCTTTCAGGGAGCGCTCCCGACCGATCACTTCTTGGTTCGTGGCTTCGAGGCCACGAATTTGCAGAAGGTGGAAACCGACGACGACTTCCGAGCGCTTCCTGCCAGTGAAACACCGGTACTCGTGAAGACCAGTCTCTTCGATGGCATTCCGGTTAGGAGCAACGTCGACCCGAAGCGGGTCGAGTCAATCAAAGGTGCCATCGGCGAAGGCAAGCCGCTGCCGCCGGTTGATTTGTCCGCAGGTGACCTCAGCATCAATGAGGGTAACCATCGCGTCACTGCCGCAAGGGAACTCGGATTGTCTTTCATTCCGACGCGGATTAATGCCCCGCTTCCGCTGCACGGTGAACCTCCGTCGCCGCCACCGGCGGCTCCGTCGCCGCCATTACCGGTCGCACCACCACCGACACCGGCAACACCGCTTCCTCCGCCGTCGCCACCGCCGGTGCCACCGGACTTCGCCACCACGAAAACACCTTTCGACTTCAACGAGGACCCCGACTGAATAACTAACCGTCGCAACGACTTCCACCTGAGAGGGTGGAGAGCCATCCGCGCCCGCGGATGACCCAACCACAAAGGAGAAACTCCAATGCCCGATTACAAGGTCAACTCGGACGAAACCGCGAGCACGTCACAGGCCCTGCTCAGCGACTTCAGTCAGCTCGAGGACAAGCTCAACGAAGTTCGCAACAAGATCACGAACCTACTGTCCAACGGGTACTCCACCCCGGCCGCACAACAGAAGTTCTCGCCGTTCTTCGAGGAGTTTGCCAAGGGATTCAAGCAGGTCAACCAGGGTCTGCAGGGCATCGGCCAGTACGTCAAGGCCGTCGGCGATGCGTACACGCAGACCGACGACGAACTCGGGAAAAACCTGAACTGACCATCAAACCTCCTCCCGCGCCACGAAAGTCGATGAGCCAATGCGATTGAATGTCAGCGTAAGCGACCCGCGCGACCGCGGAATCTCGACCACTGTCATTGTTGACACCGAACCCGCCGCCAGCGTGGGAAGTCTTGCCGCTGAACTTGTTCGGACCATCGGCTTGGTGGGGCCCAATGGCCGCCCGACACATGTGCCGAGCCTGTACATCGGACCGTACCGGCTCGATCCCGCGGCGACGCTGCAGACTGCCGGAGTTCGGGACGGCACCGACCTCGGACTCGGCGCTCCTCTTCCCTGGGAGCCCGAGCCCGAGGGACGGTCAGAAATCAGGGTGGTGTCGGGGCCCGGTGCGGGAACCGTCTTTCGTGTCATGCCAGGCGATTACGACATCGGCAGTGGCGAAGGGTGCCGGATCCGACTCGCACGCAGCGCCGGCGCTCCACCGCTCGGAGCCCGCGTCAGGTTACGGCTGGACGGTACCGGTGAGATCGTCGAAGCCGAAAACGCTTTACTGGACGGCAAACCCGTACAACCGCAGTCACCATGGAAGCCGGGCAACCAACTCGCGATCGGTGACACCTTGCTGGAACTGGCCGACCGTCAATCCGACCGGGCTCCGCTGACTCCCGCCACCGACGGCCTCGGCTTGGAGTTCAACCGGCCCCCGCGCTTTCTGCCGCCCGCGGCAGGCGGCAAGTTCCGGCTGCCGCAGCCGCCGGTCAAGCCGGCCAAGAGGGCGATCCCGTTGTTGCCAATTCTGCTGCTGCCGATCGCCACGTCGCTGGTCACCGTGTTCACCACCGGCAGGTTGAGCTTCATCGTCATCGCACTGCTCTCGCCGATCGTCGCGTTGATCACCCAGTTCGGCGGACGCAAGCAGACGATCCAAAAGTACGAGGAGGACAAGACGAACTTCGATGAGAAGGTCGCGCAGATCCAGGAGAACATCGACGCCGCGCTGCGAGACGAGCAGCGCAACTTGCGGCTGAGCTTGCCCGATCCGGCGTCTCTGCTCCAGATGGCAACGCTGCCGTCAGAGCGGTTGTGGGAGCGCCGCTTCTCCGACCACGACTTCCTGTCGGTGCGCGTCGGGACGACCGACCTTCCCTCGGCCACCAGCGTCGAGGACCCCGGCCAGGACGAGAACCGACGCACCATGGTGCCGTGGCTCAGTCAAGTGCCGATATCGGTGGACATCCGGCGGGCCGGGGTGGTGGGCATTGCCGGCGAGGACGCCAGCGGCATCGCAGCTTGGATCGCTGCCCAAGCGGCATGCCTGCACAGTCCCACCGATCTGCGGCTGGTCGTGTTGTCGGGCCCTGACGGCGAACAGGATTGGGCCTGGACCCGGTGGCTGCCTCACACGCAGGCACAAGGGGAGGACGGCTACGTGCTGCTCGGCAGCACCACCGACTCGCTGGCCCTACGCCTCGGCGAACTCGGCCAGATCGTCATGGCACGCATGGCCGCGGGTCCGGGGCTGGAACGCAGCGGTGCCGCCGGCTACCCCGACATCCTGGTGATTCTGGAGAAGTCGCGGCGCGCGCGCTCGCTGCCTGGGGTCATCGCGCTCCTTCGTGACGGGCCCGCAGTCGGTGTCCATGTCATCTGCATCGACCGCGAGGAGCGGTTGCTGCCCGAGGAGTGCCGTGCCGTCGTCGTCAGCGGAGCACCCACCAAAGCCATGTCGGCGTTGCGGACAGGCGACTCACCGGCATTGGAGCAGATCCGTACGGATCTACCGGATTTCGGGTGGTACGAACAGCTCGGACGGGCACTGGCCCCTCTGCGGGGCGTGGGGGACAGTGAGGAAAGCGCCCTACCCGGCGCCGTACGCCTGCTCGACGTGCTCGACATCGAACCGCCGACGCCGCAGGCCATTGTGGCGGGTTGGTCGCTCGGCGGGCGAAGCACCACGGCCGTTCTCGGCGCCGGCTTCGACGGTCCGTTTTCAGTCGACCTGGTGCGCGACGGACCCCACGCGCTCATCGCTGGCACGACCGGATCGGGAAAGTCTGAGTTGCTGCAGACGCTGGTGGCCACGCTCGCTGTGGTGAATCGACCAGACGAGATGACCTTCGTGCTGGTCGATTACAAGGGCGGCAGCGCCTTCGCCGAGTGCGCCGATCTGCCGCACACCGTCGGCCTGGTCACCGACCTCGACACTCAACTGGTGGAGCGAGCATTGATCTCCTTGGGAGCCGAGCTGCGCCGCCGGGAGACACAATTGGCGAAGGCCGGCGCCAAGGACGTTCTCGACTACCTCGACAAGCGTTCTCGCGGAGGTGATGTGCTGCCGCCGCTACCGCGACTGATGCTGGTGATCGACGAATTCGCCTCCATGGTGCGCGAACTGCCCGACTTCATCTCCGGGTTGGTGAACATCGCACAACGGGGGCGCTCGCTCGGTATTCATCTGGTGCTGGCCACGCAACGGCCAGGGGGCGCTGTCACACCGGATATCCGCGCCAACACGAACCTGCGGATTGCACTGCGCACCACCGACACCTCCGAGAGCCGAGACATCATCGATGCGCCGGATTCGGGCGATATCTCACCGGCCACCCCCGGCCGCGCTTTCGTTCGCCTCGGGCCCTCAGCGCTGTTGCCTTTTCAGTCCGCGAGAGTCGGCGGGCGCCGGCCGTCCGGTGACGTTGCGGGTGATGCTCCGGTGCCTATTGCCGCAGAGGTGGTGACGTGGAAGGACCTTGGCGGACCCCTGCCAACGCGACGTGCGGGTCGGGACGGCTCTGGTCTGGCCCAGACCGAGGCCATCACTGACCTCGCCGTGCTGACCACTGCCATCGCGCAAGCCTCTGAAATGGCTCAGATTCCACGTCAGCCCAGTCCGTGGCTTCCGCCACTACCGCAAGTGCTGCAATGGGTGCCACCGCCTGCACCTGCGGCAGTAGACACTCGCGAGGCTGCGCTCCCACCAGTGCAATACGGCATGGTCGATCTTCCCGCGCTGCAGAACCGCGCACCGTTGGTGTTCGACATTGACCGGGCCGGACATCTCCACATCGTCGGTTCGCCCCGCAGTGGACGGTCGCAGACACTGCGCACTTTGGCGGCGGCGCTCGCGATGGCACACGGAGCAGACGATGTGCACATATATGGAATCGACTGCGGCAACGGCGCACTCAATGTGCTCGCCGAGCTGCCACACTGCGGCGCGGTCGTCGACCGCAACCAAATCGAGCGTCTCGGGCGGCTACTGGACCGGCTCAACGGCGAACTGACCGCGCGCCAGAGCCTGTTCGGCAGCCGCGGCACCGCTGACTTGACCGAACTCCGTCGCGATCAGGCGCCTGGCGAGCGGCTACCGCACATCGTTGTGATGGTCGACCGCTTCGAGGTCTTCGACCGCGAATTCAGTTCCTACGACAACGGCAGCTACCTGGAGCGGTTGATCCGGTTACTGCGCGACGGCGCCGGCGTCGGCATTCACGCCGTGCTCGCCGGCGACCGCGCGCTGGCCAGCAGTCGGTTCTCCGGCACCACCGACGACAAACTTGTGTTGCGGCTCAACGACCGTCAGGACTATTCGTCCGTGGGTATTCCCACCAAGGCGGCGCCCTCGGACCCGTTGCCGGGCAGAGCAATTCGCACCCAAGATCTCAGCGAGGCGCAGATTGCGGTACTGGGCACAGACTTGAGCGGCACCGCTCAAGCGGACAGTGTGCTCGCACTGGCGCAGGAGTTGCAGAACCGCGAGGCAGCGGTTCCTGCGTCGCGACGTGCGCAGCCACTCGATGTCCTTCCCGACCGCATCGCCTATGCCGAAGCGATGGCGCTGCACCGCAACGAACCGATGCGGCCGCTGGTCGCGATCGGCGGCGACACGCTGACATCCCTCGGCCCTGACCTCGCCGACGTACCGACGTTCGTCATCGCCGGACCACCAAGGACGGGCCGCAGTACCGCGCTGCTGACGGCCGCGGAGTCCCTGTTGGGCGCCGGCTCCGGACTGGTTGTACTGGCACCGCGCCGATCTCCACTACGGAGCCTGGAAGGCAGACAAGGGGTTGCGGCGGTGATCACCGATCCGGAAATCTCCGTGCTCGACTTCCGTGCGGTGCTTTCAAACATCCCGGAGTCCACGGCGGTCATCATCGTCGACGACGCCGAGTTGCTGATGGGTGCCGAAATCGACTCGGACCTCGCGCTACTCGCGCGCGGCGCACAAGGTAACGGCTGGGCGGTGATGGCTGCGGGCAATGCGGAGTCGCTGTCGCTCAGCTTGGCAGGCTGGATGGGTCAGGTGAAACGGAACCGCACAGGCATGTTGCTGTCACCCCAGGGCCTCGGTGACGGGGAAGTCATCGGAATCAAGTTGACGCGCGGGGTGGTCGGCCAGGCTCCGCAGCCCGGCCGCGGGCTGCTGCATCTGGGTGACGGCTCGCTGATCTCGGTGCAGGTGCCGTTGTCCACCGTCGACGCGCCGGAAAGCACCGCGGCCACGTCGAATTGACCGACGCGGCCGCGGTGACCGAAGCGGTTTGTCCTCACCCGGTCAGATCGAGTTGGTTTCCGTCGGCGTCCAGGAACCGGAACGTGCTCGTGATCGCATCGAAGAGGTCGTACACCTCGTTCTTCAACGGCAAGTTGGGACTGGCCAATGTCACCACCAGGAAGTCGTTCGTGGCACCGGGGACCGGCATCATGGTGTGCATGGTCAGCAGTTTCACGTCGACATCAGACGTCAAGCGGGTGACCTCGGTTCCGGTGATGCGCGCGACCGCCCCCACCGCAGGCACCCGAACCGACGTGATCACACGGTCTTTCGGCGCGACGCCGGTTGCAGATGAGACACCCAACTGCGCCGACAGGACGGGCAGCGTCAGCTCCTGGCCCGTGGGTGTGGTGACGGCGAACACCATGCCGTAGGCCATGAAGAGCCCGTCACTGTAGAACGTCGCCGTTCCGGTCGCGAGCAGCGCACCCTGCTTGCGCGCCGCCCGGCTGACCTCTCGCCCCTGTCGGAACATGTCGTTGATCCGCAGCTTCTCCCGGGGGTCGCTGGTCATCGACAGGGCCTGCGCTCGTGTCCGCGCCAACTTCTCACCGCTGAGGTCGGCGTCCTCCCACAGATCGGGCACGTTGAGCAGAAACTGTTGCGCGGTACTCATTTGGCTGCCTTTGCGGCGTCGTCGAACCCGCCACCGTCGTCGAGATTGCTCGCCGCGTCCGCATCTGTCTTCTCAAACGAGTCGAGGATGTTGCCGATCGCGTCGCGTATGCCCTTCACTTCCTTTTTCAGCTGGGTCTTGCCGTCGTTCCACTTCTTTTCGAAGTTCCCTGCAGAACCTCGCGACAGCTCTCGGCCGAACGCCCCGTCGAAGTCGAACGTGTTGCGGTCAATGTCGATGTTGTCGCTGACGAAGCCCAGCATGTCCTGAGCTTCCTTGAGCTCGTTACCCGGAATGTTCACTTCGGATGCCATCGGCGGTCCTTTCTCATTGAGGGGACGACCTTTTCGTCCTCTCGTCATGACGACGGGAGTTCAAGCGGTGGGGTTCATCACGCCGCGGTGATGAACCCCACCGCGGCCTCGACCGTCGAATCGGACATGACAACGATTCCTACACAGCAACTCTCGACGTACCGGCGCAAGACGGCACCGCTCGTTGGCGCTTCATTGTTTCTGGTGTGCGCCGCAGTACTGTCCGGATGCGGCAAGACCGTGTCGATAGGAGACGGCGCCCAGGCATCGACATCCGCCGCGCCCACATCCGCGGCAGCTTCCGTCGATCCCGACGGTGCGGTGCAGGTCCTCGATGGAACCGCTGCGCAGAACGGCAAGTCCGGCAATGGCGGCACGGTGACAGGCAACGCCACCCAGCAGAATCCACCGGAGTGGGTACAGCTGTCGACGACAACGACACCCGGGCTTGCCGGTCCCAACGTGGTGAACATCAACGGTGCCACTTTGTATCGGTTCGACAAGGACACCAAGGGGTCCAACAAGTCGAACTGCAACGGGGACTGCGCGACCATGTGGCCACCGGTGACCATAGAGGAAGGTGCCAATGTCTACCTCGACGGCGTTGATCGTAAGCAGGTGGGGGCGTTCCGGCGCCAGGACGGCGACATTCAGCTGACCGTCGGTGGGTGGGCGCTATACCGGTATTCGGGCGACTCCAACGCCGGCGATCTCAAGGGCCAGGGCGTGGGCGGCACGTGGTTCGCCGTCGGACCGAAGGGGCAGAAGGTGATGGCGGCCTCGTCGATGTCGACGAAAGCATCCCAGCCGCAACAGTATCCACAGCAGCAGAAGCAGCCCCAGCAGTACCCGCAAAACCAAAAGGCAGCTCAAGGCTATCCGCAACAGCAATACCCGCATTACTGATGCCTGGTGGGGTCGGCGCTCACGAGTCGGCGAGTTCGGCGAGCGCCTGCCCTGACACTCGATAGGTGATCCACTCGTTCTGCGGCCGCCCGCCGACGGCGTCGTAGAGCGCGATCGCGTTGACGTTCCAGTCCAGCACCGCCCACGACAACCGGGTGTAGCCGTTGTCCACGCATTCCCTGGCCAGCGTCGACAGCAGCTTGCGGGCGAGTCCACGGCGGCGGAACTGCGGGCGCACGTAGAGGTCCTCGAGGTAGACGCCCGCGACGCCGTCCCAAGTGGAGAAGTTGAGGAACCACAGGGCGCCCGCCGCGGCTTGGCCGTCGACCTCGGCGATGTGACCGTAGACCGTCGGGCGATCGCCGAAAAGGGCTTCCGCCAACTGCTTTTCGGTGACGGTGCAGTCGGCGCTGGCGCGCTCGAACTCGGCCAGTTCGTGGATCATCGCGGTCAGTTCGGTCTCGTCGCCCGGCCGGACGCGCCGAATGGTCTCGCTCATGGCTGCACTCCCAGCGCCGACAGGATCGTGTTGAATTTCGTTGTGGTTTCCGCGACTTCGTCATCGGGGTCGGACTCGACGACGATCCCACCGCCGGAGTGCGCGTCGGCGGTGCGGCGGTCGGCGGACAGCTGCGCGCCCCGGATCGACACCACCCATCGGCCGTCGCCGCGCTGATCGCACCAACCCACCGCACCGGCGTAGAAGCCGCGGTCGCCTTCCAGTTCGTTGATCAGTTCGGCCGCGGCGCTCGCAGGCACGCCGCCGACCGCGGGTGTCGGGTGCAGCGCAATCGCCAAATCCAACGCGGTAGTTGACTTTTCGCGCAAGGTGCCGGTGATCGGGGTGTACAGGTGCCACACCGCCGCGGTCTTGCTCAGCTGCGGTTCCGGTGCGATCTGCAGATCGACGCACAACGGGTCCAGTGCCTCACGCATCGCCTCCACCACCAACCGGTGCTCGTGGCGGTCCTTGGCCGACGCGGCCAGGGCCGCGCCGCTGGCGTCGTCGGCGACCGGGTCGGCGAGCCGTGGCGCCGACCCGGCGAACGGGCGGCAGCTGACCTGGTCGCCGCGCCTGGCCACCAGCAACTCGGGGCTGGCGCCCACCAGGGCGGCACCGGAGTAGCCGCCGCCCGCGGCGGTCAGGTCGACGAGGTAGGCGTTGGCGGTCGGATCGTTGGCCACCAGCCGCGACACGATCGTGCGGGCGTCGAGCGGTCCCTCGGCGACCAACCGCAGCGCCCTGGCCAGCACCACCTTGTGCAGGCCGCTGCCGGGGTCCTGCAACCGGCGCAACGCGGCGCCGATGCGGGCCCGGTGCTCCTCGGGATCGGGCATGGTCTGGGCGATCCGCGTCGTCGGCAACTCGCGCACCGGCCAGTCCGGCAGCGTGTCGGAGAACTGCACCGTCTGCGGACGGATCAGCGCTGCGGGCTTCGTGACGTCAAAGGGCAACGCGCCCAAGATGATCGGCGCACTGTGTGATGCAAGGGCGGCGCGGGCGTCACCGAGTCGGGGGAAGGCGGTGTGCACGCCCTCGGCGACCACCACGCCGGTGCGCCCGGCGAGCACGAAGGCCGGTTCGCGGGTCACGTCGGAAGGCACGGGTGGCGGTGACCCGTGAGGCCCAACGCGCTGATCTGGCGCTCGCCGTGCTCGAAGCCGCACACCGCGATGGATGCGGCCACCATCGCGAACCTGATGCCTTCGGAGATGTCGAGTTCGACCCAGCGGGTCACCACAGCGCGGGAGAAGTGCCCATGCCCGACGAACAGCACGTCGCGCGACTCCATCTGCTTCAACGCGTAGCCGATCGCCTCATCGGCCCGGTCGCTCACCTGCTGCAGGCTTTCTCCGCCAGGGCAGCCGTGCGTCCACACCAGCCAGTCGGGCACCTGTTCGCGGATCTGCTGGGTGGTCAGCCCTTCGTAGTCGCCGTAATCCCACTCGGCCAGCAGGGGAGACACCTCGTCGACTTTCAAGCCGGCCAGTTCGGCGGTGTCGCGGGCGCGCTGCCGCGGGCTGGACACCACCAGCGGGTTGTGCAGAGTAAGAACCGAGAGCGCGTCGGCGGCCAGCTTGGCCTGCTCACGTCCGGTTTCGGTTAGTTCGAGTTCGGTCCGGCTGGTGTGCTGGCCGGACTTCGACCACTCGGTTTCGCCGTGACGGAGCAGAAACAGCCGGTGCTGCAGAAGGCTCACGCAGAAAGATTGTGCCGCACGACGGCTGCCGAGTGGGTACCCGTGCAACGATGAACACCGTGACGCGGGTACTTGCGGTCGCCAATCAAAAGGGTGGGGTCGCCAAAACGACGACGGTGGCGTCGCTGGGCGCAGCGATGGTGGAGAAGGGCAAACAGGTCCTGCTGGTGGACCTGGATCCCCAGGGGTGTCTGACGTTTTCGCTGGGCCAGGATCCCGACAAGCTGGCCGTGTCGGTCCACGAGGTGCTGTTGGGTGAGGTCGAACCCGACGCGGCGCTGGTCGACACGTCGGAAGGGATGACGCTGCTGCCTGCCAACATCGACCTGGCGGGCGCCGAGGCGATGCTGCTGATGCGAGCGGGCCGCGAGTACGCGCTCAAGCGGGCGCTGGCCAAGATCGGCGACCGCTACGACGTGGTGATCATCGACTGCCCACCGTCGCTGGGCGTGCTGACCCTCAACGGGTTGACCGCCGCCGACGACGTGATCGTGCCGCTGCAGTGCGAAACGCTGGCGCATCGCGGTGTCGGTCAGTTCCTGCGCACGATCACCGATGTACAGCAGATCACCAACTCCGACCTCAAGCTGTTGGGCGCGCTGCCGACGCTTTACGACTCGCGCACCACCCACAGCCGCGATGTGCTGCTCGACGTCGCCGACCGCTACGAGCTTCCGGTGTTGGCGCCGCCGATCCCGCGCACAGTGCGCTTCGCCGAAGCCAGCGCGTCGGGGTGCTCGGTGTTGGCGGGGCGCAAGAACAAGGGCGCACACGCCTACCGCGAGTTCGCCTCGGCGCTGCTGAAGCACTGGAAGAACGGCAAGGCGCTGGCCACGTTCACCCCGGAGCTCTGAGCGGGCCGTCGAGTGGCAAGTTGTGTCACGCTGCCTAGCGAGAAGCGTGCATCAGCTGGCCACTCGGCATGGCGGGCGTTGACTAACTGTACTGACCTGAGAGGTTAGGTACACGGCTGGCTGGTGGTTGACCCCCGAGTGCTGTGTGGCCGCGGTGGTGATTGTAGTTGTGCAGCCACCGTGGGTACTCCTGGCAGCGCTGTTCGTCGCTGGTGTACAACCGGGCGTAGGCCCACTCATCGGCGAGGGTCCGGTGGAATCGCTCCACCTTCCCGTTGGTCTGCGGCCGATACGGCCGTGTGCGGCGATGCTCGATGTCGTCGCCCAGCGCCTTGCGGAAGGCGTGTGACCGGTAGCAGGATCCGTTGTCGGTCAACACCTTTTGAACAATGATTCCTTGCTCGATGAACCATGCGTTGGCGCGTCCCCAGAACTCGGACGCGGTCTCCTTGCGTTCGTCGGCCAGCATCTCGGAGTAGGCCAGCCGCGAATGCGCGTCCAGAGCCGTGTGCAGGAAGTGGTAGCCCCGCACCGGATTGCGGTACTTACTGCGCCGTCCCGAACTCTTATCGGCTTGCGTGTTGTGCTTACCTGCCTGCCGGCCCAGCATGCGCCAACCGCCGCCGGCGGGGATCTTGCCCAGCTTCTTGACATCGACGTGCACGAGATCACCACATGCGGCCGATTCCATGCGCCGCACCACGCGCCCGGTCGCGCGGTCGAGCCAACGCAGTTTGGCAATGCCGTAACGGCGCAGCACGTTGTGCACCGTGGAGACGTTCAACCGCAGCAGGTAGGCGATCCGGGCCGGCCCCCACCGTCGGGTGACACGCACCCCGATGACGCGCCGCTCTGTCCGTACCGGCGTGCGATTGGGGCTGTGATGCGGCCGTGAGCTGCGGTCGGCCATCCCGGCCTCGCCCAGCTCGAGATAGCGATCCACCCACCGACAGACGGTGGTCACCGACACCTGGAAGCGTTCAGCCGCGCGACGACGCGACCACCCGTCATCGACGACGCATTGAGCCAGCCGCAGACGACCGGTTTCGGACAGAGGGGCATTACGGTGAACCACGAAGACCTCCGAGATCGGTGAGCGTTCCTAGACAGCTCGCACTCCACTCGGAGGTCTTCGTCTTGTCACCTCACCACGCCGTCACCAACGTCCGTGGTCAGTACAACTAACCCAGCGCGACGAGTTGATCGCCGCGCTGCTCGATGATCATCGAACCGGCGACCGCAGGCACCACCGGCGCCGTACCTGGCGGCCTGCCCACCGGGATGTGTTCGATGCCCGCGCCCGTTGCCGGGTCGAAGACGTCATAGCCGCCGGTGACGGGCACCAGCAACTTGCCCGCCATCATGGTCGCGGGCCCGAGCGGCTTGTTGGCGCCCGCCGAGCTGACGCTGTAGCGATAGCGAAGTCCGTTGGCGGAGAACACCATTACGGTGTCGCCCGTCCACCACGTGATCAGGTCGCCCGCCCGCGACATCACCGCGTCGGGCGACGGCGGCGTCGGCACCAGGGTGCTCGCGACGGTGGCGCCGGTCTCGTCGACGATGTTCACCGTCGGCTTCGGGACCGGGACGTAGACCGCTGTGGTGGTGTCCGACACCGCGACGACGCGAGCACCGGAGTTGTCGGCCACCCCTGGCTGCGGAACGTATTTCAAATCCGGCGTGTCCTCTTCGTCGGAGGGCCGCAGCAGCGTCAGCCGCAGGTCGGCCTGCTTCGGGCAGGCCTCCAGCACCGACACCGCCGTCGAACTCGACTGCGCATCCACCAGTCGGCACAGCGGGTACGTCGGCACGCTGGGCTTGATCCGCGCGTCGAGCTGGCCGTAGGACAGCATCCGCACCATGTCCGAGCGCCACAATTCCAGTCGGCTGTCCCCGGCAGAAAGCACGACGGTGCCGTCGGACGACAACCGCACCCGGGGATCGGCGTAGGCGCTGCGACTGGGCCCGCGCTCGCCGGTCTTGGCGTCGATCGTGCTGACCTGTCCGCAGCCGCGGACATCCGGATACACCGCGACGGCGTAGTTGTAAACGTAAGTGACACCGCACAATTCGAGGTCGCGAGCGTAGCTCCACCGCGTCTGTCCGGTGGCCGGATCCCGGCCGTCGACCTCGCGGCCGTCACCGGTGACGACATTGCCGCCGACCACCAACGGCATGGTGGTCTTCGGGCTCGCCGCCGTCCAGAGCTGACGCAACGTCTTCGGCACCGCTTTGGCGGTGGGCAGCACCGGCGCCGGCGTGGCGGCGGGCTTGCTGAGGGTGGCCCTGGCGTCGCTGGTCCACCAGATCAGGGCCGCGACGATGACGACCGCTGCCGCGATCGCCGCGGCCGCCACCATGTCGCCCCTGGTGCGGCGTTCGGGTTTGACCATCTCCGTCGGAGGTGACCCTTGGCTAGCCGGCGTTCGCGGCCGCGGTCTTGCGCGGGCGGCGGCGGCGACGCCGCTTGGCAGGCGATGCGCCGTCTGCGGCGGTGTCGTCCGAGGCAGGTTCGGGCTGCTCGGCCGCCGACGCGGGATGGCCGGTGGTCGGCTTGCCGCCACGGGTCCGCCGCCTAGTCCGGGTGCGGGCGGGGCGCTCGGCCTTCTCCGCGGGGGCGCGCTTGACCGACGCCTTGGGCGGATCTCCGACCGTGCTGCCTGCGTCGGTCGGAATGTCGAGTTCGGTGTAGAGATGCGGCGAGCTGGAGTACGTCTCGGCGGGATCCGGGCAACCCAGGCCCAGCGCCTTGTCGATCATCTCCCAACGGGCCAGCTCGTCCCAGTCCACCAGCGTGATCGCGACGCCGGTCTTGCCCGCGCGCCCGGTGCGGCCGATGCGGTGCACGTAGGCCTGCTCGTCCTCGGGGATCTGATAGTTGATGACGTGAGTGACGTCGTCGATGTCGATGCCGCGCGCGGCGACGTCGGTGGCGACCAACACATCGATGGCGCCGGTGCGGAATGCCTTGAGCGCCTTCTCGCGGGCACCCTGGCCCAGATCACCGTGCACGGCGCCGACCTTGAAGCCGCGCTCGGCCAGTTCGTCGGACACCTTCTGGGCGGTGCGCTTGGTACGGGTGAAGATCATGGTCGCGCCGCGACTCTTCGCCTGCAGCACCCGGCTGACCAGTTCCACCTTGTCCAGCGCGTGGGCGCGGTAGACGAACTGCTCGGTGGTGTCGTGGGTGGCCGCCGAATGCGGGGCCTCGGCCCGGATGTGCGTCGGCTGGTTCATGAAGGTGCGGGCCAGCGTGATGATCGGATCCGGCATCGTCGCCGAGAACAGCATCGCCTGCCGCTCGTCGGGGATCTGCTTGAGGATCCGCTCGATGTCGGGCAGGAAGCCGAGGTCGAGCATCTCGTCGGCCTCGTCGAGCACCAGCATCGACAGCCCGCCGAGCTGCAGGTGGCCCTGCTGCGCCAGGTCGAGTAGGCGACCGGGCGTACCGACGACCACGTCGACGCCCTTCTGCAGCGCCTCGATCTGCGGTTCGTAGGGCCTGCCACCGTAGATCGACGTCACGGTCAGCTTGCGATCGTCTGCGGTCAAATACTTGGCCGCCATCGCCAGGTCGCCGTAGACCTGCAGGCACAGTTCGCGGGTCGGCACCACGACCAGGGCGCGGGGGATGCCGGTCAGCGGGCGCTCGGAGTCGGTGGTGATGCGCTGCAACAGCGGCACACCGAAGGCAAGCGTCTTGCCCATACCGGTGCGCGCCTGACCGATCAGGTCGTCGCCTGCGAGGGCGAGCGGCAGTGTCAGTTCCTGAATGGCAAAGGGATGTTCCTTACCGTCTTCGGCCAATGCGCGCACTATTTCGTCGCGGACGCCGAGTTCGGCAAACTTCGGATTCAGATGAGTCATGCTTGGGGTAGGTAGCCTTTCTGGGTCGAACCTCGTATGACCTCGCGGATTCCACACGCGCGCACGAGTTCGACGGAGCTACGGCCGAGGGCCCTGCGTTGAGGTCGCGGGCCGACTGCGTGCACGCACATTTCTTCGGTAGCGGCTGTCTCGAAATGCCACTGCCGGTACCCATGGTACCTGGTCGGGTTTGCCCGGCGGTTCACGCGGCGGTCGGCGTCTAGAGTTGGGCCATGACTTCGACGCCTCACGCCACTTCTCCCGAACAGAGCACCTCGGGCGTGTCGGCCAACCATCCCGGCGTCAACGAACTCTTCGCACTGTTGGCATACGGCGAGGTCGCGGCGTTTTACCGGCTCACCGACGAGGCGCGGATGGCGCCCAACCTCCGCGGCCGGATCAACATGGCGAGCATGGCCGCCGCCGAGATGAACCACTACGAAGTGCTTCGGGATGCGTTGGAGCGCAGGGGCGTCGACGTGGTGCCCGCGATGACGAAGTACGCGTCCGCACTGGAGAACTATCACCGGCTCACCACGCCGAGCACCTGGCTCGAGGCGCTGGTGAAGACGTATGTCGGCGACGCGCTCGCCGCCGATTTCTACCTCGAGATCGCCGACGCGCTGCCCGACGAGGTCGCCGACGTGGTCCGCGCGGTGCTGTCGGAGACCGGGCACTCGCAGTTCGTCGTGGCCGAGGTGCAGGCTGCTGTGACGGCGAGCGAGAAGCAACGCCACCGGCTGGCACTGTGGTCGCGCCGACTGCTCGGCGAGGCCATCACGCAGGCCCAGTACGTGATGGCCGACCACGACGAACTCGTCGACCTGGTGATGGCCAGCGGCGAGGGGCTGTCGCAGATGACCGAGTTCTTCGACCGGCTGCAGCAGACGCACAGCACGCGCATGCGCGAACTCGGCCTGGCCTGAGCGCTACTTCGTGCAGTTCGCGATCATCGTGTTGTTGTTCTGCACGGCGACCAGCGTGCCCGCCGCATCGGTGATGCTGCAGTTCAGCTGACCCGTCACGCTCGTCGCGGTGACCGAACCCAGCGTCACACCGGGATCCAGCGTCACGGTCTTCGCCCACGGCAGCGCCACGTTCACGTCGGTCTGCAGTGCACCCTGCGAATCGGTGTAGATGACCGTCACCAGGTCGAGCAGGCTGCGTTGACCGGTGACCCGGTAGGTGATGGTGTTCGGCGCCGCAGTGGGCGCGGGAGCCGCCTGGGCGGGTGTGTCGGTCGGCGTGGCGACGGCCGTGGGCGTCGGGGTCACCGTGGTCACGGTCTCCGGCGGCAGCGTGGCAGCGGGCGGCGGCGCCGCTGACGTGGTGACCGGCGGCGCCGACGTGGTGGCGGCCGGTTGGCTGGTGGTCACGGGCGGAGCGACCGTGGTCGACACCGAGCCGCTGTCCCCGCCGCCCAGGATGACCACCGTGCAGATCACCGCGACGAGCAGGATCGCGCCTGCGACGGCGGCGATCCAGATCCACCGCCGATCGATGGGCTCGTAGTACTCCTCGATGTCGTCGTAGTCGTCGAGGCCCTCGTAGTCGTCGTAGCGATCACGGTCGAGATCGACCGTTTCGCCGCCGTCGTCCCACTGACTCGGTATCCGTTCGGTCGGAGTCAGGGAATACGGCGAATATGCGGTATATGGCCTGTTCATGCAGCTGTCCCCGGTCGTTTCGTCCAATGCCGGGCCTGATGCTATCGAGACTGGTGTGACGAATGAGGTTGACCCGCTGGCCCTTTGGTCACGGTCCGGACTCGGTTCGGTCGCGGTCGTTTCGCTACTCGCGAAGGGGCACGCGCGGCGTCGGCCCGCAGTCGTCCACTAGCCTTCTTGGCGAGGAACACACGAACGGAAAGGGTCAGCGTGGAGGTCAAGATCGGTGTCGCCGACAGCCCGCGTGAGCTGAGCTTCAACAGTGCGCAGACACCCAGCGAGGTGGAGAAGTTGATCGCCGACGCGTTGGAGAAGGATGCGGGCGTGCTGGCCCTGACCGACGAGAAGGGCCGCCGCTTCCTGGTGCAGGCGAAGAAGATCGCCTACGTCGAGATCGGCGCCGCCGACGTGCGCCGCGTCGGATTCGGTGTGGGCGTGGTCGGCTCGGAGGCCATCAAGAGCGGGTGAGCGGCACGTGGGACAGGCCGCCCCAGATGAACTGCACCGTGCCCTCGACCGCGTCCTCCTTGGAGATCGGCCGGTCGTTGTTCAGCCAGTAGCGGGCTGAATCGACGCTGATGGCCACCAGACCGACGGCGATCATTCTGGCGCGGTGCGGTTCCAGCCCCGAGTCGTGGCTGATCAGGTCGAACACGGCGTCGGTGCATGCTTCGGTAGCGACCTTGACCTGCGCGGATACCTGCGGCTCGGTCACGTAATCGTTCTCGAAGATCAGCCGGTAGCCCTGACCGTCGTGCTCGATGAAGTCGAAGAAGGCATCCACCGCGGCCCGCACCCGCTGACGGTTGTCGGTGGTGGTGCGCAACGCTTGGCGCACACCGGAGACCAGGTTGTCGGCGTGCCGCTGCAACACGGCCAGGTACAGCTCGAGCTTCGACGTAAAGTGTTGGTACAGAACGGGTTTGCTCACACCTGCCCGGTCGGCGATTTCATCCATTCCGGCCGCGTGATAGCCGCGGTCGACGAAAACCTCGCTGGCAGCGGCTAGTAACTGCCCGCGGCGTTCGTCGCGCGGAAGCCGGTTTCCGCGCCGACCCGCACCGCCGTTCGCCACTTTCCTGGCGGCGGAGTTGGCGAGATCGCTCATCACGTCCTTCATCCGAATGGGTTTCGCAACGACATTACTACCGTTGGTCAGGCGTTTGCGGATCCACGGCTTCGCGCCGAGGTGGTGGCGCGCCGGAAGTGCAAGCCCAGCAGACTATGCCATCCTGTTCCGGTGACCTACGACTCCCGCACGCGAGGAGGATCGACGGGTCAGGGGCGTCGCGAAAGCGGCCGCGTACCCGTGTTGCGTGACGAGTGGCGAGAGCCCCTTCGCGCGCAGCGTGACCCCATCGCCGAGGATTCCGGTCGGGTCAGGTCCAATCGCGACGAGCATCGCCGTGCCCGCAAGCAGACATGGCTGGGCCGCTTCGTCTCCACCTACGGGTGGCGGGCCTATGCGCTGCCGGTGCTGATCGCATTGACGGCCGTGGTGGTCTACCAAACGATCGCGGGCACCAGCGCGCCCGCGCCCAAACAGGCCGAAGGTCCGGTGCAGGGGCCGCCGACCATTGGCGTGGCGAGCACGCAGATCATCGGCGCCCCGCCCAAGGGGCTCACCCAGTTCGACGTGAACCTGCCGACCGGCATCCTGCCCGAGGGCGGACCGTTCACCGAGGCGGGCGCCAAGACCTGGCATGTGGTGCCGGGCGCCACGCCGAAGGTCGGGGAGGGCACCGCCAAGACGTTCACCTACACCGTCGAGGTGGAAGACGGCGTCGACACCACAGGGTTCGGTGGCGACGACGGGTTCGCCAGGATGGTCAGCGAGACACTGGCCAATCCGAAGAGCTGGACCCACAATCCGCAATTCGCGTTCACCCGCATCGACGCCGGTGTGCCGGATTTCCGGGTGTCGTTGAGCTCGCCGATGACCGTGCGCGAGGGCTGCGGCTACGACATTCAGCTCGAGGCGTCGTGCTACAACCCGGCCTACGGCAACCAGCCGCGCGTGTTCATCAACGAGGCCCGCTGGGTGCGCGGCGCCGTGCCGTTCCAGGGCGACGTCGGCTCCTACCGGCAGTACCTGATCAACCACGAGGTCGGCCACGCGATCGGCTATCAACGCCACGAGCCGTGCGGCGAGAACGGTGCACTGGCGCCGGTGATGATGCAGCAGACGTTCTCCACCAACAACAACGACGCCGCCCGGTTCGACCCGCAGTCGGTCAAGCCCGACGGCAAGACGTGCCGGTTCAACCCCTGGCCGTATCCGATCGCCTGACACGTCGTCGGGAAGCATCAGGACCGGACTACCGTTGTGGTGGGTACTGCAGTGACCGTCAAATAAGGAGCAGTTCGGTGCCGACACCGTTGCCGCCGCTGGTAGAACCGGCGGCCGAGCTCACACGTGAAGAAGTTCAGCGCTACAGCCGCCACCTGATCATCCCGGACCTGGGGTTGGCCGGACAGAAGCGGATGAAGAACGCCAAGGTGCTGGTCATCGGCGCCGGCGGACTGGGGTCGCCGACGCTGCTGTATCTGGCCGCCGCAGGCGTGGGCACGATCGGCATCGTCGAGTTCGACGTCGTCGACGAGTCGAACCTGCAGCGCCAGATCATTCACGGTCAGTCCGACATCGGCCGCTCCAAGGCCGAGAGCGCGCGCGACTCCGTCCTCGAGGTCAATCCGCTCGTCGAGGTCCGCCTGCACGAGTTCCGTCTGGAACCGGACAACGCCGTCGACCTGTTCAAGCAGTACGACCTGATCCTGGACGGCACCGACAACTTCGCGACCCGCTATCTGGTCAACGACGCCGCCGTGCTGGCAGGCAAGCCGTACGTGTGGGGGTCGATCTACCGCTTCGAGGGCCAGGTGTCGGTGTTCTGGGAAGACGCTCCTAATGGTCTGGGCCTGAACTACCGCGATCTCTACCCGGAACCGCCGCCACCCGGAATGGTGCCGTCGTGCGCCGAGGGCGGTGTGCTCGGCATCCTGTGCGCGTCGATCGCGTCGGTGATGGGCACCGAGGCCATAAAGCTGATCACCGGCATCGGCGAGCCGCTGCTGGGTCGGTTAATGGTGTACGACGCGCTGGACATGAGCTATCGCACCATCAAGATCCGCAAGGATCCCGCGACGCCCAAGATCACCGAACTGATCGACTACGAGGAGTTCTGCGGCGTGGTGTCCGAGGCGGCTGCTGAAGCCGCGGCAGATTCCACGATCACCCCGCGCGAGCTGCGCGAGCTGATGGATTCCGGTAAGCCGTTGGCGTTGATCGACGTTCGCGAGCCCGTCGAGTGGGACATCAACCACATCGAAGGCGCCGAACTGATTCCGAAGGGCGCGTTCGAGTCCGGTGAGGCGCTGGCCAAGCTGCAGGTCGACAAGACCCCGGTGTTCTACTGCAAGACCGGCGTTCGCTCGGCCGAGGTGCTGGCCATCGTGAAGAAGGCCGGTTTCTCCGACGCGGTACACGTGCAGGGCGGAATCGTCGCATGGGGCAAGCAACTCGAACCCGACATGGTGATGTACTAACGGCGTCTTTGCCGCACTTCGCCTTAGGCTGAGGTGGTGACTGTCGAACGGCCGCCGGACCATGTGCTGGCGGCGTTCGGATTGACCGGTGTGCGCCCGGTTGCGCTCGGCTCCAGCTGGGAGGGCGGCTGGCGCTGTGGCGAAGTAGTGCTGTCGATGGTGGCCGATCACGCCCGCGCCGCATGGTCGGCGAAGGTTCGCGAGACGTTGTTCGTCGACGGGGTGCGGCTGGCCAGGCCCGTGCGCTCGACCGACGGCCGCTACGTGGTGGCCGGTTGGCGCGCCGACACCTACGTCGCGGGCACCCCCGAACCGCGCCACGACGAAGTGGTCTCGGCCGCGGTGCGGCTGCACGAAGCGACGGCGAAGCTGGAGCGGCCGCGCTTCCTGACGCAACCGCCCGTCGCGCCGTGGGCCGACGTGGACGTGTTCATCGCGGCCGACCGCGCCGCGTGGGAGGAGCGCCCGCTGCACAACCTGCCGGCGGGTGCGCGGGTGTCGCCGGGCACCGCGGACGGCCAGCGCTCGGTGGAGCTGATCAATCAGCTGGCGGCGCTGCGCCGGCCGACCAAGAGCCCGAACCAACTCGTGCACGGCGACCTTTACGGCACAGTGCTTTTCGCGGGCACGGCCGCGCCCGGCATCACCGACATCACGCCGTACTGGCGGCCGGCGTCGTGGGCGGCGGGCGTGGTGGTCGTCGACGCGCTGTCATGGGGTGAGGCCGACGACGGGCTGATCGAGCGGTGGAGCCCGCTGCCGGAGTGGCCGCAGATGTTGTTGCGAGCGTTGATGTTCCGGCTCGCCGTGCATGCGCTGCATCCGCGGTCGACGGCCGCGGCGTTCCCCGGGTTGGCCCGGACGGCGGCCCTGGTGCGACTCGTCCTCTAACTCGCGCGAACGTGGGTTACCCGCACACAAAACGCGCCTGAGGCGTGTTACAACCCCACACTCGCCGCGCTCAGAACTCGTGGCGCACCGCGGCCAAGTCGACGCGGCCGTCGCTGGCAAGCACGCCCTCGGCGCGCAGCAGTTCCAGTTGCCGCGGCCTCAGATGCGGCGCGGGCCTGCCCGACGCCCGGATCACCCGGTGCCACGGCAGATCCGACGAATCGGTGCGCATGATCCACCCGACGATGCGCGGGCTGGACAGCCCCGCCGCGTCGGCGATGTCGCCGTAGGTCGACACCCGGCCTGCCGGGATGGCCGCGACGAGTGCGCGCACGGTCTCGACCTGCTCGTCGGTGATCGCGGCCATTTCAGCCGCCCGCCACCTGCTTGATCACCGCCGCGGTCTCGGCGGGCCGTGCCTGGGGCACCATGTGGTCGCAGTCGAAGTCCACCAGCGTGAAGTCGGACCGCTCGGTCAGTCGGGTCCGCAGTTCCTCGGTGACATACGGCGGTCGGGTCTTGGTGGCGACCACCAGGGTGATTGGTATGCCGTTGCGGGGCAGACGGATTGGTCTGGCCAGCTCACTCCAGTACGACAACATCGCCGGGATGCTGATCCGCCACCCGACCCGGCCGTCGGGCAGGTCGATCAGGTGCTCGTCGAGTTCGCGGTCCAGTTCGCCCGCATCGACCTCGCCCCATGAGCCGTTGACCTTCTCCGAGCGGGCCTCCGCGCGGTCGGTGTAGTCGGGCGAGGCGAACATGTCGTCGGCGATCTCGCGCATCCAATCGCCGTCCAGGCCGACGGCGGGGTCGAGCAGCACCAGCGACGCCACCAGATCCGGCCGCGCCGCAGCCAGATTCAGCGCCACCGCCCCGCCGAACGAATGCCCGACCACGACGACCGGGCCCCCGGCTTCGGCGTCGAGCAGGTCGGCCAGTACGGCGACATTCGCGTCGATGTTCCACGGCGCGGCCCACGACGACCGCCCGTGCCCGATCAGGTCCGGTGCGACGATCGCGTAGTCGGGCAGGTGCCGGGTGGCCAGCGTCTGCCATCGCAGGCCGTGGCCCGTCAGGCCGTGCACGGCCAATATCTGCGGTGGGCCCGACGGTCCGAAGCGGTGTACGTGCAGCAGATCGGTCACGGACTCGATGCTGCCAGCAGCCGGCGCCGGCCGCTTGTCGGACCCCCATGGTGTCATGCCAACATGTCCGCACCGCAGACCGAACTGACGCCGGCCTCCCTGACCGAACCGGGCCTGCGCGGCGTGGTGCGCGTGCTCGGCGGAGCCGGTACGGGCAAGAGCAGCTTGCTGATTCGCGCCGCCACGGCCCACATCGCCGCAGGCAGCGATCCGGAATCGGTTCTGCTGCTGACGGGTTCGGCCCGGCTCGGCGCCAAGGCGCGCGCAGCCATCACGTCGGCACTGTTGTCGGCAGGAAGCCGCGCGGTGGTCCGCGAACCGCTGGTCCGCACGGTGCACTCCTACGCCTTCGCGGTGCTGCGGCTCGCCGCGCAGCGCAACGGTGATCCGCCGCCGCGCCTGATCACCAGCGCCGAGCAGGACGGCATCATCCGTGAACTGCTCGCGGGCGACCTCGAGGACGGTGACGCCTCTCCGGTGGCGTGGCCCAGCCAGCTCCGCCCGGCGCTGAGCACCGTCGGGTTCGCCGCCGAACTGCGTGACCTGTTGGCGCGCTGCACCGAGCGCGGCGTGGATCCCCTTGCGCTGCAACGCATCGGACGCAGCTACGGCAGGCCGGAGTGGCTCGCCGCGGGACAGTTCGCGCAAGCCTACGAGCAGATCATGCTGTTGCGCTCCGCCGTCGGCATGGCGGCGCCGCAGGCCACTGTGCCCGCACTCGGTGCCGCCGAACTGGTCGGCGCCGCGCTCGAGGCGCTGGCCACCGACGCCGACCTACTTGCCGCCGAGCGCAATCGGATCAAGCTGCTTCTGGTCGACGACGCGCAGCACCTCGATCCACAGGCGGCCCGCCTCGTCCGCGTGCTGTCCGCAGGCGCGGAGCTGACCGTCATCGCCGGCGACGTCACCCAATCGGTGTTCAGCTACCGCGGGGCCGACCCGTCCCTGCTGCGCGGCGACGAGCCCGCCATCACGCTCACCCGGTCACTCCGGAGTGCACCCGTCATCGCCGACGCCATCACCGCCGTCACCCAGCGGCTGCCAGGCGCCGACACCGGGGTGACCGGTGCCGAGCACGGCCCCGGCTCGTTGAACGTCCGCATCGCCGCCACACCGCACGCCGAGTCGGCACTGATCGCCGACGCGCTGCGGCGCGCGCACCTGGTCGACGGCGTGCCGTGGTCGCAGATGGCGGTGATCGTGCGTTCGGTGCCGCGCACGGGTGCCCCGCTGGCCCGCGCGCTCGTCTCGGCGGGAGTGCCGGTGGACGCCCCGTCGTCAAGCACTCCGTTGGCCGAACAGCCCGCGGTGCGCGCGCTGCTGACGGTGCTCGACGCCACGGCGCACGGCCTGGACGGTGACCGGGCGCTGTCGCTGCTGACCGGGCCCATCGGCCGCGTCGATCCGGTCTCGCTGCGTCAGGTGCGACGGGCGCTGCGCCGCGCCGACGGCAGTCAGCCGCCGCGCGAGTTCACCGATCTGCTCGTCGACGCCCTCGACGCCGACGCAGACGGGCTCTCCACCGAACTCGGCCGCCCGCTGCGCCGCGTGCGCACGGTGCTCGCCGCCGCGCGCAGCGCAGCGCAGGACGGTCTTGATCCTCGCTACATCCTCTGGCAGGCCTGGCATCGGTCCGGTCTGCAGCGGCGCTGGCTCGCGGCCAGTGAGCGCGGCGGCCTCGGCGGCGCGCAGGCCGACCGCGACCTCGACGCGGTGACCGCGCTGTTCGACGTCGCCGAGCAGTACGTGAGCCGGACGACGGGCGCGTCGCTGCGCGGCCTCATCGACCACGTCCAGGCGATGGGGGTGCCCGCGGCGTCGCGCGATCAGCGCCCGCAACCCGACGCGGTCGCCGTCGTCAGCGCTCATGCCGCACTGGGCCGGGAGTGGGAGTTCGTCGTCATCGCGGGTCTGCAGGAGGGGCTGTGGCCCAACACGACTCCGCGCGGCGGCGTGCTGGGCACCCAGCGCCTCGTCGACGTGATGGACGGCGTCGTGACGGAGGCCGACCGCGGACTGTCGAGTCGCGCGCCGCTGCTCGCCGAGGAACGCAGGTTGTTGATCGCCGCGATGGGCCGCACGCGTAGCCGCCTGTTGGTGACCGCCGTCGACAGCGACAGCGGGGACGAGGCGATGCTGCCGTCGCCGTTCTGCTACGAGTTGTCGGCGCTGGCGACCGACCCCGACAACGACCCGTCCGCGCCCATCCAGGCGCCGCCGGTGCTGTCCCCGCCCGACCTGGTCGGCCGACTGCGTGCGGTGGTGTGCGCGGCGCCGGGAACGGTCGACGACACCGCACGATCCTGCGCGGCAACGCAATTGGCGCGCCTCGCGCAGGCGGGTGTCACCGGTGCCGATCCGCAGCAGTGGTACGGCATGACGTCGCTGTCCAGCGACGCACCGTTGTGGGACGGCGACGAGCACGTGGTCACGGTGTCCCCGTCGACGCTGCAGACCCTGACCGACTGCCCGCTGCGGTGGCTGCTCGAACGCCACGGCGGCACCGACGGTCGAGACGTCCGCTCCGCGGTCGGCACACTGCTGCACGCGCTCGTCGCCGAGCCGGGCAAGACCGAGACCCAGATGCTCGACGAACTCGAAAAGCTGTGGAGCAAGCTGCCGTTCGACGCGAAGTGGTATGCGGACAACGAACTGGCGCGCCACCGCGCAATGCTTTCGGCGTTCGCGCAGTGGCGGGCGCAGACCCGCGGCGAGCTCACCGAGGTCGGCACCGAGATCGACGTCGACGGCACAGTCGGGCAGGGCGTGCGGGTACGCGGGCGGCTGGACCGACTGGAGCGCGACGCTGCGGGCCGGCTGGTGGTCGTCGACATCAAAACCGGCAAGACGCCGGTCAGCAAGGACGACGCGAAACGCCACGCACAGCTGGCGCTGTATCAGTTGGCAGTCGCCGAAGGGCTGCTGCCGCAGGGGGATACACCCGGCGGGGGCAGGCTGGTCTATCTCGGCAAGACGTCGGCGGGCGGTGCCACCGAGCGGGTACAGGATCCGCAGAACGCCGACTCCCGCGCGGAATGGCTCGAGTTGGTGCAGCACGCGGCGGCCGCGACGAAGGGCCCGCAGTTCGTCGCGCGGATCAACGACGGCTGCACGCATTGCCCGGTGCGCGCCATGTGCCCGGCCCAACATGCAGCAGGAGGACGAGCATGACCGCGCGTTACAGCCCGGCCGAATTGGCGTCAGCGCTGGGTCTTTTCGCACCCACCGACGAGCAGGCCGCGGTGATCGCCGCCCCGCCGGGCCCGCTGGTGGTCATCGCCGGTGCAGGCGCGGGCAAGACGGAAACCATGGCGGCCAGGGTGGTGTGGCTGGTCGCCAACGGGTACGCCCGCCCCGGCGAGGTGCTCGGGCTGACGTTCACCCGCAAGGCCGCGGGCCAACTGCTGCGCCGGGTCCGCACCCGGCTGGCCAGGCTGGCGGGCGCGGGCCTCGCGCCCCCTGCAGACGTCGCCGACGACCCGGCCACCGTCAGCACTTACCACGCGTTCGCAGGCACCCTGCTACGCGAGCACGGCCTGCTGCTGCCGGTCGAGCCCGACACCAGGCTGCTCAGCGAAACCGAACTGTGGCAGTTGGCTTTTCGGGTGGTCTGCGAGCATCCGCAGCACCTCGACACCGAGAAGAACCCGGCCGCCATCACCGCGATGGTGCTGCGGCTGGCAGGTCAGCTCGCCGAGCACCTCGTCGACACCGCGCAACTGCGCGACACCCACGTGGAGCTGGAACGGCTGGTGCACACGCTGCCCGCGGGGCCCTATCAGCGTGACCGCGGGCCCAGCCAATGGCTGCTGCGCATGCTGGCCACCCAGACCGAGCGCACCGAACTGGTGCCGCTGATCGACGCGTTGCATGCGCGCATGCGAGCCGAGAAGGTGATGGACTTCGGCATGCAGATGGCTTCGGCCGCCCGGCTTGCGTCGACGTTCCCCCAAGTCGGCGCGCAACTAAGGGACCGCTACCGGGTGGTCCTGCTCGACGAATACCAGGACACCGGGCACGCCCAGCGGGTGGCGCTGTCGTCGCTGTTCGGCCGTGGCGTCGACGACGGTCTGGCGCTGACCGCCGTCGGCGATCCGATCCAGTCGATCTACGGTTGGCGCGGCGCATCGGCCACCAACTTGCCGCGGTTCACCACCGACTTCCCCCTCGCCGACGGCACCCCCGCTCCCACCCTGGAATTGCGCACCAGCTGGCGCAATCCGCCGCGGGCGCTGCACCTGGCCAACGCAGTGTCCGCGGAAGCGCGGCGCCGATCCGTCGCGGTGCGGTCCCTGCGGCCCCGGCCGGACGCCCAGCCGGGTGAGATTCGTTGTGCCCTGCTGAACGACGTTGCCGCCGAACGTGATTGGCTGGCAGATCACTTGGCGAACATCTATCACGGCGCACGTGAGAACGGCGCCGCCGCGCCCACCGCGGCAGTGTTGGTGCGGCGCAACGCCGATGCCGCTCCGATCGCCGACGCGCTCACCGCGCGCGGTGTCCCGGTGGAGGTCGTAGGCCTGGCCGGGCTGCTCGCGGTGCCCGAGGTCGCCGACCTGGTGGCCATGCTGCGCCTGGTGGCCGATCCCACCGCGGGGTCGGCGGCGATGCGGGTGCTCACCGGACCCCGATGGCGGCTCGGCGGTCGTGACGTCGCCGCGCTGTGGCGTCGCGCGGTCGAATTGGACGGCCGGCCGACGCGTGAGGTCAGCACCGAGCAGATCGTCGCGCAGGCCGCCGCGGACGCGGACGCGGCGTGTCTGGCCGACGCGATCTGCGACCCAGGATCGGCGGACGCCTATTCCGAGGCCGGATTTCGTCGCATCGTCGCGCTCGGCCGCGAATTGACCGCGTTGCGAGCACATTTGACGCATCCGCTGCCCGACCTCGTCGCCGAGGTGCGACGGGTGCTCGGCCTCGACGCCGAGGTCCGCGCCGCCGTGCCGGTCAGCGCCGGGTGGTCCGGCGCCGAACACCTCGACGCGTTCGCCGACGTGGTCGCCGACGTGGCCGCGCGACCGGGTGCCACCGTGCCCGGCCTGCTCGCGTACCTCGACGCCGCCGAGCAGGTGGAGAACGGCCTGGCGCCCGCCGAGATCACCGTCGCCAACGACCGCGTCCAGATCCTGACCGTGCACGCCGCCAAGGGGCTGGAATGGCAGGTCGTCGCGGTGCCGCACCTGAGCGGCCGGGTGTTTCCCTCCACAGCGTCGGCGCGCACCTGGCTCACCGACGCCGGCGATCTGCCGCCGCTGCTGCGCGGCGACAGGGCCACCGTGTCGGAGCACGGCATCCCGGTGCTGGACACGTCGGACGTCAACGACCGGAAGCGGTTGTCGGACAAGATCTCCGACCACAAGCGCAGCCTGGAGCAACGCCGCACCGACGAGGAGCGCAGGCTGCTCTACGTCGCGCTGACCCGCGCCGAGGACGCCCTGCTGCTGTCAGGCCACCACTGGGGCGCCTCGGAGGCCAAACCGCGTGGCCCGTCCGCTTTCCTGTGCGAACTCAAGGACATCATCGAGGCGTCGGAAGCCGCAGGCGACCCGTGCGGCGTCATCGAACACTGGGCGCCGGCGCCGCCCGACGGCACCCCGAACCCGCTGCGCGACAAGGCTGTCGAAGCGCTCTGGCCCACCGATCCCGTCGGTGCGCAGCGACGGCACGTCGACACAGGGGCGGCGATAGTGGTGCAGGCAATGTCCGGTGGCTTGGCGGTCGACGCCGACAACGGTTGGGTCGCCGACGTCGACGCACTGCTGGCGGAGCGTGACCGCGCCGAAGACAAGCCGGCGCCGCCGTTGCCCGCACAGCTTTCGGTCAGCACGCTGGTCGAGTTGGGGCGTGACCCGGATGCGGTCGTCCAGCGGATGCGCCGCCGTCTGCCCACCCGCCCCGATCCACATGCCTTGCTGGGCACCGCATTTCACGACTGGGTGCAGCGGTTCTTCCACGCCGAGCGGCTGTTCGACCTCGACGACCTGCCCGGCGCGGTGGACCGCGATGCCGGAGACGCCGAGGAACTCGCCGAACTGCAGGCGGCGTTCGCGCTCTCGCCGTGGGCGGCCCGCACACCGATCGACATCGAGGTGCCGTTCGACATGGTGATCGCCGGGCGGGTAGTGCGGGGCCGGATCGACGCGGTCTTCGCCGACGACGACGGCGGCGCCACCGTGGTGGACTGGAAGACCGGCGATCCGCCCGCAACGCCAGAAGCCATGCAGCAGGCGGCAATTCAGCTCGCGGTGTACCGGCTGGCGTGGGCGCAGCTGCATGACTGCCCGCCCGACAAGGTTCGTGCGGTCTTCCATTACGTCCGGTCCGGGCGGACCGTCACCCCCGACGCGCTGCCCGGCGCCGACGACCTCGTCGCGCTGCTCGACGCCGCCTAGGAGCGGCGGTAGATCTTCAGCGCCGACGTGATCATCGGGATCTGCAGCGGCAGCCGGGCGTACGCGCCCAGCCGCATGAAAAGCGGCTTGTGCTTCCACAGCCGGCACATGTTGAAGTTCGCGGGCCACACCGCCAGGAACAGCGCGACCGCCGCCAATGCGCCCAGCTTGCGGGTGCGCGGCGCGAGCAGCAGCGCGCCGGTGGTCAACTCCGCGACCCCCGAGGCATAGGTGTAGAACCGCTGGCTGCCAGGAAGCTCGGCCGGGACGATGTCGTCGAACGGCTTGGGCGCAACGAAATGCAACGTGCCGATGCCGAACAGCATCGCGGCCATCCGCAGAGCCGGTGTCGGGTTGGCGATCCGCTGCAGTTCGGGTGGGGGAGAGGTCATGGTTACATTGTGGCGTGCGCCCACTCGGATCGATGGCGGGTACCCGTGGCTAAAGGCAGGTTGCGACGCCGCCTCGCGGCGATCGACGAGAACCTGACCTCACGACCGGATGCCGCGCTCGTCGACATCCTCCGCATCCCCGAACCGTTTGTCAGTCCTGGTCAGCGCATTTTCCGCCGGATCATCTACGCGACGCTGGCGTTGTTCGCGGCGGTGATGATCGTCTACCTCGACCGTGACGGCTACCGCGACGTCCAGGACAACCAGTTGTCGTTCCTGGACTGCCTGTACTACGCGACGGTGTCGTTGTCGACCACCGGGTACGGCGACATCACGCCGTTCACGCCGGAAGCTCGACTGGTCAACGTGCTGGTGATCACACCGCTGCGGATCGCCTTCCTGATCGTCCTGATCGGTACCACTGTGGAGACGCTGACCACCCAGTCGCGCCAGGCGTTGAAGATCCAGCGATGGAGGAGCAGAGTGCGCAACCACACCGTCGTCATCGGATACGGCACCAAAGGCAGGACGGCGGTGGCCGCGATGGTCGGCGACGAGGTGGCACCCGCCGACATCGTCGTCGTCGACGAGAACGTCACGGCGCTCGAACGTGCGAGAAGCGCAGGCCTTGTCACCGTGCACGGTGACGCGACCAAGTCCGAGGTGCTGCGGTTGGCCAGCGCCCAGCACGCGAAGTCGATCATCGTCGCGACCGACGACGACGCCAGCGCGGTGCTGGTGACCTTGACCGCCCGCGAGTTGGCGCCCAAAGCCAAGATCATCGCCGCCGCACGGGAAGCCGAGAATCAGCACCTGCTGCAGCAGTCCGGGGCGGATTCGACGGTGGTGTCCTCGGAGACCGCGGGCCGGCTGCTTGGAATCGCCACGCAGACGCCGAGCGTTGTCGAGATGATGGAAGACCTACTGACCCCCGACGCGGGGTTCGCATTGGCCGAACGCGAAGTCAGCCCCAAGGAGGCGGGCGGTTCGCCCCGGCACCTTTCCGACATCGTGCTCGGCGTCGTCCGGAACGGCGAACTGTTGCGCGTCGACGCCCCAGAGGTGGACGCCCTCGAGCTCGGCGACCGGCTGCTCTACATCCGCAGCGCGGAAGCCGAGCGATGACAAGGAGTTTCGAGCTTCGCAACGTCCCGCTGTTGTCCCGTGTCGGGGCCGACCGTGGCGACGCGTTGCGCACCGACATCGACGCGGCCATCGCCGGCTGGCCGGATGCCCTGGTGCTGCGGGTCGACCGCCGCAACCAGGTGCTGATCTCCGGCGGCCAAGTGGTGCTGAGCAGCGCCGCCAAACTCGGTGACAAGCCACCGGAGAACGCGGTGTTCCTCGGGCGCCTCAACGACGGCCGGCACGTGTGGGGGATCCGGTCAGCCCTGGAAGGTCCTGAGGACCCGCACGCCGAGACCGAGGTGCTCGACCTGCGCCGCGCCGGGCAGATCTTCGACGACGTCAGCGCGCAACTCGTGGCCACCGCCACCGCGCTGCTGAACTGGCACGACCATGCGCGGTTCAGCGCGATCGACGGCGCACCCACCAAGTCGATCAAGGGCGGCTGGGCGCGTGTCAACGCCGCCAACGGGCACGAGGAGTTTCCTCGCATCGACCCCGCGGTGATCTGCCTGATTCACGATGGCCACGACCGCGCCGTGCTGGCCCGCCAGACCGTGTGGCCCGAGCGGCTGTTCTCTCTGCTGGCCGGTTTCGTCGAGGCGGGCGAGTCGTTCGAGGCCTGTGTCGCGCGTGAGATCGCCGAGGAGATCGGGCTGACCGTGTCCGACGTGCGCTACCTGGGCAGCCAGCCGTGGCCGTTCCCGCGGTCGCTGATGGTCGGCTTCCACGCGGTCGGCGATCCGGAGCAGGAGTTCTCGTTCAACGACGGCGAGATCGCCGAGGCGGCGTGGTTCACGCGCGCCGAGATCCGCGAAGCGCTTGCCCACGGCGACTGGAACAGCGACTCACCGTCGCGGCTGCTGCTGCCTGGATCGATCTCCATCGCCAGGGAGATCATCGAATCCTGGGCTGCTCAAGACTGACCGACTCGGCACGGATGTCGCTGGTCACCATCAGGTCGACGAGTTCCTCGAACGACATCTCGGGTTTCCAGTCCAGCGCCGCGTGCGCCTTCGACGCGTCGCCGATGAGCACGTCCACTTCGGCGGGTCGCATGCGTGCCTCGTCGACGCGGACGTACGGCGCCCAGTCGGAGACGCCGATCGCGGCGAAGGCCAGGTCGACGAACTCGGAAACCGAATGCGCTTCGCCGGTGGCGAGCACGTAGTCATCCGGCTGGTCCTGTTGCAGCATCTGATGCATGCCCTGCACGTAGTCGCCCGCGAAACCCCAGTCCCGCAGCGCCTCCAAGTTGCCGAGCGACACGCTGTCCTGCAACCCGAGCGAGATCCGCGCCACCGCCTTCGAGATCCGTCGCGTCACGAATTCCGTTCCGCGACGCGGGGATTCGTGATTGAACAGGATGGCCGAGCTGGCGTGCATCCCGTAGGATTCGCGGTAGTTGACGGTCATGTAGTGGCCGTACGCCTTGGCGACGCCGTATGGCGAGCGTGGGTGGAAGGCAGACGTCTCGGACAGCGGGATCTCGCGCGCCTTGCCGTACATCTCCGCGCTGGACGCCTGGTAGAACCGCACCTCGTGCCCGGTGGCCTGCTGGTAGGCGCGCACCGCTTCCAGCATGTTCAAGACGCCGCCGCCGGTGACGTTGCGCGTCAGATGCGGCGTCTTCCAGGAGTAACCGACGTAAGTGATGGCGGCCAGGTTGTACACCTCGTCGGGTCGCGCGTCGTCGAGGGCTTGACGCAGGCTCGACACATCGAGCACATCGCCGTAGAGCAGCTGCAGCTTCGGGATTTCCTCCCGCAGCGACGGTTCCTTCGGGTTGTTCTGCCCCCGGATCAACCCATAGGTGCGGTAGCCCTTGGAGATCAGCAACTCGGCGAGATATCTGCCGTCCTGACCGGTGATGCCGGTGATGAGTGCCGTTCTCTGTGTGGCCACATGCACCCCCATTGGCTCGCCCCGCAAGAACGCGTGCTTAGCTATTGCCACTTTCCTGGGGAAGCAAACCTTCACAGGTGACGCACAGAAAAGCTCACACCAGCGGCGTCCATCGCCGGAAACGACGAGTCCGCCCTCCAGGCGTTATCGCTTCAGCTTTGCCTTGACCTCGGCCCCGCTCGGGTTGGTCAGGGTGGAGCCGTCGGCGAACTTCAGCGTCGGCACCGTCTGATTGCCGCCGTTGACCGACGAAACGAACTCCGCCGCCGCGGGATCGGTCTCGATGTCGACCTCGATGAACGCGATGCCTTCGGTCTTCAACACCTTCTTCAGGCGAAAGCAGTAGCCACACCACGAGGTGGTGTACATGGTCAGTCCAGCAGACGAGGAAGTCATAAGTGTGTCAACGTATCGGATCGCGCCAACATGCCCGCGCTGTGTCGGGCATATGTCACAGCCCCCTGCCAAGATGGACCGCATGTCGGTCGAGGCGCCTTCGTCGCGCGACGAGCTCATCGGTGACCTCGACGACGAACAGCGCGAAGCCGTTCTCGCCGCTCGCGGCCCGGTGTGCGTGCTGGCAGGGGCGGGCACCGGCAAGACACGCACCATCACGCGGCGCATCGCCCACCTCGTCGCGGCCGGACACGTCGCCCCGCAACAGGTGCTGGCGGTGACGTTCACGTCGCGCGCGGCGGGGGAGATGCGCGGCCGGTTGCGGGCGCTGGACGACGGGGTCGGCACCGGTTCGGTGCAGGCGATGACGTTCCATGCCGCGGCCCGCCGCCAGCTGTCCTACTTCTGGCCGCGCGTCGTCGGCGACACCGGATGGCAGCTGCTGGACACCAAGTTCTCCGTCGTCGCGCAGGCCGCCAACCGCTCCGGACTGCCCACCAGCACCGACGACGTGCGCGACCTCGCGAGCGAAATCGAATGGGCCAAAGCCTCTTTGATCAGCCCCGAGGGATATGCCGGCGCGGTCGCGACGGCGGGCCGCGACATCCCGTTCGACGCCGCGAAGATCGCCGACGTCTACGCCGCCTACGAGAAACTCAAGGCCCGCCACGACGGGATGGCGCTGCTCGATTTCGACGACCTGCTGCTGCACACCGCTGCGGCCATCGAGAACGACGCGAGCGTGGCGCAGGAATTCCGGGACCGCTACCGCTGCTTCGTCGTCGACGAATACCAGGACGTCACCCCGTTGCAGCAGCGGGTGCTCGACGCGTGGCTCGGCAACCGCGACGACCTCACGGTGGTCGGCGACGCCAACCAGACCATCTACTCGTTCACCGGCGCCACACCCCGGTACCTGCTCGACTTCTCGCGGCGCTTCCCCGATGCCGCGGTGGTGCGCCTCGAGCGCGACTACCGGTCTACACCGCAAGTGGTGTCGCTGGCCAACCGGGTGATCGCTGCGGCCCGCGGCCGAATGGCGGGCAGCAAACTGCACTTGGTCGGCCAGCGCGACCCGGGTCCGAATCCCACCTTCAGCGAGCATCCCGACGAGGTGGCCGAGGCCGCCGCGGTCGCCAAGAAGATCAAGAACCTGATCGAATCCGGCACCCCCGCCGCCGAGATCGCGGTGCTCTACCGCATCAACGCCCAGTCCGAGGTCTACGAAGAGGCGCTCACCGCGGCCGGTGTCGCGTTTCAGGTGCGCGGCGGCGAAGGGTTCTTCAGCCGTCAGGAGATCCGCCAGGCGCTGTTGGCGCTGCAACGGGCCGCCGAACGTGAGGCAGAGGGCGCCCTGCCCGACGTCGTGCGCGCCGTGCTCGAACCGCTGGGGTTGACCGCGGAACCGCCCGCCGGTACCAGGGCCCGCGAGCGGTGGGAGGCGCTGACCGCGTTGGCCGAACTCGTCGACGAAGAGGTGGCGCTGCGGCCGTCGCTGGATCTGCGCTCGCTGCTCGCCGAACTGCGGCAGCGTGCCGACGCCCGGCACCCCCCGACGGTGCAGGGCGTCACCTTGGCGTCGCTGCACGCCGCCAAGGGCCTGGAGTGGGACGCGGTGTTCCTGGTCGGCCTCGCCGACAACACCCTGCCCATCTCGCATGCGTTGGCGCACGGACCCGACAGCGAGCCGGTGGAAGAGGAACGTCGGCTCCTTTATGTCGGAATCACAAGGGCCAGAGTGCATTTGGCGCTCAGCTGGGCGTTGGCGCGAGCTCCTGGCGGTCGGCAGAGTCGACGGCCGTCGCGGTTTCTCAACGGCATCGCGCCGCAGTCGCCCGGCGACAGCGGCCCCAGCAAGCCCCGCCGTCCCCGCGGTGCCACCCCACGCTGCCGGGTCTGCAACAGCGCGCTGACCACCCCGCCGGCCATCATGTTGCGTCGCTGTGAGACGTGCCCGTCCGACATCGACGAGGAACTGCTCGCCCAACTAAAGGAGTGGCGTCTGCGCATCTCCAAGGAGATGAGCGTGCCCGCCTACGTGGTGTTCACCGACAACACCCTGATCGCGATCGCCGAGACGCTGCCCACCGACGACGCCGCGCTGGTCGCCATCCCCGGCATCGGCGCACGCAAGCTGGAGCAGTACGGCCCGGATGTGCTGGCGCTGGTCAAAGGCCGGAGTCGCTAGGCCGCCAAAGGTCGTAAAGATCGTGCCAAAAGCGCTGGTCAGAAAATCGATTGAGTTCTCAAGCTGATACGCTTAGCCTCAAGATCACACCGCGAGTCGAAAGGAGGGTGCCCGAAAATGTTGAGCAATGAAGCGTTCACCGGCGTAGGCGTTGCCGGCATGTCGCGCACCCTTCACGTCGCCGAGGCTGCTGCCGCGGCGCATCCCGCTTTTTGGGCGTACCCAGGCGCGGGAACCGCGGCCGCCATTACCCCGCAGCGTAAGCGCCGCAACGCCGCCGCGACTGGACAGTCCGTGGATCGAGGCACCACTTAGGTAGCGCCTCGAACGAAGCCGAAAGGCCACGGACCCGCAGTCAAGGATCCGTGGCCATTTTTATCGGAACACCTGGTCAGGGATCCATCAGAAGACAGATGGCCGACGAGAACCAACGACCAGGAAGCAGAGGTACGAGTCATGTCAGTTGCGATGAGCGCTCTCGCGAAGAGCGTCGAATCGGAGACATGCCGTGAGAGATCGATGCTGTCGGTGCCGTGTCATGTCGGGGACCCCGATTTGTGGTTCGCCGAGAACCCGCTTGACCTCGAGCAGGCCAAGGCGCTGTGCGCGGATTGCCCGATCCGCCGCGAGTGCTTGGCCGCGGCGCTGGAACGCCAGGAGCCGTGGGGTGTTTGGGGTGGCGAGATCCTCGAGCGCGGCTCGATCATCGCGCGCAAGCGCCCGCGTGGACGGCCGCGGAAGAACACCGTGGCCGCGCACGCAGGCAGCACGGAAGGTGACAGCTCGGCAGCCGCGTAAGCGCTGCCGGGTTGTCCCCGCGCCGACCTAGGCCGCCTCTTCGGCGAAGCCGGGAATCAATTCGGTGGCAAGCCGCCTGGCGGGCACATGCGCGTCGAGTTGGCATGCGATCGCGACGTTGGAGGCGATCACCCGCATCGGAATGGCCAGTTTCGCCGGAATGTCCATCTGCCGGGCCGCCCTGATCTGACCCGCGGCACGATCCGGCTTCATGTTCGCAGCGGTGATGCGCTGCAACCATTTCCGCGTGTAGTGGAAGACCTCGACCTCGAGCGGCTCCACGTACTGCCGCATCAGTTCGTCCATTTCGCGCTTGGACACCTGCTCGCCCTTTTGCACGAACCCGATGGCCTGCATGGTCGTCAGCAGGTTGTCGTAGTCGTCGTTGAGCGCATACCGCGTCGCCAGTCCGATCTCGGGCGGGATCCCGCCCGGCATCGGCGCCACCGCGCCGAAGTCGATGACACCCATCTTGCCGTCGGGCAACAACATGAAGTTCCCAGGATGCGCATCGCCGTGCATCATCTCCAGCCGCCGCGGCGCGTCGTAGGTCAGCTCGAAAAGCCTGCTGCCCATCAGGTCTCGCTGCTCGGTGGTGCCCTCGCGGATGATCACCGACAACGGAATGCCTTCGATCCATTCCTGGATGACCACCTTCGGCGCGCTCGCCACGATGCGCGGGACGACGAAATGCGGATGTCCCTCATAGGCTTTCGCGAACGCGCGCTGGTTGTCGGCCTCGAGCCGGTAATCGAGCTCCATCTCGGTGCGCTCGATCAGCTCGTCGACGACGCCCTGCACGTCGGCGCCGGGGGAGAGTTGCTTGAGCACGCTGACCATCCGCTGCATGGTCTTCAAATCCGCCCGCAGCGCTTCGTCGGCGCCCGGGTACTGGATCTTGACCGCGACCTCGCGGCCGTCCGACCACACCGCCTTGTGGACCTGGCCGATGCTGGCCGACGCGACGGGGGTGTCGTCGAACGAGGAGAACCGTTCGCGCCACTTGGTGCCCAACTGGCCGTCGAGCACGCGGTGCACCTTCGCCGCGGCCAGCGGCGGCGCCTCGCGCTGCAACTTGGTCAACGCCTCCCGGTACGGCTTGCCGTACTGCTCGGGAATCGCGGCCTCCATCACCGACAGCGCCTGCCCGACCTTCATCGCCCCGCCCTTGAGTTCACCGAGCACGGTGAACAACTGCTGGGCGGCCTTGTCCATCAGTTCCGCGTTGACCTCGTCTTTCGACTTACCGGTCAGCCGTTTGCCGAAGCCCAACGCGGCCCGGCCCGCCATGCCGACTGGCAAGCTAGCCAGCTTGGCGTTGCGCGCGGCCCGACCCCGTTTGATGTCAGTCACCTAACTATCATCCCTGACGTTTCTGAGTGCCTCGCACCGAGTTGGCAACAGGCGTTTTCAACACCAGCACCGGGGATGGCGCGACCACCTGCGCGCCACGATCGCACCGGCGTCGACGTTGAACTCCAGCGTGGTGTCCAGGGTCGGCGGCGGTTCCGTCGCAGCCGCGACGGCATGTCCGTCCCGCACCGCGCGGATCACCCTGTCGACCTGGTTGAGCGCCAACGCGGCGGTGCCAAGCACGGTGGCCCGGTCGGCGCTGCCGACCACGTTGCGCAACTGTGATGCGACCGCGGGCCACGCCGCGTCACGGTCAGTGCGGTGCAGATCCGCGCACTGCAGACAACTGGTCACCCCGGGGATCACCAGCGGGCCGACCAGGCCTGCGCCGTCGCGCAGTCGCACCGGCAGATGCGCCACCCGTGCGGTGTGCAAGTCGCGGACCACCCGAGGCTCGGCGACCAGGAAATCGGCCAGCACCACCAGGTCCGTCGTGCCGGGCGGGGCCGCCTGCGTGACGCTCGACCGGGTCACCCTCGCGCCCGAGCAACGCAACCCGCGGGCCACCAGATCCGACAGCGGCCCCCGTCCATGCACCCGGACCGACGGACAGCGCCTCCGCTCCGGCGCAGCCGACACCACGCCGGCCTCGATCAGCGAGACGACGAGGTCGCCGGCGTCGACCTCGAAGCGCTCCTGCAGGTCGGCCAGCGTCGCACCGGCCTGCAATGCGCGCAGCAGGTCGGCCAGGCCCGCCGCGGTCAAACCGGCGGGCGGGTGCACCAGCACCGCGCGCCGCGGATCCCACCCCACCTGCACCGCGCCGTCGGGGCGCAGCAGCACCGGCATCGCCGGATCCAGTGTGTAGCGCTGCATGCGCCGACTCTGCCACGGATTGCGCTGCGCCCCGACCACTTATCCACAGGACCTAGGCGGCGACCGCCTCGATCACACTCTGTGGGGAATCCGCCGTCAGCACCGCGGTGCGGCGCAGTCCCGCCCGCTCCAGCAGCGCGTCGAACTCCGGCAGTGTGCGCTCGCGGCCGTTGACGACGGCGAGCATGTTCAGGTCCATCATGGCGCCCAACCGGTTCTCACCGGCGTCATCGACGACCATTTCGAAGATCGCCACCCGACCGCCGGGTTCCATCGCCGTGCGGCAACTGCGCAGGATCTTCACGCTGTCCTCGTCGTCCCAGTCGTGCAGGATGAACTTCAGCAGGTACAGGTCACCCGCGGGCACGGACTCGAAGAAGTCGCCGCCGACCACCTCGGTGCGTTCGGCGTAACCGTGCGCTGCGATGTGGGCCTTCGCATCCTGGGCGATGTTCGGCCGGTCGAACAGCACGCCCTGCAAATTCGGGTTGGCACGCTGCAGCAAGGTCAGCAGTGTGCCGTTGGCGCCGCCGACGTCGACAGCGCGCCGCACGGTGCTGGTGTCGATCAGCGCGGCGAGTGCGGGTGCCCACACCGACGTGCCGCCGCTCATGGCGGCGCTGAATTCCTTTGCAAGCGACGGGTTCTGCTCGAGATAGTCGAAGAAGTCCATGCCAAGCGCGTTGTGCGCATGGCTGTGCCCACTGCGCACCGATTCGCCGAAATTCACCCACGGCAGCCACGACGCCTTGTTCGTCACACCCTTGGCGATTGCGTTCAACGAGCGGGGCGCGTCGGCGCGCAGGGTGTCCAGCAGTGCGGTGCCATGAAAACGACCGGCGTCGTCGACGGTGACCATACCGAATGCGGCGCACGCCCGCAGCAACCGCAAAGTCGTTGCCGGGGCACTTGTTTCGCGCTCGGCGATCTCGTCGGCCGTGAGCGGACCTGCGGCCAGATGGTCGGCGAGCGAGAGTTCGGCCGCGGTGCGGACGATTCCGCTGACGCAGTAGCCGAAGATCATCTCGGTCACCTGCTGGTGCACGTCAACGACAGCTTCAGACAACGACATCACGGGGTCCTCTCGACGGTGGGCCTGCTCGTGCGGCCCGTCGATCAGACAAACGGCCGACGTCTCCGATACTGTTCAATCCCTAAGGGAATTCTCAGTTTTCGGTGTCGTCGTCCTTGTCGGATTCCTTCTGCAGATCGGCGATCGCCTGGTCGATCGCCGCGTCCATGTCGCTGGTGTCGCCGCCGATCATCCGGTCGATGAAGCCCGCGGGGGCGTCGAGGTCCTCGGCGGTGGGCAGCAGGTCGGGGTGCTGCCATACCGCGTCACGCGCGTCGGAGCCGACGGCCTGCGTAAGGCGCTCCCACAGCACCGCGGCCTCCCGCATCTTGCGCGGCCGCAACTCCAACCCGACCAGTGTCGCGAAGGTCTGCTCGGCAGGGCCGCCGGTGGCACGGCGCCTGCGCAGCGTCTCGCTCAACGCGGACGTGCCGGGGATCCGGTCGCCCAGCGCATCGGAAACGACGGTCTGCACCCAGCCTTCGATCAACGCCAGCATCGTCTCCAGCCGCTCCAGCGCCGCCGTTTGCTCCGGCGTCGCCTTGGGCTCGAAGATGCCCTGATTGAGCAGCTGCTCCATCTGCGAGGGATCGGTCAGCGCCGCCGGGTTGAAGCCCTGCGCGAAGTCCTCGATGCCGCTCATGTCGATCTTCATGCCCTTGGCGAACGCCTCCACGGCGTTGAGCAGCTGGCTGGACAGCCACGGCACGTGGCTGAACAACCGGTGGTGCGCGGCCTCGCGGGCGGCCAGGAACGTGATGACCTCGCTGCGCGGCTGCTCGAGCCCCTCCGACAGCGCCTCAATGGCCTCAGGCATCAACGCCGCCACACCCTTGGGGCCGAGCGGCAGCCCGATGTCGGTGGAGGTCAGCACTTCGCGGCTCAGCTTGCCCAGCGCCTGACCGAGCTGTGAGCCGAACGCCATGCCGCCCATCTGCGACATCATCGCCAGCAGCGGCGCCGCCATGCTCTTCGCTTCTTCGGGCAGCGCCGACGCCCACACCGTCGAGATCTGTTCGGCGACCGGATCGCACAACCGCTTCCAGGTCTCCAGCGTGTTGTCGATCCAGTCGTTGGGGGTCCACGCGACCGCTTTGGTGGTGCCGGCAGGCAGCGCGGTCGCGCCGTCCAGCCACGTCTCGGCCAGATGGACCGCATCGGAGATCGCGGCGGTGGTCTTCTCGGGCACCGGCGCGACGAACCCGATGGGGCTGGACGCCAGTTGCCGGGCAAGGTCGTAATTCACCGGGCCGGACTGCTTGCCGCCGGTCATCACGTTGCCGGCGCCGCTGAACATCTCCCCGAGTCTGCTGAAGATCTGGCCGAGCTGTGACATGTCGAATTCGGACCCGCCCAGCCCGAACGGATCCCCACCGGCGTCGGGTTCTTTCTTGGGCTTATCGCGGTCGGGGTCGTCCCCGGAGGAGAAGCCGAAAGGCAGGTCAGCCATGTCCTCAACGGTACTCACCGGCTTGCGGTCATGTGGCTTCGCGGGTCACGCCGAGAGCGAACCGTACATTGGTCGCCGTGAACAGGCGGATTTCTACGCTGCTGGTCGCCTTGGTGCCCATCTTGGCGTTCGGGGTGCTGCTCTCGTTGGTGACGGTGCCGTATGTGTCGCTCGGGCCGGGGCCGACGTTCGACACCCTCGGCGAGGTCGACGGCAAACAGGTCGTCGACATCGAGGGCACCGACGTCAAGCAAACGGCGGGCCACCTCAACATGACCACGGTGTCGCAGCGCGACGACCTCACCCTCGGGCAGGCGTTGACGCTGTGGATGTCGGGCCGCGAGCAGCTGGTTCCACGTGATCTGGTGTATCCCCCGGACAAGTCGAAGGACGAGATCGACCAGGCCAACAACACCGACTTCAAGCGTTCCGAGGACAGCGCCGAGTATGCGGCCCTGAGCTTCTTGAAGTACCCGTCGGCGGTGACGGTGGAGAACGTCAGCGACCCCGGCCCGTCGGTCGGCAAGCTGCAGCGCGGGGACGCGATCGACGGCTTCAACGGTAAGCCGGTCGCCAACCTCGACCAGTTCACCAGCCTGCTCAAGGCCACCAAGCCCGGCGACACCATCACCTTGGACTACCGCCGCAAGAACGCGCCCGCGGGCGTCGCCACCATCACGCTGGGTTCCAACCCGGACCGCGACTACGGATACCTGGGCGTCGGGGTGCTGGATGCGCCGTGGGCGCCGTTCTCGATCGATTTCAATCTGGCCAACATCGGCGGCCCGTCGGCGGGCCTGATGTTCTCACTCGCCGTGGTCGACAAGCTGACCACGGGCGATCTCAACGACGGGAAGTTCGTCGCGGGTACCGGGACCATCGATGCCGACGGCAAAGTCGGGTCGATCGGCGGTATCACGCACAAGATGCTGGCGGCCAGGGAAGCGGGCGCCACGGTGTTCCTGGTGCCCGCCGATAACTGTGACGAGGCGAAGTCGGCGCACGACGACGGGCTGGAGTTGATCAAGGTGGACAGCCTGACGCAAGCCGTGGATGCGCTGCATGCGCTTTCTGCCGGTGGCGAACCTCCCCGCTGCTGAGAATCTGCCGTGCAGCGAATGCGTAAAGTTGGGACCACATCGTCGGTCGACGTTTACAAATCCCAAGACTGGAGTTGACGAGTGGGTATGCGGCCCGCGGCGCGAATGCCGAAGCTGACACGACGTAGCCGGATTCTGATCGGGGTCGCCCTGGCGGTCGTGCTGCTGCTGTTGTTTGGACCGCGGCTGGTCGACGCCTACGTCGACTGGCTCTGGTTCGGCGAACTCGGGTACCGCTCGGTGTTCACCACCCAGTTGCTCACCCGGCTCGTCGTCGGTGTGGTGGCCGGCGTGGTGATGGCCGCCATCGTCTTCGGTGCGCTCGCGCTGGCCTACCGCACCCGGCCCGTGTTCGTCCCGACCGCAGGCCCGAACGATCCGGTGGCCCGGTACCGGACCGCGGTGATGACGCGGCTGCGGCTGATCGGCATCGGGGTGCCGGTGGTCATCGGCGTCTTCACCGGCTTCTTCGTCCAGACGTACTGGGATCGGATCCAGCTGTTCCTGCACGGCGGCAGCTTCGGGGTGGCCGATCCGCAGTTCGGCAAGGACCTCGGCTTCTACGCGTTCGATCTGCCGTTCTACCGGCTGGTGCTCAGCTACCTGTTCGGTGCGGTGTTCATCGCGTTCATCGCCAACCTGGTGACGCACTACCTGTTCGGTGGCATCCGGCTGTCCGGGCGTACCGGAGCGCTGAGCCGCTCGGCGCGCATCCAGCTGATCACGCTGGTCGGCATCCTGATGCTGCTCAAGGCCGTCGCGTACTGGTTCGACCGCTATGAGCTGTTGAGCCACGCCGACAGCCGCAAACCGTTCACCGGCGCCGGCTACACCGACATCAACGCGGTGCTGCCCGCCAAGCTCATCATGATGACCATCGCGGTGATCTGCGCGGTCGCCGTGTTCTCCGCCGTCGTGTTGCGGGATCTGCGGATCCCGGCGATCGGGGTGGTGCTGCTGCTGCTGAGCTCGCTGATCGTGGGCTGGGGCTGGCCGACGATCGTCGAGCAGATCAGCGTCAAACCCAATGCGGCACAGAAGGAAAGCGACTACATCAGTCGAAGTATCACGGCCACCAGACAGGCCTACGGGTTGACGGCGGACACCGTCACCTACCGCGACTACAGCGGCAACGCGCAGACCAACGCGCAGCAGGTCGCCGCCGACCGCGCGACGACGTCGAACATCCGACTGCTCGACCCGACCATCGTCAGCCCGGCGTTCACCCAGTTCCAGCAGGGCAAGAACTTCTACTACTTCCCGGATCAGCTGTCGATCGACCGCTACAACGGACCCGACGGCAACCTGCGCGACTATGTGGTCGCGGCGCGAGAACTCAACCCCGACAGGCTGATCGACAACCAGCGGGACTGGATCAACCGGCACTTCGTCTACACCCACGGCAACGGGTTCATCGCCTCACCCGCCAACACGGTCCGCGGCGTCGCCAACGACCCGAACCAGAACGGTGGCTATCCGGAGTTCCTCGCCAGCGTGGTGGGCGCCAACGGCAGCGTGATCTCGCCGGGGCCTGCGCCGCTGGACCAGCCGCGCATCTACTTCGGCCCGGTCATCGCCAGCACGTCGGACGACTACGCGATCGTCGGCAAGAACGGTAACGACCGCGAATACGACTACGAGACCAACACCGAAACCAAGAACTACACCTACAGCGGTAAGGGTGGCGTTCCGATCGGCAACTGGTTGGCGCGCGCCGTGTTCGCCGCCAAGTTCTCCGAGCGAAAGCTGGTGTTCCCCAACCCGATTGGGCCCGACAGCAAGATCCTGTTCAACCGCGATCCCGCGCAGCGGGTGAAGGCCGTTGCGCCGTGGCTGACCACCGACACCAGTGTGTACCCGGCGATCGTCAACAAGCGGATGGTGTGGATCGTCGACGGCTACACCACGCTGGACAACTACCCGTACTCACAACTGACGTCGCTGTCGTCGGCCACCGCCGATTCCAACGAGGTGGCGGTCAACCGGCTTGCCCCGGACAAGATGGTGTCCTACATCCGCAACTCGGTGAAAGCCACCGTCGACGCCTACGACGGCACCGTCACGCTGTACGCGCAGGACGAGAAGGATCCGGTGCTGCAGGCGTGGATGAAGGTGTTCCCGGGAACGGTGAAGCCCAAGAGCGACATCTCGCCGGAACTGCAGGCGCACCTGCGGTATCCGGAGGACCTGTTCAAGGTGCAGCGCAGTCTGTTGGCGAAGTATCACGTCAACGATCCGGTCACGTTCTTCTCGACGTCGGATTTCTGGGATGTGCCACTGGACCCGAACCCAACCGCGAGCAGTTTCCAGCCGCCGTACTACATCGTCGCGAAAGACCTTGCGTCCAACGATGGTTCGGCGTCCTTCCAGCTGACCAGTGCGATGAACCGGTTCCGGCGTGACTTCCTGGCCGCATACATCAGCGCGAGTTCCGATCCGGCCACCTACGGCAAGATCACGGTGTTGACGATTCCGGGTCAGGTCAACGGTCCGAAGCTGGCCAACAACGCGATCACCACGGACACCGCGGTCAGCCAGGACCTCGGTGTGATCGGGCGCGACAACCAGAACCGGATCCGGTGGGGCAACCTGCTGACGCTGCCGGTCGCGCAGGGCGGGCTGCTCTATGTCGAACCGGTCTATGCGTCACCGGGGGCCAGCGATGCGGCGTCGTCGTATCCGCGCCTGATCCGCGTGGCGATGATGTACAACGACCGGGTCGGCTACGGCCCGACGGTCCGCGACGCGCTGACCGAGTTGTTCGGCCCCGGTGCCGATGCGACGGCGACGGGCCCGGCACCGGCCGGGCCGGTGAACGGACAGCCTGCTGCCGCGCCACCGCCGTCTGACGGCCAGCGTGCCGCGGCGCCGCCGCCCAGCCAGGGTCAGGCGCCCGAGGTGCCCACTCCGATCGCGGTGCCGCCGAATGGCGGGGCGACGCAGCTGTCGGGGGCCAAAGCCGCAGCGCTGCAAGAGGTCAACTCGGCGCTGGACAACATCCGGCAGGCCCAGCAGAGCGGTAACTTCGCCGACTACGGCCAGGCGCTGCAGCGGCTCGACGATGCGATAAAGAAGTATCAGTCGGCCAAGTAGCGTCAGGCCGGAGGTAGGCCCGCAGCCAACACCTGGGCGGTGTGCAGGGGGCGACGGCCGGGGCACAGATCCTTGATCTGCGTCCGGCAGCTGAATCCGTCTGCGATCACCAAGGTGGCCGGATCGCTTCCCCGCAGGGCTGGCAACAGCTTGTCTTCGGCGCATGCCACGGATACGTCGTAGTGGCCGCGTTCGAACCCGAAATTGCCTGCCAGACCACAACATCCAGCGTCGAGGACGTCAGCGTTGACCCCCGCGTCGGCGAGTAACTGTCTCTCGTGCGTGTAGTGCAGTACCGCGTGCTGGTGGCAGTGTTGTTGGACGACCGCGGTCATCGAAAGCTGCGGGGGATGCCAGTCGGCGTGCCCGTCGAGCAACTCTCCGATGGTCTGGGTCTGTCCGGCCAGCCGATGCGCGTCCTCGTTGTCGGCGAGCAGTTCGGGCAGGTCTGAGCGAAACACCGCTGCGCAGCTGGGCTCGAGCACCACGACTGGCGTTCCCGCGCGCAGCGCGGGGCGCAGCACCTTCAGAGTGCGGCGCAGCACGCGTTTGGCCGTCTTCAATTGGCCGGTCGAAATCCAGGTCAGCCCACAGCACACGGTGTGTTGCGGCACGTCGACACGGAATCCCGCGGCCCGCAGCACTGCCACTGCAGCGCGGGCGATGTCGGGGTCGAAGTAGTTACTGAACGTGTCGGGCCACAGCAGCACCGTCGGACGTGAGGGATCGTCGCGCTGCTCGCGGAACCACTGGCTGAACGGCTGACGCGCGAACTGAGGCACGTTGCGTTGGGGATCGATACCGCCGATCGCTTTGACGGCTGCGGCGAGTGGTTTGCTTCCGGTGAGCATGTGGGCCGCGACCGGGACGGTTGCGGCCATTCGCGCCCACAGCGGGATCCAGCCCATCGAGTAGTGCGCCATCGGCCGGATACGGTGTCGGTAGTAGTGGGACAGGAATTCCGCCTTGTAGGTGGCCATGTCGACGTTCACCGGGCAGTCGCTGCGACAGCCCTTGCACGCCAAGCACAGATCCAGTGCATCGTGCACCTGCTTCGAGCGCCAGCCGTCGGTTATCACGTCGCCCTGCAGCATCTCGAAGAGCAGCCGCGAGCGTCCCCTTGTGCTGTGTTCCTCTTCGCCGGTAGCCCGGTAGCTGGGACACATCACTCCGGACTCGTGGCCGCGGCACTTGCCGACACCGACGCAGCGCGCCGCGGCGTGCGGAAAGCTGTGGTGATCGTGCGGGTAGCTGAATTCGGTGCGCGGCTCCAGGGGTAGGTAGTCGACGCCGAACCGCAGGTTCTCATCCAGCCGATATGGGTTGACGACCTTTCCCGGGTTCATCCGGTTGGTCGGATCGAACAGTGCCTTGGTCTTCTCGAAGGCCTGAACCACCCTGTCTCCGAACATGATCGGCAGCAATTCGCCCCGGGATTGGCCGTCGCCGTGCTCACCGGACAACGACCCGCCGTAGTCGGTCACCAGATGCGCTGCGTCGATCGCGAACCGCCGGTAGGTGGCGACCCCGTCGGCGGTGCGAAGGTCGAACGGGATGCGAGTGTGCACGCAGCCCTGACCGAAATGCCCATATAGTGATGCGCTCTGGTAACCGAAGCGCTCCAACAGCTTTCGGAAGTCACGCAGATAGTCGCCGAGCCGGCTCGGCGGCACTGCCGCGTCTTCCCATCCTTCGTGCGTCTCCGGTCCGGTCGGGGGATAGGCCGTGGCGCCGAGGCCCGCTTCCCGCGCCGCCCACACCTGCCGCTTCTGGTCGGGATCGTCTAGGACCGTGGCGTTGCGCGCCGCTGTGTGCAGCGCGTCGATCATGGCCTTCGCTTTGTGGTCCGCGTCTTCCTGGCACTCACCGTCCAGTTGCACCATCAGCCATGCGTTTCCGGGTGGAAGGTGGCGCAACGCCTTCTCGGCCAGCCGCCGCGAGTGCTCGAGTTCGACGAGCCGATGGTCGAGGCCCTCGAGCGCGGCGGGTTCGTGCTCGAGGATCGCGGGCAGGGCGTCCGCGGCGGTGGCGATGTCGTCGAATGCGAGGATGGCGAGCGCGCTGGCCGCCGGTCGGCGGACCAGTTGCAGCTCCGCACGAAGCACCGTGACGAGCGTGCTCTCGCTGCCCACCAACGCGCGGGCAAGCTGAAAACCATTCTCTGGCAACAGCGCATCGACGCCGTAGCCGGACACCCGGCGCGGAATGTGGGGGTAAGCAGCGCGAATGTCGTCGCCATACTCGTCCACGATGCTGAGCAGGCCACGGTAGAGGTCGGCTTCGCGCCCCGTGCCTTGACCGATGGCGCGGGCGTCCGCTGTGTTTGTCGCACCGACCCACGTCCGCAGCCCGTCGTACGTGAGGATCTCCAATCTGCGCACGGAATCGGCCATTTTTCCGTACGCCTGCGCGGTGGATCCGCACGAGTTGTTGCCGATCATGCCGCCGATGGTGCAGCTGACATGGGTCGAGGGCTTCGGGCCGACCATCCAACCGGTGTGCGCCAAATGGTCATTGAGGACGTCCAGCGCTATGCCGGGTTCGACGACGGCGGTGCCCGCGTCGGTGTCCACCCGCTCCACTCGATGACAGTGCTTGCTCCAGTCCAATACCACCGCGGCGTTGCAACATTGACCTGCAAGACTGGTGCCGCCGCCGCGGGACAGCACAGGCACGTCGTGGTCGTGGCACACCCGGATGGCTCGCGCCGCGTCGTTGGGATTGTCCGGCACGACGACGCCGATCGGTATCTGCCGATAGTTCGACGCATCGGTCGAATACGTCGCCCGTGAGCCTGGATCGAAGCGAACTTCACCGGCCACGTGTTGACGCAACGCGGCGGCCAGTGACTTGAACGGAAGCGCGGTCGTGGTCATCGTGGTCCTGTCATCGGGGTCTCATGGCAAGCGGAAGGGTTCGAGATCTGCGCTGCGCAACGTCAACCCGTGTCCGGCCGCATCGGAGGGCAGTCGCAGTACACCGTCAAGTGGGAGCGTCGCGCCGTCGAGGAACCGTGTCTCTATCCGGGCATGGTCGTGGAACCATTCCAGATGCCGCAGATTGGGCACACAGGCCGCGACCGCAGCGTGCAACCACGGCGCGCAGTGCGCCGAGATCTCCAATCCGTGTGCGGCGGCGACGGCTGCCACCCGCAGCCATTCGGTGACGCCTCCGCATCGGGACGCGTCGGCCTGAAGGCAGTCGACCGCGTCAGCGCGGCACATCCTGCCGAAATATGCCAAGTCGTAGCCGTATTCGCCTGCAGCCACGTCAGCCGTGATGGCCTCGCGAACTATTCGTAGGCCTGCGAGGTCGTCGGACGACACCGGCTCTTCGAACCACCGCACGTCCATGTCGTCTACGGCGCTGATCAGTCGGATCGCCTGTTTGGCGTCATATGCCCCGTTGGCGTCGACGTAAAGTTCGACGGCGTCGCCAATGACGGCGCGTGCCTGCCGAATTCGCGACATGTCGCGCCTGGTGCACGTGCCCCACGATTCGCCGATCTTGATCTTCACCCGCGGGATGCCGAGTTCCCCTGTCCATGCGTTGAGTTGGTCGCGCAACCGCAGGTGGTCGTAGGTGGTGAAGCCGCCGCTACCGTAGACCGGCACCGCATCGCGCACGGCGCCGATCAGCCGGTGCATCGGAAGGTCGAGCAGGCGCGCCTTGAGGTCCCACATCGCGATGTCGACGGCCGACACCGCCTGGCCTGCGACACCTCCTCGGCCCACATTGCGCACCGCCTTGACCATGGTGTCGAACACGCCGGTGATATCGAAACTATTGCAGTCCAGTAGTTTCGGAGCCAGCACGTCGGTGATCAGGCCCGCGCATCGCGGGTCGCCGTACGTCCACCCCAAGCCGGTCGTGTCACCGGAACACACCTCGGCCACGACGAGGGTCGTGCTATCCCATGACAGGGTGCCGTCAGCCTCTGGCGAGTCGGTGGGGATGGTGTACGCGGTGGCCGATACGTCGGTGATTGGCGTGTCGGTCACCGCTCTGGCAGACGTTGTCATGGCCGAACTCACGAGCCGCGATGAGGGACGAACTCCTGGGCTTTGGCCTTGACGCCTTCTTTGATGAATCCCCAGCTGTCCTCGTCGCCCTTGAGCACAGCGCCTGCCAGCGCCGTGAACTGATCCCAGGTGGCATGTGGCGGGATCGGTGGCATGTCCGGATCGGTGTGCACGTCCAGAACGGTCGGGCGGTCCGCCGACAGCGCTGTTTTCCATGCGCCAGCCAAGTCGTCGGCATCGGTGATGACGGCTGAGTTCAGGCCGAGCCCCGCCGCGAATGCGGCGAAGTCGACGTCGGGAAGGGTTTGCGATTCAACAAACTTCGGTGCGCCGGCCATCGCGCGCATTTCCCAGGTGACCTGGTTGAGGTCGTTGTTGTGCAAGATCGCGACGATCAGCCGTGGGTCGCGCCACTGCTCGTGATAGCGCTTGATCGTGATCAGTTCGGCCATGCCGTTCATCTGCATGGCACCGTCACCGGCGAACGCGATGACCGGACGGTCGGGATGGCCGAATTTGGCTCCGATCGCATACGGCACGCCCGGCCCCATGGTGGCCAGCGTGCCCGACAACGACCCGCGCATATCGCCGCGGAACCGAAGCTGTCGCGCATACCAGTTGGCCGCCGATCCGGAGTCGGCCGTGACGATGGCGTTTTCGGGAAGTTGCGGTGACAGTTCCGCGAACAGTCGCAGCGGGTTGACCGACTTCGCGCTCACCATTGCGCGCTTGTGCATGGTTTCCCACCACCTGGTGACGTTGCGTTCGATGTCGCTGCGCCACGACCGGTCGGACTTGCGGTCCAGGTGTGGAAGTATTGCCTGCAGGGCGGTTTTCGCGTCCGCGACGACGTTCACCTCGTACGGGTAGCGCATCCCGATCAGGGTGGGGTCGATGTCGATCTGGACTGCGCGGGCCTGGCCGAACTCGGGCAGGAACTGCGTATAGGGAAAGCTCGACCCGACGGTGAGCAGTGTGTCGCAATCGCGCATCATCTCGTAACTGGGTCGGGTACCGAGCAACCCGATGGATCCCGTCACCCACGGCAACTCGTCGGACAGCACGTCCTTGCCGAGCAATGCCTTTGCGGCTCCCGCGCCGAGGAGGTCGGCGACCTCGGCGAGTTCCTTGTGCGCGCCGCGGGCGCCGGTGCCGACCAACATCGCCACCTTCTTGCCGGCATTCAGCACGTCGGCGGCCTGGCGAATGGCGGCGTCGTCGGGCGCGATGGCCGGCCATTGGACGCCGATGCTCGACGGCACCATCTTGAAGGCGTGGGTGGGAGGCGAGTACGTCAGTTCCTGGACGTCCGCAGGGATCACCAAGGCGGTAGGGGCCCGTCTCGCCAATGCCGTACGGATCGCGCGGTCCAGCACATTGGGCAATTGCTCTGGCACCGTGACGGTTTGGACGTACTCGCTGGCCACGTCCTTGTACAGGTTGGCAAGGTCGATCTCTTGTTGGTACGAACCGCCGATGGCGCTGCGGTTGGTCTGTCCGACGATCGCCAGTACCGGCACGTGGTCGAGCTTGGCGTCGTAGAGACCGTTGAGCAGGTGCACCGCACCCGGGCCGGAGGTCGCGATGCAGACGCCGAGGCCGCCGGTGAATTTGGCGTAGCCGACCGCCTCGAACGCACTCATCTCCTCGTGGCGCGACTGGATGAACTGTGGGTTGTTGTCGGCGCGGCCCCAAGCGGCCAGGACGGCGTTGATGCCGTCGCCCGGATAACCGAACACGTGGCGGACGCCCCAGTCGCGCAAGCGCTCGAGCAGATAGTCGGCGACGGATTTCTCTGACATTTCGCTCATCTCTCCTTGGTACTCGCGATAGTTGCTATAGGGCAAGTATTGCTTGATAGCAATTAACTCAGCCTGGGTGCAGATTCTGCTCGTGGCGGCGCGCCGAGGTGGCGGTGTGATGACCGCTCAGTTGCCGCGCCGTGTTGATCAGACCCACCAGGCTGAACGCCTGCGGCGTGTTCCCGACCTGCCGGCGGCGCACGGTGTCGTATTCCTCGCTCAGCAGCCCGACATCGTTGCGCAGAGCCAGCAGTCGGTCGAACAACGCTGTCGCTTCGTCGTCGCAACCGATGCCGCACAACGCATCGGCCAACCAGAAGCTGCAGGCGAGGAACACGCCCTCGCCGCCGGGAAGTCCGTCATCGCTCTGCTTCGGGCGATAGCGCAACACGAATCCGTCCTGGCACAGCTCGCGTTGCACGGCGCGCACCGTGCCCACGACCCGCGGATCACGCCAGGGCAGGAATCCGACCCTGGGCAGGAGCAGCAGCGCCGCGTCGACTTCGTCGGAGCCATACGACTGGGTGAAGGTGTTGCGGTCCGCGTCATAGCCGTTGGCGCAGACGTCGCGGTGGATCTTGTCGCGAAGTGCCCGCCACCGGTGCAGCGGGCCTGACAGGTGGTGGTGCTCGATTGTGCGCACGGCTCGGTCGACCCCCGCCCATGCCATCACCTTGGAGTGCACGAAATATCGTGCGGGACCGCGCATTTCCCATAGGCTGCTGTCCGGTTCCTCCCAGTGGCCCTCGAGGAAATCCAGCAGGGCGCGTTGCACGTCCCACGCGGTGTTATCGGTCGGCAGCCCTGCCTCGCGCGCCAGGTGCAGGCCGTCGAGTACCTCACCCCACACGTCGAGCTGGAACTGCCCGGCCGCGGCGTTGCCCACCCGCACCGGCTGAGAATCCTCGTATCCGCGCAGCCATGGCAGTGTGAATTCGGGTAGTCGGCGCCTGCCGTCCAAGCCGTACATGATCTGCAGATCGGCCGGGTCGCCTGCGACGGCGCGGACCAGCCATTCGCGCCAGCCGCGTGCCTCCTCGACGAATCCGGTGCCGAGCAGTGCCTGCAGCGTGAAGGTCGCATCGCGTAGCCAGCAGTAGCGGTAGTCCCAGTTGCGCGGTCCGCCGAGTTGTTCGGGCAACGACGTGGTGGCCGCGGCGACGATGCCGCCGGTGGGTTGATAGGTCAGCGCCTTGAGCAGCAGCAGGGACCGGCGGACCTCGTGCTGCCAGCCTCCGGTATAGCGGCACTGCTTCATCCAGCGTGTCCACCATTGTTCGGTCTGGCAGAGCGCCGCATCTGCGTCAACCGGATCCGGTCGCGGTAGATGCGATACCTGGTAGGTCAACACGAACGGAACACGTTGGCCTGCTTGGACTTCGAACTCTGCGGTAGTCGTCATGTCCTTCCCGCGCAATGGAACGGGGGTGCGTAGCCATACGGCGTCAGGCCCGGCGATGGCCGTCAGATCCTCGCCAAGTCGGCGTACCCACGGCACCACGTGTCCGTAGTCGAACCGCAGGCGCAGCACCATGCGCATGGGTACCCTGCCGCGCACTCCCTCGACGATGCGCACCACGTCGGCGGCCACCCCCCGCGGCGGCATGAAATCGATCAACCGCACTGTCCCCTCCGGGGTGTCCCACTCGCTTTCCAACACGAGTGAGTCGTCGCGATATCGGCGGCGTGTCGCGGGGCCGCCGGCAGCGGGTACCAATTGCCAACTGCCGGCGTCACTTCCACCGACGAGGGCGGCGAAGCAGGCCGGTGAATCGAAGCGTGGCAGACACAGCCAGTCGACGGCACCGTCGCGGCTCACCAACGCCGCGGTCTGTTGATCGCCCAGTAGCGCATAGTCCTCGATGTGCGCCAACGTCAGCTCACCTGTTCGAGATCAACGACCACCTTGACGTCGTCGTCCTGAGGCGCAAATGCGTCGGCGGCGCGGTGCAACGGCACTCGCCGGGTGATCAGACCCGCCAGCCACGACGCATCCGCCTTCGCCAGCGCCTCGGCTGCCTGGTGGTAATGGCGCAGATTGGCGTTGACCGAGCCGACCACCGCGTCGTTCTCGAGCACGAGTTCGCGATTGACGGCGCCTGCGTCGACCTTCATGGTCCGCCCGGACGGTGAAACCCCGGTCAGGCACACGATGCCGTAGCCGCCGGTGTTGGCGAGCGCCCCGAACACCAGCGGGCCTGCGCCGGTCGCCTCGATCACGACGTCCGGTTGCAGCTTGCCGGCCACCTCGTTGATGTCGGCATGGTGATACGTCGCCCCGAGCGCGCGGACGAGCCCGGGCTTGGGGCCATCGGTAACGCGGTCGAGGACGTGGGTCTCGAGCCCTTGCTGCACCGACAGCAGCGCTGCCAGCAGACCGATGGGTCCGGCGCCGGTGATCAACGCCCGGTTCGGCTCGAACCACGCCCGCTCGCCGACGAGCCGCACTTGCTCCCACGCCTTCGCCACGACCGTGGTCGGCTCCATCAACATCCCGACGTCAGCGAGGTGCGGATCGAGGCGGACGGCGTAATCGCTTTCCACGCACCACCGTTGGCTACCGTAGCCGTCGAGCTCTTTGATGCCCCGCTCGGTGTAGCGGCCATTGCGGCACATGTCGAACTCGCCGTGTGCGCACGCGCCACACGGCTCCGGGTCGGGCCTGCGCACCACACCGACCATCAGGTCGCCTGCGTCGAATCCACTTCCACTCGGTGCCCGCTCGACCCGACCGAGCGACTCGTGTCCGAGGACGAGCCTGTCGCGCCCCGGCGGCGCCCAGCCGTATTCGCCTCCTGCGATCTCCTTGTCTGTGCCGCAAATTCCGATGGCGACGCCGTTCACAAGGAGTTCGTCCGGGCCGGGGTCTGGTTCCGGAACGTCCTCGATCTGCAGTGAGTCTGGTTTGGACACCTGGACGGTCAGTGCTCGCATATGGGCAGACTTGCCGCAACACGGGTATTGCAAACCACCAGCAATAGTTGCTTTCAGGTAATTATCAGGCGATAGTGTCGGCATGAGTGCGGTCGAACGCAAAGGCGGCGCCGTATCGGCGCGTCAGGTGGAAGCCGTAATGGCCGCGTCCAGGGCCTTGGTCGGTATGGCGGCTGCCTCGGTCGCGGACGTCGACGACATCGTCACGGTGCCGCAGTTGCGTGTGCTGATGATGATTTCGACACGCGGGCCGATGAATCTGGGTTCGGTCGCGGCCGCGCTGGGCGTCAGCGCGCCGAACGCAAGTCGGATATGTGATCGCGTGCTCAAGGCTGGCCTGTTGCATCGCAGTGAGGATCCGGCTGACCGTCGGAACATCACCCTCACGCTCACCGATGAAGGACATGCGCTCATCGACCGGGTAGCCGAACATCGTCGTGCCGCGATAAAGCGGGTGTTGCGCAAGATGAACGCTCGCGACCGGGAAACCCTTGCGAAGGTGTTGGACGTTTTCGCCCAGGCGGCGGGGGAGCCGCACGAGCTGGACGTCACAGCGGTCTGAGCCTCAGGGCCTCAATTCTTGCCCTCATGTAATATTTGCCATGAGGCAACAAATGGGTCAGCACATTCGTAGACATGAGTACGCGACGGCGAGTCCGGCGCGGATGGGCGAGATCCTCTCCAAAGCGCAAGGCATGGAAGTTCACCTCTTGGGCATGACGCCGGGAGCGACGATCCGGCATGTGCGACACGACGCGGGCTCCTCCAGCATCAGTGAGACGTCGGTCGCGGGTGTTCTCCGTTATGCCTGCGAGCCCGGGGACGCGGTGCTCGTCACGGAACTGACCGCCGGCCACCTGAAGCTGACCTGCGGGCGACGTGACGAACGGTTGGCCGCCGGTCGTCCCGTCCTGGGCGCCCGTCGCGGTCGCCCGCAGGTCTTGCAGGCCCGCGATGCGCGGATACGTCAGCTCACGATCGGCACTGGCCTGCTCGACAGTGTGGTGGCGAAGCGCGGACCCATGTCGATCGAGTTCCTGGGCATTCAACCCCCGACGGACGGGCTGGCCGACCTGTGGCGACGGACCGCCGATTACGTGGCACACGTCGTGACGGGACGGTCGGATACGGGGCATCCGCTTGTCCTCGCATCGACAACGCGGTTCGTGGCTGCGACGCTGCTGACGTGTTTCCCCCACACCGTTCGAATCACATGTGACGGACTCGACGACACCAGGGCGTCCACTGAAATGCTGCGTCGGGCTGTCACATTCCTCGACGAGAACTTCGACCGCGACATCGGGGTCTGTGACATCGCGCATGCAATCCACGTCACGCCGAGAACCGTTCAACTGATGTTCCGCCGTCATCTCGACACGACGCCGATGGGATATCTGCGTCAGGTGCGCCTCGACCAGGCGCATCGCGAGTTGACACGGTTCGATCCGGCGTCGGCCACGGTGGGTGAGATAGCCGCGCGGTGGGGGTTCGGCCACGCGGGCCGCTTCTCGGCGCGGTACCGCAAGACCTACGGATGCTCTCCGAGCGTCACGCTGCGCGGCGGCTGAGCACGCGATTTGGTGTGAAACCTGCGTCTTCGGTAATCTTGCGTTCACCAACGCGGGGTGGAGCAGCTCGGTAGCTCGCTGGGCTCATAACCCAGAGGTCGCAGGTTCGAATCCTGTCCCCGCTACCAGGTAAAACGGCCCTCAGAGACCATCTCTGAGGGCCGTTTTCGTAGCTTTGGGAACACTTTTGGGAACATTCGCAAAGCTAACGATCTGATAGGGAACGGACTATCAGTTCGGTAGCGCTTACCGTCCGGAGTTTTCGCAGCCCGGATTAATCAGTTGGGTGCGGCAGAGTGTGAATATGGCCGCAGAACCCGTCCTCTCACGCCTCGCGTTGACTACCTTGTGTCCGCGCCGGCGCAGGGCATGTCGGCTAGCACAAATGCAAACCAGGAAGCCGATCGTTTACGTGCGATACGGCTTTTCCGTGACCGAAGTCGTGGGACCGCGATGCGCGTCAGGACATCGACGAGTGGAACGGTTGTGTCGTCAGATCTGATGGCTCGGCTCCGACGCATCGCGAAGCGGACCCTCGCCTCGGCTGGACCGCGGTATGCACCAGCGCTCGATCCCAAGGCACCGAACCTTGCGATTGAGCCTTTGCAGCGAGCCGCTTCGGCACTATGCCTCGGCGCCGACTTCCGGGCACGCGCGACGGAACTTGCCACCTCGGTCGCCACTGCCTACGAGCGAGACTCGGCTGACGCCGATCGACTCTTTAAGCGTCGAGTGGTGAATCTGCAGCGGGTAAATAGCGACTTGAGCGGGATCGCGGACGCCTCAATTGGCGGTGACGTGCGCAAGCAGGTGCTCCGTTTCCGGCGGGACCTCGCAGCTGTACGTGGACGACTGAGCGACGCGGAAGACGAGGCGTACACGGAACTCCGTGTACTCCAGGACGAGAGGGCAGCGGGTCCTGAGTCTGATGAGGAGAAGAGGATCCGCTCGCACCAGCTGGAGCTGATTCGGATGCGGATTGCGGCACTTCGGCGTCTGGAGGAGCCGCTCATTGAGATCAACGAATTCGCCGACGGTGTCGAGGGTCAGCTTCTTTCTCAATCGAGTTCGATCCTCCTGCTGGGAGAGTGGGGGACAGGAAAGACTCACTTCCTTTGCGATTTCGCTTCGCATGCCCTCTACGACGAGACGCCCGCGCTGGTCGTTCTCGCGACTGAACTTCGGACCGATATCCATCCGTTCGATGCCGTCGCCGAAGCGACGAAACTGGCTTCATCGGGTGTCGAACTGGTTTCTGTCCTCGACGCCGAGGCGAAGATCCGAAATCGGCGGGCAATCCTTCTGATCGATGCGATCAACGAATCCGACCGCGGTGCCTGGCGCAAGTGGCTCCCGCGGCTGTTGAGCGACGTCGAGAAGGCAGACAATCTCGGTTTGGTTGTTTCGTGTCGTACGCCTTTCGATGTCAGCGTAATTGCGGAGAAGACACGAGCGAGGATGGTCGAGCTGTATCACCCGGGCTTCGAGGACCAAGAGTTCGACGCGCAGCTGGAATTCTTCAGGTACTACGACCTGCAGCCCCTGCACGTACCGCTTCTCAGTGCAGAGTTTTCACGGCCGTTGTTTCTTCGGCTCATGTGCGAGGGCGTCAAGGACCTGAGCAAGCGGTCGCAGAAGGAGAAGTTGCGGGACCTTGCGTCAGGCCAGAAGAGCATGACGTACGTCCTAGAGAATTTTGTCAAGCACTCCGGTGCCGAAGTTGAAGCCATCCATAATCTTTCGGCGAAGGCGTGTTGGTTCATCATGAAGGGTGAACCCCGCCAGGGCCGTCTGGGATTGGCCGGAGTCTTGGCAAGGAATAGACGCGAGTGGCTCACTCCCGATGAGGTGGTCGGTGAGATCCAGGCATTCGCTGGTGTCGGGCGAGGGACAGCTAGGGCGGTCCTGAAGTCGATGCGGGCGGCGGGCCTACTGGTTGAAACTTCGCGTTACGAGGACGGCAGATATGTCGACATTTTCACGCTTCCGTATCAGCGGTTCTCCGACCATCTAGTCGCACGCCATCTATTGGACGAGCACCTCGACACCTCAACCGAGGCGAGGTTGCGGCGTTGCTTTTACTCCAATCGACGGTTGGGAGCGGTATTTGTCAACGACCGACGGGGCCGTAGGTTCTCGGAGCCAGGTGTGGCCTCGGCGCTAATGATCGAGTTCCCAGAGCGAGTCAAGCGTTTGACTCAGAAGTGCGGGGCGCGCTCCGAACTTCTCGCGTACCTCCCAAAACAGCGTCGGCTGCTCCATCCGTTCGTCGATGCCTTCCTTGAGGGCTTGTACTGGCGACCGCATTCAAGCTTCACTCAAGAGACCGAGCGATTGGTGACACTGCTCGCAGATCGCCCCGAAGTGAACATCTGCGCCCGCACCTACGAGGTCGTAATCGGACTCGCAGCACGCGGTGACCACCGAGTTGGATTCGACTGGCTCTACAACAGACTCAGCGCGATGCCAATGTACGTCCGCGACCTGGAATGGTCAGAGTTCCTACGGAAAATCGACGCGGATTCGAACGTTCATCGCTTACTCACATGGGTGGAGCAGGAAGATCTGGCAAGCGTCGATCGCGATACGGCGCGACGGGCGATTCGCATACTCGCCCTCGCGCTTACGACGACCGATCGTAGGATGCGCGATCGTGCAACACGGGCGCTAGTGTTCCTGGGGGAACGTCACCCGGTCGCGCTGTTCGATATCACCGCGGATTTCCTCGGATTCAACGATCCGTATGTTCCGGAGCGGATGCTTGGTGCGTCCTACGGCGCATGCCTACGACGGTGGGCGTTGGAGACGGGAAGTTCGGACTTCGCGAATGCCCTCGCGACGCTTGGACGCGAGTTGCTCGAGAAGGTTTTGCGGCCGAAAGCTCCGCATGCGACCTGGCACGCTCTCATGCGGGGTTATGCCTCTGGAATCCTGGATGTCCTACGTCAAATTCGCCCTCGCGCGTTGGCGCGATCCGACCGTGAATTTCTTGTGTTCGGGCCTGGTCAGGCACCATCGCCGTTCCGCCCGTCTTCGCGCATTCGCAAGGCTGATGTGGAGGATCCCGAACACGGAATACACATGGATTTCGGCAATTACACGATCGGTCGTCTCGTGGACGGACGGTGGAATTACGACGATAAGCATCCCGAGTACGCGCGTGTTCGTCGGCAGATTGCCGATCGCATGCGGTTGCTTGGCTACTCGACCGAGAGGTTCAATGCGGCCGACCGAGAGATCGTTCAGCGATACGAGCGTCGACGCGAAGGCGAACAAGTGGATCGGTATGGCAAGAAGTACTCGTGGATCGCGTTCTTTGAGATGTACGGCCTCCGCGCAGGTTTGGGGAAGATCGCAGACCATCGCCTTGTCGACCCAAGGCCGTCTGACGCTGATATTGATCCGAGCTTTCCAAGACCTACCCCGGTTTGGAAGCCGCCTCGCCGAGATATCTTCGCTGCATCACCAACGAACTTCGCGGATTGGCTGACGACTGGGAAGGTTCCCGACTACGTGAGTCTCCTGCGTCAGACCGAGGTCGACGGTCACATCGGCGATTGGGTTCTGCTCGACGGCAACCTCCACGAGGGCGCGCGGGACGGACGAGAGCTACGTGCGTGGGTCACGTCAGTTTTCGCACCGGAGCGATCGCTGGAGTCTCTCCGGAGGGAGGTCGAAGATGGCCGAGAGCAAGGAAACGACGGATTCCCAAACCCTGGCGTGGACTATTACACCTTTCACGGAGAAGTGCCTTGGTCGCGGGCATTTGGAGCTCACGTTCGGAGGAGGGATGGGCGCCCAAAACGACTAAACGACAGAGCATTTACCTATTTCGACAGTGGCTGGAAGGTCGGCATTCCGGTCGAAAATTCGACTCGACATTGGGCATGGGAGAGTTATCACAGCCAGATGAACCAGATAGGCAGCGTGATGTTCCCCGCACCGCCGATTGCAACGGTATTGGGTCTGCGGGTCGTCGGCGGCTCGTCGGACATGGTCGATCAGCGCGGAAAGCTGGCCACGATCTACCGCACGGCGCCCGGACCTGGGTATGGATGTGCCTTTCTATATATGCGCGCCGATCTTGTCGCGGCCTACTCCAAGCGATCCGGTCTTCGCCTGGTTCAAGCCGTTGTCGGTGAGCGGACTCTCGGTTACCGCGTCACGGAGCGCCGGCTGCCCGACTCGCTGCGGCGAATCTTCCAAACCGGCGTTCATCGGTTCAGCGCTGTCGTCGGTCTGGATGAGAGTCCGAAGACCGGTCCTTAAGACGCACCGCCTCGAACCCCATCGACGCGTTGCGGCGCGAGTGTCCGTAAACGACGGCTGTGTGCCCGGCCTGTCCCAGCCAAGCGTGTCAGCGGCAATTCGCATCATCCCGGCGGCGAGCACCGCTCGTGCCGACAGCCTGCGAGCCTTAAACATCCGCTGCGGATGAGCGCGCGCAGAGCCTTCTATGTTCTTGCGCGATATCGCTGCCACTCCCGTCAAGCCGTTAGCTCAACGCTGCTCTCGCCGAAGTCGGCAACTACCCGTAGGTGACCACCCAGCGCCGCGACATAGGACTGCAGCGTCCCGAGCTCCGTGTGTGACAGGTCGCCACTTTCGAGCTTGGACACCCGCGCCTGCGAGACGCCCATGAGCGCGGCGACGTCGGCCTGGCGGGTGTGGCCCAGTGCCTTGCGGATCTCCGCGAGGCGGTGAGCCTGTACGGCAGCATGCATTTCGGTGCGCGCCGCCGCGGCGCGCTTCGGATCCACGCGACCCTGCGCGACGGCGTCTGAGCGGATGTCGCGCCAGTTCCTCGCCATCTCATCCACCTCCTTCGTTCTCTAGCCAGCTGTCATATCTCGCTTCGGCCACCGGAATGTTCTTGTCGTACCAGCTCTTCCAGGTGCCCGCCTTATCACCGCCGAGCAACAGGATCGCCCGCCGAAGCGGATCGAAGATGAACAGGATCCGGATGCTGGTTGCGGCCGGCCGCAGCTCCTTCATGCTGTGAAACCGCGAGCCCTTTACTCTGTCGACCACTGGCCGGCCCAGCGTCGGGCCTTCCATCTCGAGCAGGTCGATGGCACCGGCGACCGTGGTCATCTCGTCGGTGTCGAGGCTGAAGAACCACTCTTCGACCTCCTCGAGCAAAATTACGTCCCACTGCTCGTCTGCCACTATATAATCCCTGCGTTATATCGACAACAGCCGGCGTTCAAGGCCCAGTGCCGTCGTCGTCCGACCAGGCGTCACCTAAGAGGAAGCTGGCCGCTTGTTCGGCCGCCTCTCGGTCGTCGTTGGACATCACGTGCGCGTAGGTCTCCAAGAAGAACCCGATGTTCGCGTGTCCGATGCGTTCACTGACAATTTTTGGGCTTACGCCGGCACGCAATGCCCCCGTCGCATAGGAGTGGCGCAGGTCGTGAAAGGTGATGCGCGGCAGTCCCGCTGCGGCCGCCAGGCGATCGAAGCGCTGCCGGATCGAGTCCGGATGCAACGGTCGGCCGTCCTGGTAGGTGAACACGAAGTGGCCCGGGTGGTAGGCATTGCCAAAGAAGTCGCGCTCACTGTCTTGTACCGTCCGCCACTGCTTCAGCGCCGCGGTTGTGGCGCGGTCGATCGAGATGGTCTGATCGGCGTTGCGGGTCTTACCGCCGGCCTTATCGACGGCCTGGCCGCCGACCACGACGCGGTTGTCGTGCACGGTCACCGTCCCTGCGTCGAGGTCGACGTCACTCCATTTGAGTCCGCAGACCTGGCCGCGACGGATACCAGTGGTCAACTCCAGCACGAACAGCGCTGCGAATCTGTCGCGGCGCACGGATGCCAGAAACTTTTGAATCTCCTTCGCGGTCCACACCGTGCGCCGGGTTCGGGGGAGTCGGGGCGGCTTGACGCTGCTCGCGGGGTTGTCGGTCAACTGTTTCCATGCGACCGCATCGGCCAGCGCTCGGTGGAGAAACGCGTGGATGTTTCGGACGGTCTTGGGTGCCAGCCCCCTCGACGAGGGTTTGGGGACAATGCCGGATCGGTAACGCCGAACAGCGGTGCGCGCCGCGTGGATCGATGTGTTGCAGGCCTCCGACAGCTGACGCGGCGTGGGCGGGTCGCCGTCGGCGACACGCTGCGACCAGTGCTCGTACATCGCTACGTCGTTGTTGCGTTTTACCCGGCCTTCGGCGAGCAGTTTGGCGTACAGCTTCAGTAACTGAGGCTCGTCGAGCCGCTGCAGACGTTCCCCTCCGATGTGCGGGATGACGTAGGAGCGTGCGTAGTCGCTCCAGTTGCGCCACGTCGTGGCATCCAGCGAGGGTTCCACTGCAGCCAACCATTCAGTGAGGAACTGCTCGACAGTGCGTGTGGACGGTTTGACGACACGGCCGCGGTCGGCGTCCCGCATCGCTTCTCGGCAGGCCTTCCAGGCTTCCCGTTCGGTGTCAAAGCCGCCTTTTGATATCCACGGAAACTGACCCGTCGAGGGATCGCGCTCCGGCACCCGGAACTTGTAGTACCACTTGGAACCGCGCGGATATACCGAGCCCTTCACGATGCCAGGTCACGGAGGCCGGCGGTCACGACGTAGACGCGGCCACCGAGACGACGAACCGGCAGCTCGCCGGAGGCGACCAAACGGTACGCCGCAGCCCGGCTGATTCCCAGGAGCTGTGCGGCACGAGGCACCGCAAGCAGAAGAGGGAGTTCGTTGAATACGTTGTCTTCCAATTTCATTCACCAGCCTGGAGGAGAGTCACGCCAGGTGGGTCCTGTTCGGATTCGCTCGGCGCGTTCTGTGCGGTTGTTGCCTGTCGGCTTGGCGCCGTGGAGAGGCGGGTTGGTCGCCTTGCTTCATCTGGGCTCCCAACAACACTGTAATTCTCTGAGGCGACAACTTTGTGCAGAATTTTGACGCCTCGCGTCGCTCCGTTTCTAGCCCGCGCGAGGCCGCGGAACGTGCGGCAACCGGGCCTCCCGAACCTGACACACACCTTCAGCATTATCTCTATTCCCAGCTCCTCAATAAGCAACCTCTCAATCTGTCCCATCACATCCCAAACACGCTGTGTCCATTACACTTAAGCTCCCCTGTCCCACCGCATCTCACTTCCAAGATCCACCCACATTTCTGCACGGCACATTTGCACAGGAGTGCGAGAATGGTTGTGGCACAGCAGGTGCCACAACCGCGGCCGACGGATCCGGTGCGCCGCAGTCACCGTTAGTGGGTGGTTCGGGTGTTGACGATCTCCAAGCTCAAGCGGTGGTCGATCGCCTACTACATCGACACCGCCCAGAGCGCCGAAAAGGCCACCCGCGATCTCGCACGGGCGACGGGCGGGTTGGGGGAGTACTACTCCGAACATGAAACCCGCACGCCGGCATGGCTGCTCGCCGGCGACACCCGCCGGGTCGCGAAACTGGTCGGGCTCAGCGATATTCAGCGGGCCGGGGGAGACGCCGACGCCAAGGTGGTGGCCCGCTGGCTCGATGACGGTGTGGCACCCAGCGGGGCACAGGGGCGAGCATTTGGGCAGCGCGGGGTGCACGGTTTCGATCTGATGTTCGCCGTCCCCAAGAGCGTGTCGCTGGTGCGGGCGCTACGCACCGATGATGTTGTGGCCAAGGCGATTGCCGACGCCCACACCGCCGCACTGGCCGAAGCGATGGAATACCTCGCCGCCCATGCCGGCTACACCCGGGTGCACAACGCCAACACCGGCGAGAAGGATCTAGTGCGGCTGCCCGGGTTGACGGCGATCGCCTACCAACACGAAACCTCGCGATGCGGGGACCCGCACCTGCACACCCACGTCATCGTGCCCAACCGTCAAGCCCGCGCGGACGGACAAATGGTGTCGGTCGACGGCCGAGCTCTTCGGGTTTGGCCGGCCGTGTCGCTTTTTGCGCGGCGGCGAGCTGCGCCGCCGTCAACGGGCCGTCGACCGCGTTGAGGTTGTGCGCGGCCCACTCGCGCAGCTGGGTAGACCGCCGCGACCACGCGGTGATCGTGTCCCGGTCGACGCCGGCGATCTCGGCCGTGCCGGTCGACGGGTCGACGGGCTTCCACTCGATAGCCAGGGACCGGTGTCTCCCTTACATATTAGTGCCAACCACACTTATGGCCCAGATCGATGCCGCTATCGGCGGGAAGGTTGGAGTGGACTTCTTAGGTACGAAGAACTGGATCGGCTCGTTCTGGCATCCAGCCTGGGTATATGTCTGTACCGAATTGTTGTCTACATTGGCGCGCGCGGAGATTGCGAGTGGCTTCGCCGAATTGGTGAAGGTCGGTGCAATCGTCGGCAATCCCTTGTGGTCAGAGATCGAAAAGCACATTTCTCGGGATGCGCTGCCAGGGAGTATCGGTGCAAAGCCAGTCACTCTTGGAATCGAAGCTAAGCTCAACCTACTCGCAGGTGATCCCATGGAGATGGCTTCTCTAGACCGCGCGTTGAATTTTGGCCATTGCATTGGCCATGCGGTCGAGGCTGCCAGCGGCTTCAGATTCCGGCATGGCGAGGCGGTGGCGATCGGGATGGCGGTCGCGAGCCGCCTTGGGGAGTATCGCGGGAATGTTGACACCGACTTTCGCGGTGACCTTGAGCGGTGGCTTGAGGCGTATCAGCTGCCAACGGAAATACCTGAGACTCTGATTACCGATAGTTGGAAGAGAATCGACGATCTCCGGCGTGTAAGGAACGGATCACTGCGCATGGCGACAGTGCGTCGCCCGGGAGACATCCACTTCGTCGATGATATTGGAGAGGCTGAATTCGTCAATGCCAGCCGTCAAGCCTCTGTGCGGATACAGGCGATATGACAAGCGCTCGCCGACCGTTTCTCCTTATCGAGGGGGGTGGCTCGCACACCGTCGCTCTATTGCATGACGGTAACGCTGTGCGGCCGATGCAAGAAGGCGCCTCTTCGAATGCCGAGTCAGTCGGCAAACGGAGTGCGCGCCAGAATCTGGCTGAGCTCGTCGCGCGGACAACGACGGGCTTTTCCGGCACACTCGACGTGTTCGTTGCGCACGGTGCTGCATCGACGCGCGGTCGGGCCCGCCGGCTCGCCCGTGAGGTCCTAGGGTTGATACGGCCTGAAGGCGTGAATGCCCTGACGGTCGTCAACGATCTCGTACCTCTCGCGTGCCTGTACCCAGACCAAGATGTCGTGATCTGCGCTGCTGGGACGGGTACAGGTTACGTCGCTCGTTCGCGGGATGGCCAATGGGCGCGAGCATCCGGCTTTGAATTCATCATGTCCGATGAAGGCGGCGGGTTTTGGATTGGACAACAAGTTCTCAGCTCGATCGTTAGAGCCCATGACGGTCGCGGTCCGAAGACAATCCTTTCCAAAATTGTCGGCGATCGGCTCAGTCTCGATCCAGACCGGTACCTTCCCTCCTTGTTCGAGTGGTTGCACGCCGATCAGCGACAACTCAAATTTCAAACCGCCAGTCTCGCCGACGCCGTGTTCGAAGCATTTGATTGCGAAGATGAAGTGGCAAGAATAATCATTGACCGCATTGTGCATGAGCTCGCTATTGGCGTCGAGGCGGTTCGCAGAGCCGTGGGAAGCGAAATGCAAAAGGCGCGATTACTTCTCACCGGCTCGCTACTCGCGTGTAACGACTACCTCGTCGATGCACTTACGACGAGACTCACGGCATTGAAAGCGACCACCAAGTTATATCCCACTGGTCGTACCGACTACCTGATTGACTGGATTGAGAACTGGCCTCGTATTTGTGAGTCGGACAGAATGCCGCCAGCACTGCCCATCTATGTCCGACACGTGCCGGGAGAATTCGAATGACGCAGACTACCCTTACTGCACGGACAACTACCGATGGATTGCGGGGCGTCCCCGGTACCCATTGGTCAGAAATGGATATCCTCGCCGAGGCGATCGCATGCGGAGAGTATCTCGGTGCAACCGGAGCCATTGTCATCGGGTTCGACGGCAGGGCAGGTTCCGCTGAGCTCGCGGCAATGTGCGCCGACCATCTATTGCACCTCGATATCGACGTGACGCTGAGTGCCTCCCCAACTGTGACGCCAGCAGTTGGCCGCTTCTGTGCGTCCCGCAGCCACGTGACGGGAGGCTTAATATTTACTGCTAGTCACAATCCCCCAGGCTATGTCGGCGTGAAGATGCGAGGCCATGATGGACTGGCATATGACACCGCGCCTTTCGTCGACAGGGCGACGATCATTCGGGACGATTGGGGCATCGACATCCGCTATCCAAGCTGGTCACGCCGCCATACCTCCGATGCGATCAACGACTTATACGCGGAGTCCGTTCTCGCGGATCTTAATGCGACTATCGACTCCTTTGGCGGCGATGTCACCATTGACTCAATGTACGGAGCAGCCGGAAGGTACCAGCAGTTCGTTCCGTCAGCGAACTGGAGGCGAGCGACAGTCGCTCCATTCTTTTTCGGAATTGTTCCGGATCCCGTCCAGGAACTGTCATCCGCGGACGACGATGTGATCGCAGCTGTTGGACCCGACCAATTGCGAGTGCTGACGGACGGAGACGGCGACAGGATAGCGTTAATCACCCGTCAGTCTGGTTACATCTCAAGCACCGAGCTCGCTTTATGTCTGCTCGATGGCGGCGCCACTATGCAGAACGTAATTTCTACGGTAGTGAGCGAAAAATTGCTTGCCGACTCTACCAGGCTACACGGAAAGGCATTCTCAGAGGTCGAGGTGGGTTTCAAAAACGTAATTGCCGAATGGAACCGCTTAGGTCGACCGGCCGCTATGGGCGTCGAACCTAATGGCGGACTCGCGATAGCGAATGACGCAGAGGAATATTTTGAGCGAGACGGCCTCTGGGCCGCAGCACGGGTCCTGACGGAATTACGCACGGTGCGAGCGCTTAATGAAGCAGTATCGGCCGTGCGTGAGCGTCGGCGATTCCGGCAACTTACGCTCAGCACCAGCGAGGGGCTACTGAGTGTCGTAAATGCCTTTGTCGACCGCTACAGCCGTTTTGAGTCGCTTTCGAACGGTTCGGTGTATCAACTGGTATGTATGGAAACGGGTGAGCGCGTATTGCTCAGGCAATCCGGAACAGAGTCCGTTACGCGGATTTATGTTGAAGCCGATACAGACGTGGCAGTTTGGCTAACACAAACCTTTTCGCATCGGTAACCGAGGATAATAAAGGAACGTAGATCATGGAAGTGCTACCATATCCAAGGAATAATCAACAATCGGTCCCCCGCCTATTGGATTTCGAGCTGGCCGATGACGACCAGAGCGCAAAGATGGTCTTTGAATCAGTGCTGGATGGCCGCATCGCCACATTTGAGACGGGCTCCTTTCTCTCATTGCATGCGTCTGGCGACGTTAAACACGATATATGCGTCTCGACGGCCGGGGGCTGCACGAGGCGGTGTACTTTCTGCGCAACAGTAGATTCCGTCCTTGGTTTTGAGCGGCTTTTGTCCTGGTCCGAAATCGTTCACCAAGTGGACATTGCAGTTGAGCAACGGGAAGATTCAGGTGCCGAACGCCACATAGTGGGTTTCATGGGTAACGGTGAGCCGCCCGACAACCCTGACTGCGAGCGAGCAGTATATGAATTAATGGAGCGTCCGTATGACGTGAAACGCATCGCGTTATCGACAATTGGCGAGAACCTCCGAACGTTATCTCGCTATGCCGAGGCGTTCGGTCGCGAACGAGGATTGGGGGCACCCGTCATTCTTCACTTTAGCCTCCATGTCGCCGATGATTATAAGCGTCGGCGAATTATCCCGGGAAGAAAGAAAATCGAAGATATTGTTGCGGTGCTAGATTCATATGCAGAGGCAGCTTACGATCCAATATCCAACCCTCTGCCGGTCCATATGAATGTTGTGTTGATGGAAGATCCGGTGACCGGCTTCTCTAACGCTACAATCGAAGATGCAGATAAGCTTTCGGAGTTGTATCATTCCGACACTAGGGTTAGCGGTACGAGCGCCCATCGACAGTTGAAGCTCGCAGCGTACAATCCCATTCCCGGCAAGCCATTCATGGCACCTGCGATGGAGGTGCGGCGCGCGTTTGTGGCTCGGTTAGCGGAGAATGGCGTGCCGTTCTACACATTTAGGGGCGGAGGAATAGAGATCGATGATAAGGCCGCGCGCGGGGGTTTCGCGTGTGGTCAACTACGTGTTACCACAGCAAAAGTGATTGAGAGGCGAGCACCCGAGCCGTTGAGAAAATCTCACGAAGCTGGAGAAGAGAAGTCGCAATGAGCCAAAATTCTTCGGCGTGGACCATTGTTGATGAGACCTCTTCGAAGGGACCATCTGGCTATATGAAGATTTTAACCCGACGTTATCGATTGCCGGATGGGCGGACGAGCGACTGGGATCTCTTGGACGGAGGTGAAACCGTGGCGGTACTCGCTTTGACTCGGGACGACGATGTGCTGCTCGCTCGTCAATTTAGGCCGGGACCATCTATGGAGTTGGATGAGATGCCCGGTGGTTACGTCGACGAAGGCGAATCAATTCTCACAGCCGCGTCGCGGGAGTTGTTCGAGGAAACGGGGTACGTTTCTGACGACATTGAAATCGTTGGCAGCACCTATCTTTCAGCAACAGCAGTCACCAAACGATATGTGGCCGTCGCAAGAGCATGCACTGCGAGGCGTCCCCCGGAGAACGCAGATGATGAATTCACTATTCCGGTCCTGAAGCCACTCGATAATTTCCGTGCGCAGGTGAGAGCCGGGCTCCTCACTGACACTGACTTGGCCTATCTGGCACTGGACCATCTTGGATTGTTGTAATGACTTTCGGTACGGGGTACGTCGTATTGTGACTAACGTAGGTTCTCTTGCTCGCTGGCGTGACGGCGAATATGCGCAAGTCGATCGATCAGCAGGTATGACACTTGATATTGATGTGCTCGGCGTCCAGGTAAGCGTCAATTCTTGCCCAGTAGCTTGGAATGATCCGTCTATCTTTCGGATGTGGCAGCTCGACCCGATTGATGGCCTTCGAGCGTCGGCTCGAATAAGCGCAAATTGCGGGGAACCCGGATGGAAGTTCGACAGCCGAGGCGGACTCGAGGTTCGCTTCGGGGATTCACTGCCTTCTGAGAAGTCGACTCCCATCTTTCCGGCTGCATTGTTCGCCGCTGAAATAAGTCGTCAACGGGCAGGCTTTTTCCATACCCATGCAGGGGGAGTGGTTATCGGCAATTCGGGCATTCTGATCACAGGTGGTAGCGGTGCGGGAAAGACGGTCGCATCACTTGTTCTAGCCAGTAATGACGGAGTGAAGTTTGCAGGTGGCGACCGTTGTCAGATCATGGTTCGAGATGGACGCGTGTCCTTGTACCGCGATTGGGCAAACATGCGGCTGCGGTCCACATCTATAGCGTCGTCGAGGACCCTAATCGGTCTGTCGTGGGCTCCACGAATAGATAAATGGCTGGTCGAGCCGAGTGGCTGGAATCGCAAGCTGGTAGTGCATGCGTCGGAGCTGGGAGTTTCTCGCTTAAGGGATGTGGCCGAGATTTCTGAAATCTATGAAGTTCGTATTATGCAAGATGCGGATCGAGTGGATGTAGAGCAAATCGGTCGGCAGGACGCCGTCTATGCGATGTCGACAGCATTGAATGACATTTCAACGGGCTTTCTGGTCATTCTTGACGACAAGGACCGTCCTCTTCTTACGCCTTTCTATGACACTCTTCAGGAAACTGCTCTTCGCCGCACAGAGCTATTACGCGCCGTTGTCGATGTGCCGCGGTTCCGTATTACAGGTAGCCTGAAGGCGGTTACGGACTACATCATGGCTACTTCCGCTTAGTCGTTCTCAGGAGATTCTCAACAGATCCGACCATTGGTGAGCAATAATCATTAGACGACAATCGAGAGAATTCACGTGACCCGAGGGGCGCCTTCTGCGGCATGGCGTGGGCGTCTCGTGCGTATAACGATCCCGCAACTAACGAGCAGCAAACATGCGAAATTGTCTGTAGATCCAGCTAGCCAACCGCAAAGCTTCCCCACATCGTCGTGGTTGGGTGACGCCAAACATCGGTTACCTTTCAATACCTTCCCCCACGCGGGCGGATGCGGACGCCAGCATCCCTCAAGATGCCAAGTACGGTCGCACGCCCAAGCCCGAGTGTTTCAGCCACTCGCCGGCAGCTCATACCGCTGATGTAGTGGTCGATTACTTCGGCCGCAGTGATGCGGTAATGCGATGGCGTTGCGCTATACAAGCGATTACGTCGATCTGAACACTTGACACAGTGGAGTCGTTTCCGCCTCGCCCGCTTGTTGTTTTGGTTCGACCAGAACGACTCAAGGGCTACGAAATGGAACGGCCCTCGGAGGTTCTTCGGGGGCCGTTTTCATGCCTTTTGGGAACACTTTTGGGAACATTAGGCAGCTATCCGCACAGAGATGCCTTGCGAGTCGTCGGCTCATACGCGGGCTACGGAAGAACGGTGGGCGAGTGTCGTTTACGTTCGCGGATCTGCCCGAGCCAAACGAGGTCACCTGGGCGACTGGGCGGTTGACGACGCGTACCTACGCCAGCCGGAGTTTCGTAATGACATTCGGTCGGGACGCGGGTCAGAAGGCCCGGTATATCCACAAGGTGTTCGACGAGTCACCCGCGGAAGATGACGATGACTGGGAATGGACAAAGGACGTGGTCTATATAACGCCCGGCGGACGCAAGCAGATCGAACTCAACGTCGCGCGATCTGCTGGCTCGGTGCGGAAGATTCGGATTCAGAAGGTGCCCACTTCAGGAGACGCGACCAAGTTGGAGCATGTACTCGAACTCGACCGAGACCAGTCGACCCGGTTGATCGATCTCATCAAGGCACTGGATTCGATTCCGGTCGACGGCGAGAGCACCGTTTACGTCGATGACCAGGTTTTGCGCGATTTCTTCTCGGACCCAGGGGCGATGGGCCGCGCATATTCACAGGATCCAGAGCGATTTCGTGCACTCATTCAGAGCGACGCGGATGCTCGTGACGTCATCGCTTTGCAGCACCGTCGAGAGGTCGTGGCGACGATGCGAACGTGGCTCGAGGACGATGCCGTGTTTGACGTCGAGATGAACTCCGCAGGTGGGCCGGAACGTGCGTGGCAGCGATTGTTGGAGGCGAACCCGTGGGTCCTTGGAATTGGCCTCGGAGGGCAGCTGCTCACTTCTTGGGATAAGGACAAGCTTGAAAAAGTCGTGGTCGGCAGCGATATCAAGTCGGTCGGCAAACGAGTTGATGCGCTGTTGCGTACGAACGGAATAGTGCGATCGCTGGCCTTCGCTGAGATCAAGCACCACCGAACGGAGTTGCTGGCCGAGGAATATCGATCTGGTGTGTGGCGGCCTTCGAACGAGCTGGCAGGGGCGGTAGTGCAGATCCAACAGACCGTGCGTATGGCACTGCGCGACCTCGGAGAGTACATCGAGGATTCGGCCGAGGACGGCTCGCGGACGGGCACAGGCACCTTCGTTGTGCGACCACGTTCGTTCCTCATCGTGGGGTCGTTGAGCCAGTTGTTAGGTGCGGGCGGTGGCGCAATCGACGACAAGGTGCACAGCTTCGAGCTATTTCGGCGCAACCTTCATGAGCCGGAGGTCCTAACATTTGACGAGCTCCTAGCCCGTGCCGAGTGGCACGTGAAGCTCGCCGAGGAGCAGGCAGCTGTTCGGAAAGACGTCCCACACCAGGATCATGATGGACCAGAGCCACAGGCTCCGGCCGGACAGTCGGCGGAGGCTTCAGCAATCGCCCAGAGCTCCGACGCGTGGGGTGACGACGCGCCGTTCTGAGCCCACCGCCCGCCGTGCAACAGCACCCCGGCCACGAATCCATCACCACTACCGTCGCCGATCGAGCGGTAAAGGCAACGCCGATGCCATCACGCCATGCTCGGTTAGTCGATATAAACGATCAGGATCGTGCCTTGGGCATTCACGCCGGAGCAACGCTTCGCCCCGGCGTTGGTCGTCGCCGGCGTGCACGTCATCAGGTACGACTGGTGAGTTACCGGGCTGTAGGCGATAACGCTCTGGCCTGGCTGTGCATACCACGCTAAGCGAACGTTGTCGGCGAAAGCGCAGCTTGTCTCATCAGAGGCAACGCCACTCAAACCTGATGGGCAGATTTTGAAATTCTCGACGGGTCCCGCTCCCGGGGGCGGTGGTGGAACGGCCGCCGGAGGTGGCGGTGCGGCCGCGGTGGGGGCTGGCGGTTGCGTCGGCATGTCCTGGACCGCAAACAGGAATGCGCCGGGAGCCGCCTCCCACACGACCTTGTCGCCATCCGCTGTGACGTCAATCGACACATCGTGAGTCTTCCCGCGCGAGGTCACCGTCGCGATGCCCTTGTATTCGTTGCCCGCTTTGTAAACCAGGTCAACGTGAATCACCTTGAGGTGTAGAGGTGAAAGGTCCGCCAGCTTGGACTGCATCGACGACTGCACTTCTGCGGCGACCTGGTCGGCCCGAGACACCGTCGGCGCGGGCATCGTAGTCGGCGCAGCCTTCGTACCTTCCGCAGTTGGGCGCGTCAACACGAATACCGCAGAGCCAACAGCGATTACGACAGCCAGACCCAGTCCCACCCATACCGGCCACAGGGGACGCGCCTTCTCTTGTGACGGCGGCGGCTCTGGGAATTCCTCGGGCGCCGTCGGCGATCCCGGCTGAAGGGCGCCTTCCCACTGGGTGCCATCCCAGTAGCGGGCACCCTGACCGCCCAACGGGTCGGGATACCAACCGGGCTCAGTCACCATTGCCGTCGACAATCCATCGGCACTCCGCGGCCGTATGCGACGCCATGCAGTCGCTCCAGGCCTTCTGTCCAGCGATCGCCGGGTCCCCTTGTTGCACACCGGTATCCGGCAGCCACTCATATCCCGCCGACGGAACCGACATGCACCGCAGCGCGCTTCCGTCAGCGGCGACCGCGGTGCTGTTCATGTCAGCGTGAGCGCACATCGCGCCCACCTGGGGACCAGATAAAGCGGCCTGCTGCGGCGGCGACACCGGGACGTAGACCGGTGCAGGAGGAGCTGGCGGCGACCACGGAACATACCCGTCGGGAAGCTCCGGCCCCTGATAAATCGGATTGAATTAGTCACCACTCGGGCTGCGAAGGCACTTTTCGAAGCCCGGACCGGTCTCGTAGCAAAACGGGCCAGCGCTTGCTGTACCGGCTGATAGCCCCAGTCCCACAACCAGAGCCGCAACTGCAGCTACCGGCTTCCCCCACGTCATGTCCGGATCGTAACCCGTTCCTGGGAGGCTCCTGATGGGATCCACTGCAGCCGCTTCACGGCGAGGGCGGTCCACGTAAACGCCGCCTTCGACGCGCCGACCCGCACGGGCCCGAACGCCGCGGTAAGGACGTCAATCGTGCGGTCTCAGCAGCGACATTTTGGGAACAGATTTGGGAACGAAACTCTGCGAAACCGGCCTGAATCGGTGGAACGCGGCGGGACGGCGGGAACCACTCATGTCCCATGAGGTGGATTTATGAGACGGGGCGGACACTCAAAAAGCCTCGGTGCCTAGCTCATAACCCAGAGGTCGCAGGTTCGAATCCTGTCCCCGCTACTAAGTGAAACGGCCCCCGGAGATCACTCCGGGGGCCGTTTTCATGCCCGGTGGGCACGCGTTTTAGAACCCATTAGGGCCGGTAAGCGAATACCAGCGGCCGGCCGCGCTTGGATTGTCGTGGTATCGCGCCAATCAGTTCGCCGCGAACACGGGTAGGTCCGCGTTTTCCGGATAGCGCGCTGGCTGGGACCAGCCATCCTCTACCCGAATCTCGCACAAGCGATGGATCCGTTGAAACCGCCCCCTCCCAAACCTCGACGCCGACCTCAGCGGCTTCCTGACCATCGCGGCGGCGCGCAGCCCGGTTCCGCGGCTCGGTGCCTCGCCTTCCTGCTGACGACTCAGACAAACCGGCCGCATTGAGACCGACGGAAGTGATCGATAAGAAGCGTTCTCCGACCCGTGAAGGGCTGAACGGCCAATGCGGAGAGCAAGTTTCAGTCGAAAGCGATTCGAACGACTGTTGCAGAGCGGGTGCTTCGTCGGCGTAGTGCCTGGTTATGGGTTTGCTATTCCGAATGTTTGGTGGTGTGAACACTGATACCTTCGGTGCAACCGGCGTGGGGATTACAACTTGGCCACAGAGGACATGGAGAGCGACGCCGCGGTGCGAGCGCCGTCGCTGCCAGACGCCATCGTCCCATTGGTCATCCTGGCGGTGTTGATCGCAGGTTCACTGCAACTGTTCGGCCTCGACGCACTCGACGGCCCCGTTCAGGTGGCGCTGATGCTGTGTTGCGCGGCCGCAGCACTCATTGGCCTGAAGAACGGGTACAAGTGGTCTGCCGTGCAAGAGGCCGGCCAAGCCGCGCTGTCCTCGATCACCAGCGCCCTGTTCATCTTGCTGGCGGTCGGCGCGTTGATCGGCGCATGGAACATGTCCGGAACAATCCCAACGCTTGTGTATTACGGCATCCAGATTCTTTCACCCGGCTACTTCTACGTCGCGGCAGCGGTTATCTGCGGGGCGGTGGCGATGTCCATCGGCAGTTCGTGGACGACGGCGGGAACCATCGGGGTCGGCCTGGTCGGCATCGCAACGGTTCTCGGCGTATCAACGGCGATCACCGCGGGAGCGGTGATTTCCGGGGCGTATCTGGGTGACAAGCTTTCACCGCTGTCGGAGACGACGATCCTGACGGCTCAGATGGTCAAGGTCGACCTGTACACCCACATTCGCAGCCAGGCCTGGACGAGCGTGCCCGCGTTCATCCTCGCTGCGATCGCCTTCACCGTACTGGGCGTCGCCGGACCGCCCGTCCATGACATCGTCAGTGAAGACGTCGAATTGGCCAGGCTCGATCAGATCTTCTGGATCAACCCGCTGAACCTGCTACCGCTGGCGTTGCTGGTCATCCTGTCCATCCGGAAGGCACCTGCATCCCTAGCGCTGCTGGCTGCCGCTCTGTTTGCGGGCATTCAAGCTACGATCCTGCAGCGCGACGCGGTCGACGGGTTCGTCACCCAAATCGGTGGCAGCTCAAACCCGTTGATCGGGTCGGTGCAGGCCGTGTGGAAGGTGATGGCTAACGGCTTCACGATGAACTCTGGCATTGCCGACATCGACCGACTGCTGTCCCGGGGTGGCATGGACAGCATGCTGCTGACTATCTGGCTGATCATCGGCGCGGTCACCTTCGGCGCCCTTCTCGAACAGCTCGGCCTGATCGACCGCATCATCAACCCGATGATCGCAGCTGCCACGACGCGGGGACGTCTTTATTTCGCAGTGTTCGCCACCGGTTTTGGGCTCAACGTGGTGGCGGGGGACCAGTACATCGCGTTGGTGTTGCCGAGCCGGATGTACCGGGTGGAGTTCGAGAAGCGTGGTCTGGCGCCGCAGAACCTGTCTCGCCTTGCCGCCGACAGTGCCACCGTGACATCGCCTCTGGTGCCCTGGAATTCGTGTGGTGCCTTCATGGGCGCGGTGCTTGGGGTCGCGACGTTGGCGTATCTGCCGTTCGCGCTTTTCAACATATTCAGTCCGTTGTTGAGCGTGCTGTACGGGTTCACCGGTTTCAAGCTCGTCAAGATTCAGACACCGGATTCGCACGGAGGTGCTCTTTGACCTCCGAATGGCTCACTGTGCTAAACGTCGATGGATTCGCAGGGCACCGATGGCATTCCGCGCCCAAAATACAATCGAAATGATTGACTGAGAACGGCTCAGAATTCGCGTCTGACTACACGAGGAGTGGACATGGACTGGGGAGCATCTTGGGATTTCCTTTGGCACTTTTTGGTTATCTTCGCCTGGATCGCATATCTGTTGGTGCTGTTCCAGATCCTTGCGGACTTGTTCTGGCGTGACCACAAGACGTCGGGCTCGGTCAAGGCGATCTGGGTGTTCTTCCTGATCCTGTTGCCCTGGCTCACCGCGCTGGTCTATTTGATCGCCCGCGGCCAAGGCATGTCGGAACGTGCACGCGAGGCAGCCGCCGCGGCGAAAAAGGAGACGGACGCCTACATCCAGCAGGTCGCTGGCCGGTCGCCGGCGCAGGAAATCGCCGACGCTAAAGCACTTTTGGACGCTGGGACAATCACGCAGGCCGAATTCGACACACTCAAGGCCAAGACGCTCGGCTAGCGGAAGCGCGACCTGCTCAACCGCAAGTCCACATCGCCGCCGAGGTCGACGCGCCAGGGTGGCTACCTGGCTGTACTGCAACGGAATTCGTTTGACGGGACGCGCTCTCCTCGTCAGCGCTCCCGAATCTTGTTGGTAGAGAAGGCTATGCGGGCTCGTCGTCGGTGGGGGCGTCGTCGGCCAGGTGGCGCAGAACTCGTTCGTTGAGGGCGGTCAGCATGTCGAGCTCAGCCGGGGTGAGCAGGTCGATGAAATTCCGGCGGACGTCGTCCACATGCCCCGGCGCCGCCTTCTCGATGGCGGCGCGGCCGGCCGGCAGCAGGCAGACCATGGTGCTGCGGGCGTCGTCGGGGTTGGGCTCGCGGCCGATCAGACCGTCCTTCTGCATGCGCCGCACCTGGTGCGAGACACGGCTTTTCTCCCAGCCCAAGGTGTTGCACAGCTCATGTGCCGGCATGCGGTCGCCCTCGCTACCCGAGAGCACCGCGAGGACCTCGTAGTCCGCCCCGGACAGGCCCGATTTCTGCAGGCTCCGGTTCAAGTGCACGTCGAGCTCATGATGCGCGTGCTTGAAGGCGCGCCAGGCCCGGTCTTCACGGGGGTTCAGCCATTTCGGTTCCATCGGCCTCCACGCTTCCGCCACTTTAGTTGACCCATCAACCAAACAGGCTTAGGGTGAGGAGTCAACCTTTTCCGACCCAGTTTAGACAGGACACCCCATGAGCAGCATCAGCATCATCGGCACCGGCAACATGGCCCGCGCCATCGGCGCGCTGGCGGTAGCGGGAGGCAACACCGTCGAGGTCATCGGCCGTGACCGCGCGAAGGCTGCCGACCTCGCCAAGGAACTCGGCCCCAGCGCCACGACAGGACAGTTCGGCGCCGTCCCCGCCGGCGACATCGTCATCGTCGCCCTGCTGTACGCCAACGTCGTTCCGGTTGTCGCGCAGTACGGCGACGCCCTGGCAGGCAAGGTGGTCGTCGACATCAGCAATCCGTTCAATCCCGCTGCCGACGGGTTGGCCATCCCCCACGGCACCTCGATCGCGCAGCAAGTTGCCGAGGCGGCGCCTGCCAGCGCCAGCGTGGTGAAGGCGTTCAACACGATCTTCGGTGTGGTCCTGGCGCAGGGCAGGCCACTCGACGTCTTCATCGCAGGCGACGACGCCGAGGCCAAGGCGGGCGTGGCGCGGTTCATCGCGAGCCTCGAGCTGCGCCCGTTGGACGTCGGCGGCCTGCACATGGCGCACTGGCTGGAAGGAACCGGCCTGGTCGTGATGGGCCTCGCCCGCTACGGCGTGGGCAATTACGACTTCGCCCTCGGCGCCGCCTGAGTGCATCACCTGCAGGCCGGGGGCGACTGCGCCCTCAGAATGGTTGATAGATCATCGAAAGGATTTTCGTGATGAAGCTTGGCTTCGCACTCCCCATTGTCGGCCCCGCTGTCAGCAGCGCCGCTGGTTTGAGCGCGTTCTGCCGCGGACTCGAGGAGCTCGGCTACGACACGCTGTGGGTCGGCGATCGCCTGGTCACGCCCGTCGACATGCACAGCACGTACCCGGGTAAGGAGCAGCCGTACCCGCCGCAGATGACCCGGTACCTCGATCCGGTGCTGCTGTGGACGGTCGCCGCGACGGCCACCAGCCGGGTGCGGCTCAACGCCAGCACGCTCAGCACGTTCTACTACGAGCCGGTGCACCTGGCCCGGCTGCTGACCACGCTCGACGTGCTCAGCGTTGGCCGCCTCGACGTGGGCGTGGGAATCGGGTGGATGAAGGACGAACACGACATCGCCCGCAGCGCCGACTGGCGCCGGCGCGGGCAGATGCTCGACGACCTGCTGGCGTTCCTGCGCGAGTGGTGGACCACCACTCCGGTGTCCTGGGAAAGCGAGTTCTTCTCGTTGCCACCGGTCCATGCCGACCTGCGCCCGGTCCAGGCTGGCGGTCCGCCCATCTGGATCGGCGGTGTCAGCGAGGCCGCGATGCGCCGGGTCGGCCGCAGCGGCACCGGTTGGCTCGGGGTGGAGGGGCTGCAGGACGAGGTCACCGACCATCTGTGGTCGATTGCGCGCGGTGCGGCGACAGACGCGGGCCGTGATCCGGATGCACTGAAGACGGCCATGCGAATCAACCTCGAGGCGGGTACGTCCGTCGACTCGGTTGTCGAGAAGCTCGAGCGCCTCGCCAAATCCGATGCTGATGAGGCGATCATTGATGCCTTCGCAATGTTCCCCACCCTCAACGAGATGCTCGACTTCGCCGGCCAGGTGATCGCCCGATGGAGTGACCATGGGAAAGCTTGAGGGCAAGGTAGCGGTGATCACGGGTGGATCGAGCGGTATGGCGCTGGCCGGTGCCAAGTTGTTCGTTGACGAAGGAGCTCACGTCTTCATCTCGGGCAGGCGGCAGGAAGTCCTGGATGAAGCCGTCGGCCTGATCGGCCGGAATGTGACTGGCGTGCGAGCTGATTCGGCCAACCTGGACGAGCTGGACCATCTGTTCGACGCGGTCAGGCGCGAAAAAGGCGCCATCGACGTGTTGTGGGCGAGCGCAGGCATCGGCGAGGAGCGCAAGCTCGGTGAGATCACCGAGCAGCACTTCGATGCCACTTTCGGGCTGAATGCACGCGGCACGCTGTTCACGGTGCAGAAGGCGCTACCACTGTTCAACGACGGCGGCTCGATTCTGATGACCGGGTCGATCGCATCGGTCAGGGGCTATCCGTCCTGGAGTGTGTACGCGGCGAGCAAGGCTGTGCTGCATGCGTACGCCCGCGTGTGGTTGTCCGAGTTGGCGGACAGGAGGATCCGCGTCAACGTGCTGACGCCGGGCCAGGTAGCCACGCCGATCCAGGAGCAGTTGTTCGACGAGCAGACGAAGGCGCAGTTCGAGGCGTTGATCCCGCGGGGAAAAATGGGCAATGCCAAGGAGATTGCGAACGTCGCACTCTTCCTCGCCTCGGACGACTCGAGCTACGTCAACGGGACGGAGTTGATCGTCGACGGCGGTACGACGGCGGTCTGAGCACCCAGTCATTGACACCTCGGGCAGGTACCGTACAAGTCGACGTGATGGGTGACATTGCGAAAGCCGTGCTCACCGGCTAATCGCACACAGATGTCCTCGATGTCGTCGGCGGTGAAGCCGACGGCACGGCCGCACCGCCGGCACACCAGATAGTGCCGGTGCCCGGGCGCGGTGAGTAGGCGGTAGAGCAGTTCACCGTCCTCACTGCGCTGGGCTTCGGCCAACTTTTCCTCCGCGAGGTTGCGCAAAATGCGGTACACCGACGACAGGCCGACTCGCAGATCGTGATGAGTCCTGATGTCGGCGTGCACCTGTTGAACGGTGCGAAACGTCTCAGTTCGGCCGAGCACCTCAAGGACCGCCTGGCGTTTGGGTGTTCGTCGCCGGCCTTGCGCGGAAACCATTGCGGCGCTCCTTGATCATGGTGAGGACGGCGGTCAGGCCGTAGATCGCGGCGGCGGTGGTCATGATCATGAAACTGGCCGGAGCCTTGGGAACGGCGTAGGCCAGACCGATGCCGATCCACAGTGACGCCGCGGAAAGACCTGCCGCAAGCCAGAATCCGCGCCACGGCCGACTGGTCAGCCTGCCGGCTGCGGCGGCCGGTGCGGCGAACAGCCCGAGCACGAGCAGCGACCCGATGACGGGGGTGGCCGTCGCCACCGTCGCGCCGACCACAGCCAGGTACAGCGCCGCGAGCAACCGAGTCGGCACTCCGGCGGATCGCGCGACGACGGGGTCGATGGTGGCGAACAGCAGCGGTCGCGCCATCACCAACAGCACGATCAGCGCGACTACACCGAATTCGACAGTCATGATGGTCGCCACGCTGCTGAGCCCAAAGATGCTGCCGAACAACACATTGACGTTCGCCGCGCCGTTGCGCGTACTGCCGTGAACGGTGTAGTACGTCAAGAACAGCACGCCAAGCCCCAGCGTCCAGGCGAAGAAGGACCCGATCGCGACGTCGTCGGCACCCCGGCGGCCGCCGTAGCCCAGCGCCAGGCCCGCGCCGATAGTCGCGACGAAAAGCCCTGCGCGCAAGTCGAAGCCGATGGCGAGTGCGGCCATCGCGCCGGTGTACGCGACGTGACCGAGGGCGTCACCGGCGAACACCTGCCCGCGCAACACCAGGAAGTAACCCACCAATCCGCACAGCACGGCCACCGCGGTGCCTGCGAGCAGCGCGCGCTCGATGAAGGGATGGCTCAACATGTGCACCAGTCCGGCGACGGGCCCCGATGCGATCACGGTTGCGGTCACCTCGCGCGACATCCCGCGGCGGCCAGGTAAGCAGCGAATGCGAATGTGGCGACCCAGAATCCGATCGGATACGGAGTGAAGAACGCACAGCCGATGCCAACCCACGTCACCGTCAATGCGATGAGCACCGAAGCCGTCATACCCCAACCGGGGTGGGCGGTGAGGTGAAACGCCGCGGCCGCCGGCGCTACCAGCAGCGCGAAAACCAGTAAGCTGCCCGTGATCTGGCTTGCGCCCGCCGCAGCGACACCGAGCACCATCAGGAATGCCGCGCTGACGAGACGCGTCGGAATGCCGTTCGCCGAGGCGGTTTCGGGGTCGATCGACGCCCACATCAACGGACGGCCGATCGCGGCCATTGCGGCCAGACAGGCCAACGCGGCGGCGAGGAGCACGCGAAACTGCGCGGTGCTCACGCCGGTGATGGTGCCGAACAGCAGGTTGGTCAGGCCTGACAAGAAGCCGTGGTAGAGGCTGACGAACAGCAGGCCGGTGGCCAACGCGAGCGCCTGCACGGTACCGATGACTGCGGGCTGTTCGGTGAACCCGCCCAGACCGCCGGCCCGGGCCAGCGGCGGCAACATCGCAATCGCCGCGGCCGCGAGGACGCAGGCCGCCAGGTAGCCGTAGCCGGTGGCCATGCCCAGCCAGGCGGCGGCCGCCGCGCCGGGGAAACCGACGACTGCAAGGGTGTGCCCGGCGAACGCTTCCCGGCGCAGCACCATCATCCAGCCGACCCCGCCGGCCAGCACGGCTATCACGGTGCCCGAGCACAGCGCCGTGACCATGAACGGGTACGCGGTCATCTGCTGCAGATCGTCGAGCAGATTCCAACTGGGTTGCGGGTTCATCGGGCATCGTCGCCATGGCCCGGCGGCACGTCGGGCTGGCCCACCACGAACATTCGGCCGGTCCGGTCGCGCAGCACGTCGATCGGCATGCCGTACAGCGACGTCAGTTGGTCCGCAGTCAGGATTTCTTCGGGCGTGCCACCGACCGCCGTCCCACGCGCGATGTACACGACGCGGTCGAGGTACGGCAGGATCGGATTGACGTCGTGGGCAACCATGATCACGGCCACTCCGTCGCGGCGGCAGATGTCGCGCACCAACGCGCTTATCGCCGCCTGGTTGGGCACGTCGAGGCTGTCGAGCGGTTCGTCGAGCAGCAACAAGTCAGGTCGCCGTACCAGTGCCTGGGCCAGCAGCAGTCGCTGCTGTTCCCCGCCCGAACAGCGGCCGATGGGCCGACGTGCATACCCGCAGGCGCCCACCGATTCGACCACCTGCGCCACTCGGTGACGTCGAGTGGCGGTGCGCCACGGCACCGGCGTACCCCATCGTGCGCCGTCGAATCCCATTCCCACGACGTCGATTCCGCGGATCCGCAGGCTGGCGTCGAACGGTCGTCGTTGCGCCACATAGCCGATCCGGCTGTTGCGCCTGCCGGGGTGCGCACCCAGGACTTCGATGGTCCCACGCGCAGGCGTTAACCCGAGCAGCGCCTTCAGTAGCGTCGACTTACCCGCGCCATTGGGCCCGAGCACGGCGACGAATTCGCCTGGGGCCACGTCGAGGTCGACGCCCGACCAGATGGTACGGCCGCCGACGGCAGCGGCGGCGTCGCGCAATCGCACCGTGGTCACTTACTTCCCCGTGGCCGCGTGCAGCGCATCTGACAACTGGGACAATTGGGCCGACTGCCAGTCCTGGAACGACGCCGTGGCCGGCGAAAGCGTCTCAGTCACCGTGGTGACGGGTATGCCTTGCTTCTTCGCCTCGTCGACCTGGGCCGCCACGTCAGGGGTGCTGTTCTGAGTGTTGAACACGTACACCTTGATTGCCTTGGACGAGATCTGTTGGTCCACAGTCGATTTGTCGGCTGGTGACGGGTCGGTGCCCTCGCTGATCGCCTTGAGGAAATCCGCTGGCGTTTTCAGGTCGAGGCCCAACGCATCCGACAGCGGCGAGAAGATCGACTCGCTTGCCCCGACCGGCGTGCCTGCGTACTTGGTTTTGATCGTGGCGACCAGGTCGTGGTACTGCCTCAGACCTTGGTCGAGGAACTGTTGACGCTGGCTGTCGAAGTAGCCGGCGTCGGCAGGGTCGGCCTTCTTGTACGCCGCGGTGATCGCGTCGACGACCTTGGCGACTGAATCGGGGGAGTACCACTGGTGGGGATTGCCCCCGTCGGGCACCCCGACCACGTCGCCGACGCGCAGCACGGCGCGGTCGGCGTTCGGGTTGGCGGCAAGCAGTTTGTCGGCCCAACTGTCGTAGCCGATTCCGTTGTCGATGAACACCTTTGCGTCAGCGACAGTACGGGCGTCAGCGGGCGAGGGTTCGTAGTCGTGCGGATCGGTGTCGGGGTTGGTGATGATGCTGGTTTCCTGGACGTGATCGCCGCCCAACTGGGCCGCGATGCTGCCCCACGCGTTGATTGTCGCCACCACAGCGACTTTCGCCGTCGGCACTCCCGATGTGGCACTGGCGGTACTTGGCGCGGAACTCGTCGACCCGCCGCCACAGGCCGACACCGTCAGCGCCGCTGCGGCGATTGCACCCAACCCGATCATGCGTGGACCTGCCACCGTGACTCCTCACCTAAATGAAAACGATTTCCATTATCGGTTGGAACCTAGCAGCAGAAACCGGGCACCGGAAACCCTCCGGTGCCCACTCCCAGTTGATTGGCAGGATCGCGGCCGTTTCGGCTCAGAAGTGCGCCGAGGCTACGGTTTTTGATGAATTTCGGGCCGGATTCCAGCAGAAACCGTAGTTTCGGCGATCAGGAAAGACACCGGAGCGCCGCGGCGGCGCAGGATTCGTCGTCGGCGGCACTCGCACCGCTGACGCCGACGCCGCCGACGATGGCGCCAGCGTGAGTAATGGGAAGGCCGCCGCCGAAGATGACGAAACGACCGCCTGCGTTGGCGTGCAATCCGAAGAGTTCGCCGCCCGGCGCGGCAAGAGTGGCGAGTTCGGAGGTGGCGATGCGGTTCGCGACGGCGGTGTACGCCTTGTCGATGGCGAGAATCGGCCCCGCGATCTCCGCACCGTCCATCCTGCCGAACGCGATGAGGTTTCCGCCCGCATCGACGACGGCGGCGGACACCAGGATCGAGCGTTTTTCGGCTTCGGCGTGAGCAGCGGCGATCATGCGTAGCGCAGTCGCCAAGTCAACGGTCATGCTGTGCATCACCGAGTCAACATAGCGATCCGCCGTGCGTTAGCGCATATTTCAGTCCAAGTCGGCGAGCGCCTTGCGGGCGGCTTCCAATTCGGCTTCCAGCGCGGCGACCTTGGCGGCCTGCTGAGCCCGCGCCTCTTCGATGACCTGATCGATGGGAACGGAAAGGTCCTCGTGCAGTTCCTTGGCGGCCCGCGACACCGCAGCGGCCGCGACCGCAAGGTCGCGGGCGAGGTAGGTGCTGCCCTGCTTGAGCTCGGCGTGCCACTCGCCGTCGGCGGTCCCGGTGACGGTCAGCGTCAGCTCGAGGGTCTTGGCCTTCTTCCCGGCCGCCTTCTTGGCCGGCGACTTCTTCGGCTTCTCCTCGGCGGGAGGCACAGCGGAGAGTCCCGGCGTGCTCACAGCCGCCGTGGGAGTGTCGGAGTCGACGGACAGCGCTTCGGGTGCAAGAGTGTCTACGGTCATCGTTGCGGCGATCTCCTTGTCGAAACATCGCCCGCAGTCCGCGGGCTGGCCTTCAGATTCATTAGAACATATGTTCGACGGACTAGCCAACTCGCCACGCGCGCGCCGACTTCAGATCAGCGCTGTGGTGTCTATTTGATTGGGCCCGTGGGGTTTTCGTCACCGGCGCCGACGCTCACCGGCGTGTCGGCCGGTTGCCGCGGTTGCGGCCACGGCGACGGTGTTGGCCGCATCCGCACGATCTGCGGCCACCAGAACCAGGGGCCCATCATGGCCGCGATCGACGGCGTCATGAACGACCGGATGATCAGCGTGTCGAAGAGCAGGCCGAGACCAATCGTGGTGCCCACCTGCCCCGCCACGACGAGATCGCTGACCACCATCGTCATCATGGTGAACGCGAACACCAGGCCCGCCGACGTCACCACCGCACCGGTGCCCGCCATCGACCGGATGATGCCCGTCTTGATGCCCGCGTGGATTTCCTCCTTGAAACGGGACACCAACAGCAGGTTGTAGTCCGAGCCCACTGCCAGCAGGATGATCACCGACATCGCCAGCACCAGCCAGTGCAGGGGTGTGCCGAGGATGTGCTCCCAGATCAGCACGGACAACCCGAACGATGTGCCCAGCGACATCAGCACCGTGCCGACGATGACCGCGGAGGCGATCACCGCCCTGGTCAACAACAGCATGATGATGAAAATCAGGCAGAGCGAAGCAATTCCGGCGATCAGCAGATCCCAATTGGCGCCTTCCTGCATGTCCTTGTATGTCGAGGCGGTGCCGGCCATGTAGATCTTGGAGCCTTCCAGTGGCGTGCCCTTGATGGCCTCGAACGCGGCGCTCTTGATCTTCGGGATCAGCGCGATGCCCTCCGGGGTGGCGGGGTCTCCTTCGTGGGAGATGATGAACCGCACCGACTTTCCGTCGGGGGACACGAACATCTTGAGGCCGCGTTTGAAGTCGGCGTTGTCGAAGACCTCCGGCGGCAGGTAGAACGAGTCGTCGTTCTTGGATGCATCGAACGCTTGCCCCATCGCGTTCTGGTTCTCCTGCATCGCCTTCATCTGGTCCTGCTGGCTCTTCTGACTCTGGTACATGGTCAGCGTGATGTGCTGCATGCTCTTCATGGTTTCGATCTGCGCGGGCATGATCGCGACCAACTGCGGCATCAACGTGTCCAGCTTTTCCAGGTCCGGCATCAGGTTCTTGATGTCGTCGGTCATCGTGTCGATGCCGTCGAGGGTGTCGAAGATGGACCGCATCGACCAGCAGATAGGGATGTCGTAGCAGTGCGGTTCCCAGTACAGGTAGTTGCGGATGGGCCGGAAGAAATCGTCGAAATCGGCGATGTGGTCCCGTAATTCCTCGATGTCGACCGTGGTGGTTTGCATTTTGGTGACCATGCTGTGCGTGGTGGCCGCCATCTGCACGGTGATGTTCTGCATCCGTTCCATCGTGTCGATGGAGGTCTGCATGTCATTGGCCTGCGTGAGCATGTTGGCCATGACCTTGTCCATGTAGTCCTGGTTCATCTGCTGGGTGGTGCCCTGCGCACTGATCATGAACGGAATCGAGGTGTGCTCGATCGGCACGCCGCGAGGCCGGGTGATCGCCTGCACCCTGCCGACCCCCTCGGTATGGGCGATCGCACGAGCGATCCGCTCGATCACCAACATGTCCGCCGGGTTGCGCACGTCATGGTCGGTCTCGACCATCAGCAGTTCCGGATTCATCCGAGCCTGCGGGAAATGCCGGTCCGCGGCCGCGTAGCCGATATTGGCCGGGATGTCCGGCGGTAGGTAATTGCGGTCGTTGTACCCGGGCCGGTACGACGGCAGGGCAAGCAACCCGATCAGCGCCAGCGCCACCGACGCCGCGAGAATCGGTCCCGGCCAACGCACCACGACGGTACCGACCCGCCGCCAGGTCCGGGTGTCCGTCTTGCGCTTCGGGTCGAACAGACCGAACCGGCTGCAGATCGTCAGCAGCGCAGGCGCCATCGTCAGCGCGGCGATGGTCGCAACCAGCATGCCGATCGCCAGTGGAATACCCAACGACTGGAAGTACGGCAGCCTGGTGAAGTGCAGGCAGAACGTCGCGCCCGCGATGGTCAGGCCCGAGCCCAAAATCACATGCGCGGTGCCGTGATACATGGTGTAGAAAGCGGTTTCGCGGTCCTCACCGTTGTTGCGTGCTTCGTGGTAGCGCCCGAGCAGGAAGATCGCGTAGTCCGTACTCGCCGCGATGGCCAGGGTGGTGAGCAGGTTGACCGCGAACGTCGACAAGCCGATCAAGTCGTAATACGCCAGCGCGGCAACGATTCCCCTGGCGGCGGACAGTTCGATGAACATCATCACCAGGACGAGCAGCACGGTGGCGATGGACCGGTAGACCAGAAGGAGCATCACGAAGATGACGCCCATGGTGATGGCGGTGATCAACTTGACGGTCTTGTCGCCGGCATGGTGCTGATCGGTCGACAAAGGCGTGGCACCCGTGACATATGTCTTGAGTCCCGGTGGCGGCGTTGACTTGTCGATGATGTCGCGCACGGCTTGCACCGACTCGTTCGCCAGGCTCTCGCCCTGGTTGCCAGCGAGATAGACCTGGACGTAGGCGGCTTTGTTGTCGGCGCTCTGCGCGCCGGAGGCGGTCAGCGGATCGCCCCAGAAATCCTGGACGTGTTGGACGTGCGTCTTGTCGGCCTCGAGTTTGTCGATCAGCCCGTCGTAATACTTGTGCGCGGCATCGCCGAGTGGCTGGTCGCTCTCGAGGATGATCATCGCCGAACTGTTGGAGTTGAACTCGTCGAAGTTGTGACCGATGCGCTCCATCGCCTGCATCGACGGCGCGTCCTTCGGGGCGAACGAGACGGCATGCGCCTCGCCGACCGCCTCCAGTTGCGGGACGACCACATTGACGAGCACGGTCAGCGCGATCCAGCCCAAGAAGATCGGCACGCAGAACAGCCGGATGAAGCGCGGGATGATCGGATGCGCGCCGACATGTGTGTTGCTCATGCCGACTTCACCAAACAGAACGTCTGGGCGTTCACGCCGTCAGTGGTCCTCTCGTCTTTGACCACGCCGTCGACGGAGATCCGGCAGCCGATCGTGCCGCCGTCGCTTTGCGCGATGATGTTGGGGCTGGCCGCGGGCGCGGTGGTGGTCAGCGTCAGCTCCCACGGCAGCGGTGCATTCAGTGCCTTTTGCGGTTGGGCGTCCAGATCGAGGTAGTTGATCGTGGCAATGCTCCCGTTGCCGAAGATCTCGTACTTGACGACCTTGGGGTTGAACGGCTCCGGGTCGTTGACCAGGCCTGCGCCCGGCTTCGTGAGCACGGTCTGGCCGAAGAAGCCGCGGAACCGGTCCACGACGAACACCCCGACGGCCACCACCAGCACGATGACCAGCACGACCCAGAAACGCTTGGCGATACGCAGCATCTACCGGCGCTCCGTCTCTGGGTCCCCATCCCACGCAGGCATTTCGAAGCGATCAAGCCATCGCTCGATGAAGGCCGTGGCCTCGTCGTGCCCGCGTGTGATGCCAAGGCCCTTCTCGTGCAGGACCATTCGCGCCAAGCCGCCCATGATCATGGTCATGACGACCGGCGGGAACTGTTCGAGATCGAGTCCGCGCGCCTTCAGCGCCAAGGTGACGACGCCCTCCTGAAGATCCCGGAAGCGCATGGCGTACGCGACGATCTCGCTGCGAATCGCCTTGCGGTGATTGGCCATCGCCAAGAATTCGGTGAACAGCTGCGCGTCGAGCGTCTCGTTGAGTTGCCACAGCGCATGCACCGGTTGCGCCTGGGCGATCGCCTCACGCTGATGCGCCATGTTCTCCTCGGCCTTGTCGCGCAGCACGGCCACGAACAGGTCGTCCATGCTGGGGAAGTAGTAGTGCACGAGCGCGGGCTTGACGCCGGCCTTCGCTGCGACGCGGCGCGACGTGGCCGCGGCATAACCCTCGTCGAGCATGATTTGGGCGGTTGCCTCGATCAGGGCAGCCCGCGTCGCCTCTCGTCGGACGCGGGGTCGCTCGTCAGCAGCCGTGCTGGACACCAAGGCAGACTAAGTGCTGAGCGGCCGCCCAACAAGCGTTTCGTCGCGAATTTGCTCGTCGACTCCTGGCAGAGCGCTGTGCCATTGAGCGAATATCGTATGCAATCCGTTGGTTCCGGGTGACCGTTCGGACCAACCAAGGAGTCGCATGACCCTTTCTCGTGGGCATTCCCGCCGAAACTTCCTCTTCGCAGTTGCCACCGGCACAGCAGCTCTGGCCGTCAGCTCCTGTTCCAGCTCGACGAAGGGCGGCGCCACGGCCAGTGCGGCCGTCGAACCGCTGGCCACCGACCCCGACCACGCGCTGCAGCTCCTCACCGACGGCAACCGGCGCTTTGTCGACAACCACGCCGAACATGTCGACGACAACCTGGCGCGGCGGCTGGCCGTTCGCACGACTCAGCGACCCTTCGCGACCATCCTCAGTTGTGTGGACTCCCGGGTGCCTGTCGAGCTCGTTTTCGACCGCGGCTTCGGTGATCTCGTCGTCGTCCGGTCTGCCGGGGAAGTGTTGGACCACTCCGTGATCGGGAGCCTCGAGTTCGGCGCGGCCGAACTCAACACCCCGCTGCTGATGGTGCTCGGACACCAACGGTGCGGAGCATTGACGGCCGCTGTGAACGCGTTTGACAAGAAATCGCCGGAACAGGGTGACCTCGGCTACCTGGTCGAGGCGCTGGCTCCCGCGGTCCGCCAGGTCTCGGGGCAGCCCGGTGACCGGGTGACCAACGCCGTTCGTGCCAACGTGAAGCTCACCCTCGCCCAGCTTCGGCAGTCGCCCGTCCTGGGGCTGCTGGAAAAGCAGGGCAAGTTGAAGATGGTCGGCGCCTACTACGAACTCGATACGGGCAGGGTCGACATGATCTGACCATCAGCCTCCCTGTGGGTTCTCCAGCACGAGCGCGATGCCTTGACCTGAGCCGATGCAGACGCCGATCACCCCGTACCGCGCGTTGCGTTCACGCAACTCGGTGGCCAGGGTGAGCACGTACCGAGTGCCTGAGGCGCCGAACGGATGTCCGGTGGCGACCGCTCCTCCGTTGGGAGTCAGCTTGTCGTCTGGAACGGTGAACCCGTCCAGTTGATTGGACAGTTCCCGCAGCACACCCAGCGCTTGGGCGCTGAACGCCTCGTGTACTTCCCAGACGTCGACCTGTTCGGGGGTGATCCCGGCGCGTTTGAGTGCCAATGGCATTGCCCATGCCGGCCCGAGACCCATGATCAGCGGATCGAGGGCGTAGACCGCCGACGACACCACCCTGGCCAACGGTTCGATGCCGAGTTCGGTGGCTTTCTCTCCCGAGGCGACGATGACCGCACTGGCCCCGTCGGTGAGAGGCGACGAGTTGCCCGCGGTCATCTGGGTGGTGCCGGTCTGCGCAGGCAGCGCAGCCAACCGCTCGGCTGTGGTGTCATCGCGAATGAACTCGTCATGCTGGAACACCCGCGCCGGGGTGGTCTTGGTTGCCGGGATCGGCACCGGCATGATCTCTTTCGCCAGCCGGCCCGAATCGCGGGCCGCCGCCGCCCGTTGCTGGGACCGCAGTGCGAACGCGTCGATCTCCTCGCGGGTCAGCTCATATCGGTCGGCCACGTTCTGCGCGGTCTCGATCATCGAGATGTACGCGTTGCGCGCCAACAACTTCGGGTTCGGAGGGCCGCCAGCTCCGGCCCACATGGTGTCGAGCAGAAAGACGGGACCGCGTGGGGAGAACGCGGCGTCGCCCTTCACGTAGGCCCAGCCGGACCGGGACATCGATTCGACGCCGCAGGCGATGCCCACATTCAGATCGCCGGCCATGATCGCGTGGCTGATGTTGACCGTCGCGCTGACGGACGAGCCGCAAAACCGATTGATCGTGGCGCCCGCGACACTGTCGGGGAAGCCGGCGGCCAGAGCGGCCCACCTGGCGACATCGCCCATCCCTTCGTGGGCGGTGTTCACACAGCCGGCGACGATGTCCTCCACCTGCTCTAGCGGCATTCCGACGCGTTCGCACACACCCCGCATGGTCATACCGAGCAAATCGTCGGTCCGGATATGGGACAGCGAGCCGCCGTAGCGTCCGAACGGTGTGCGTATTCCGCCGAGAATGAACGCGTCTGTCATGGCTGTCAGCCTCTCAGTTCGGTGCCTTGCCGAGGTCTACTCGCCCGTCCGCGGTCAAGTACGGATGAACGTAGCGTTCGCAGTGTCGCTGCGCTTTGTTCTGAGTCAGCCTGGGTATCAGCGTGGCGATGTAATCCGCTGCTACACCGGGCTTTTCGGCCATCAAGGCAATTCGCCGCCCAGCCTGCCGCCGAGCCGCTCCCAGCTCAAGTCGGCGAATGATGACGACCACCCGAAATCCGCGTTCCGCGAAAACCAGGGCGGTCGCCGCACCGATTCCGCGGCTGGCGCCTGTGATCATTACGCCGCGATCCATCCGGACCACCTCCGACTGTAACCAGACATGCTGGGTCCACCTCCTGTGGCCCAGCTGGATATGGTCACGACAACGACTCGTCCAACTCGCCCAGCGAGGCGATCAGCGCGCTGTTCGCCGAGTAGTCGACCGGGCAGGCAATGACACTGACCGTGTCGTCGGCGAGTGCTTCGCGCAGGGTCGGTAACAGTTGCTCGGCCGCCGTGATTCGGTAGCCCTTCGCGCCGAAGCTCTCCGCATAGGCGACGAAGTCCGGATTCTTGAAGCGGGTATCGACGTTGTGGCCTATCTCGAGATCCATCTTCCAGCTGATCAGGCCATAGGCGTTGTCCTCCCAGATCAGGATCACCATCGGTGTTCTCAGCCGTAGGGCCGTCTCGATCTCCTGGGAGTTCATCAGAAACGCTCCGTCGCCAGTGGCGACGAGCACCTTCGCGTCCGGCCGGGCGATCTTCGCCGCGATCGCTCCAGGCACTGTCCAGGCCATGGTCGAGAGCCCATTGGAGATCAGGCAGGTGTTCGGCTCGTAGGTGGGGTACAGCCGTGCCATCCACATCTTCAGGGCACCGGTGTCCACGAGGACGATGTCGTTGCGTCGCAAGGCTGTTCGGGTGTCCGCGACAATGCGGGCCGGGGCCATCGGGAACCTGTCGTCGGCGCGGCCTCGTTCGAGTTCGCCGGCGAGCAACTCGCGGATCATCTCGTGCCCTGGTGAGGACGGCGGCTCGCGAGTCAATAGTTCTGCCAGCGCATCGAGGGTCCGGCCGATGTCGGCGTGCAAGCCGACCGCGACGTCGTAGTGGGCATCCACTTCGGCGGGGAAGCGGTGAATGTGGATGATCCTGGTGTCCCCGGAGGGATTGATCCGGACCGGATCGAATTCCTGCAATTCGTAGCCTACGGCCACGATGACATCGGCCTGGTCGAAGCCGAAGTTGACGTAGTCATGGCGCATGAAACCGACCGCACCAAGCGCGAGCGGATGGTCGTCAGGCATCACGCCCTTGCCGTGAAACGTTGTGGCAACCGGGATATCGAGGGCTTCAGCAAACCGGCGCACGGCCTGTGAAGCTTCACCGCGAGCAGCCCCATGCCCTGCGAGCAGGATGGGATTGCGCGCGTTGCGAAGAATTTCCGAAGCACGCTGCAGCTGGGCGGCCGAGGGGTCGTCCGGTCGGGGGACGTTCACAGGCAACGGCCGGGAGTCGTCCGGGTAGGCGGCGTCTTCGACGTCCTCGGGGACTGCGAGGTAGACCGCCCCAGGGCGCTCGGTCTGGGCCAGCTTGAATGCTTTGCGGATCATCTCCGGGACTGCTGGCGGTGTCGCGACAAGCGCCGACCACTTGGTCGCGGGTGTGAACATCGAGACGAGGTCAACCCCCTGGTGGGATTCCTTATAGCTGCGACGCATCCCTACCTGGGCCGAAACAGCAACTAGCGGAGTCGAATTCGTTGTTGCATCTGCGACACCGAGTAAGAGATTGATTGCCCCAGGGCCGAGGGTGGCTGAGCAGACACCGGCGCGGCCGGTCAATCTGCCGTAGACCTCCGCCATGAACGAGGCACCTTGCTCGTGTCGGGTCAGCACATACTCGATGGACGACCTCGACAGAGCGTCGACCAACCGGATGTTCTCCTCACCCGGGATGCCGAAGACGTGTGTCACGCCCTCGTTCTCCAGGCATTCGACAATGAGATCGGCGGTCGTGCGACTTTGTTCGTCCATTCGAGCGAGAGTAGCCGCGACCGCCTCGTCGCGGCTTGCCTTCGGCACGCGTCAACGACCCTGAGGTACCTCACGGAAACCCGGCCCACCGGCGTCGACCACTGAGTTGAAGCGGATGCGGGTTTCGAGTTCGCTGATAGCGTCGATCGCGCTAACCGGCTCAATCTTCGTCAATCGCGGCAGAATTATCAGCGTCAGACGATGTTTGGGCGACCCACATACGTTGTAGTGGGTGGTGCTGAAGCATTGCGAACAAGACAAGGGAGACATGGATGACGGTCATCGTGACACTCGAACTGCAATTCAAGCCTGAGTCGGTCGCGGCTGCGCGTGACGTCATGGGTCAGGCGCTTCAAGTCACCCGCGGGTTCGACGGAAATAGTCGAACCGACGTCCTTGTCGATGAGGACGATGAGGCGCACTGGCTCATCTACGAGATCTGGGACACCGTCGAGCACGACGAGGCTTACCGCAGCTTTCGGGCCGGCGATGGCCGAATCACCGACCTGCCTCCCTTGCTCGCGGAGCCTCCCGTCAAGAAGCGATACGTCATCAGCGACGTCTGAACAAGGCCGTGTTCGATATGCGCGTTCGGGGTTCGGTGCATCGGTGCGTCTGCTCTTATTGGACTCATGGGGTTGGGTTCCGTGGCAGATGTGCTCGCACGAATGCGTGTCATTGATTCGCAGGCGCCCGCGGGTGACGGCGTCGCCGTGTTCAATCGGGTCTATCTTCGGGTCACCGAAATGATCGCGGAGCGCTTGGCCTCCGGCGGTGTGTTCCACGACGACGCCTTCATCACCGATCTCGACGTGCGATTCGCCGATTACTGGTTCGAGGCTTACGACGCCCCCGGCGCGAAACCGAAGGCGTGGGCGCCGTTGTTCGCCGCACGTGCGAATCCCGGTTTATTGCCGATTCAATTCGCACTCGCAGGCATGAACGCGCACATTGAGCACGATCTGGCGCTCGCTGTGGTCACCACGTGCGCTGCGCGTCGGCTTACGCCCGAAAGCGCAGGTGTTCAGCAGGATTTCGACAAGGTCAACGAACTGCTCGCCAGCGTGGAGGCGGAGATCCGTCGGTCGTTTCTCACCGACGTCGAACAGTCCATCGACGACCACCTGGGACCGATCGCTCACTTGGTCACGTCGTGGAACATCGAAAAGGCACGCGACTTCGCCTGGTTGAGCGCGCAGACGCTGTGGGAGTTGCGCCGGACCCGCTACTTGTTCGACGCCTACGCCGCAACCCTGGCCCGCACCGTCGGAATGGGATCGCGGCTATTGCTGACCTCGCTCAACTAGCAGGCTCGAAGCGAACGAACACGCCCTTGGAGGTGGGGGTGTTGCTGATGTCGGCGACGCTGTCCAGCGGTACCAGCACATTGGTTTCCGGGTAGTACGACGCCGCCGAACCACGCGCTGCGGGATAGGCGACCACCCGGAAGTTCTCGGCTCGCCGTTCGACACCGTCGTCCCAGGTGCTCACCAGGTCGACCATCTGCCGGTCGACCAACCCGAGTTCCTCGATGTCGGCGGGGTTGATCAGCACGATGCGGCGACCGTTCTTGATGCCGCGGTACCGGTCGTTCGGTGCGTACGGCACGGTGTTCCACTGGTCGTGGCTGCGCATCGTCTGCAACACCAGATGCCCTGCCGGAACCTGGATCCGGTCGAACGTATTGCAGGTGAACTGCGCCCTGCCCGACGCCGTGTTGAATCGGTGCTCGTTGACCGGGTTCGGCAGCCGGAACCCACCTGGCCGGCGCACCCGCTCGTTGAAGTCCTCGAAATCGGGCACCACGCGTGAGATCGCGTCGCGGATCATGTCGTAGTCGGATTCGAACTTCTCCCAGCCGATTTCGTGGGTGTCTCCCAGGGTGCGGCGGGCCAGTCGGCAGACGATCGCCACCTCGCTGAGGAGGTGCTCGGACGCGGGGGTGAGCCTGCCGCGGGACTGGTGCACGATGCTCATCGAGTCTTCGACCGTGATGAACTGCTCGCCCGTCGCCTGGGCATCGCGGTCGCTGCGGCCGAGGGTGGGCAGGATCAGCGCCGTGTCACCGCACACGGCATGCGACATGTTCAGCTTCGTCGAGATGTGCACCGTCAGCCGGCAATTGCGCATCGCGCGTTCGGTCAACTCGCTGTCAGGGGTCGCGCGCACGAAATTGCCTGCGAAGCCGACGAACACCTTGGCCCGGCCGTCGCGCATGGCCCTGATCGAGTCCACCGCGTCGAGGCCGTGGTGCGTCGGGGGAGCGAAGCCGAACTCCCGCTCGAGCGCATCGAGGAACGACTGAGGCATCTTTTCCCAGATGCCCATCGTGCGGTCGCCCTGGACGTTGCTGTGACCGCGAACCGGGCACACCCCCGCGCCCGGGCGGCCCAGGTTTCCGCGCAGCATTAGGAAGTTCACGATCTCGCGCACGGTCGCCACACCGTGCTTCTGCTGGGTGACGCCCATCGCCCAGCACACGATGACCTTCGAGCTGGCGAGCACCCGATCGACGACCTGCTGGATCTCCTGCTGCGAAAGACCGGTCGCGTCAAGCACATCCGGCCAGGAGATCTGTCGTGCGTGGGCGGCGAACTCCGCGAAACCCGTGGTGTGGGTGTCGATGAAATCGGAATCCAGCACCATTCCCGGCGCGTCGTCTTCGGCCTTCAACAGCAGCGCGTTGATGGCCTGAAACAGCGCCAGGTCGCCACACGGCTTGATGTGCAGGAACTGATCGGCGATCGCGGTGCCGCGGCCCAGGATTCCCCTGGCCTTCTGCGGATTCTTGAACCGGATCAGTCCCGCTTCGGGCAACGGGTTCACCGCGATCACGTGTCCGCCGTTGCGTTTGGTTTCTTCCAGCGCCGACAGCATCCGAGGCATGTTGGTCCCCGGGTTGAGTCCCACCGCCAGCACCAGGTCGGCGGTTTCGAGGTCCTCGAGGCTCACACTGCCCTTGCCGATTCCCAGCGTCTCACTCAGTCCGGCGCCGCTGGATTCGTGGCACATGTTCGAACAGTCGGGCAGATTGTTGGTGCCGTACGCCCGTGCGAACAGTTGCAGCAGAAACGCCGCCTCGTTGCTGAGCCTGCCCGAGGTGTAGAACAGCGCCTCGTCGGGTGAATCCAGCCCGCGCAACTCGGTGGCCATAACGTCGAAGGCACCGTCCCAGTCGATCGGCTCGTAGTGGTCGGATCCGGGCCGCTTCACCATCGGCTCGGTCAACCGGCCCTGTTTGTTGAGCCACATGTCCGACTTCGTGGCCAGTTCGGAGATCGAGTGCTCGCGGAAGAACTCTCGGGTTATCCGGCGGGTGGTCGCCTCGTCGTTGATGTGTTTGGCGCCGTTCTCGCAGTACTCGTTGCGGTGCCGCTTACCGGCCTCAGGCTCCGGCCATGCACAGCCCGGGCAGTCGATGCCGTCAGCCTGATTGATGCTCAGCAGGTTGAGCGTCGTCCGCACCAGCGAAGTCTGCTCCAGCGAGTACTCCAGCGCGTGCATGACCGCAGGCACTCCGGCTGCTGACTTCTTGGGCGGCTTGACCTTCGGGTTCTCGACGCCCATGTGTTCAGTTGCCTTTCGTGCTCGCGCGGACAAGCCGACTCTCGTTGCTGCCCTTCATCATTGCGGGCTGCGCCCACAGCCGTCCAACAGAAATCTGTTACCGGCCGATAGCGAGATGTTATCAGCGCCGCTCAGAGGACCTTCAATTCCTCCGCGACCTCGGTGACCGACTTCTTGGCGTCGCCGAACAGCATGGTGGTGCCGTCGGCGTAGAACAGCGGGTTCTCGATGCCCGCGAAGCCGGAGTTCATCGAGCGCTTGAGCACGATGACCGACTTGGACTGGTCGACGTTGAGGATCGGCATGCCGTGGATCGGACTCGACGGATCGTTGCGCGCCGCCGGGTTGGTGACGTCGTTGGCGCCGATGACGATCGTAACGTCGGTCCTGCCGAATTCGTCGTTGATGTCGTCCATTTCCTTCATCGCGTCGTATTCGACGTCAGCCTCGGCCAGCAGCACGTTCATGTGCCCTGGCATCCGCCCCGCGACCGGATGGATCGCGTACTTCACCGGCACGCCGCGCTGTTCGAGCATGCCCGCGAGGTCCTTGACGGCGTGCTGGGCCTGCGCGACGGCCAGTCCGTAGCCGGGCACCACGATGACCTGGTTGGCGTAGGCCATCTGGATCGCGGCGTCGGCCGCCGAGGTGGCCTTGACCACCTTGTCGGTGCCGTCGTCGCTCGATGCCGCCATGCCGCCGCCGCCGAAGCCGCCTGCGACGATCGCCGGGATGGAGCGGTTCATCGCCTTAGCCATCAGGTTGGTCAGGATCGAACCAGAGGCGCCGACGATCATGCCCGCCACGATCATCGCGGTGTTGTCCAGTGCCAAACCTGCTGCCGCAGCGGACAATCCGGTCAGCGCGTTGAGCAACGAGATCACCACCGGCATATCGGCGCCGCCGATCGGCAGCACCACCATCAAGCCGAGGACACCCGCGGCGACGAGCAGTCCGACCATCCACCACAGCGATGCGCCACCGCTTCCCGGATGCGCGGCCAGGCCGATCGCGATCGCGGCGGCGACCGCGCCCGCGAGCAGCAACAGGTTGAACGGCTGCTGTGCCTTGCCGATACCGATCGGGCGGCCCGGCAGCACCTCCTGCAGCTTGCCGAACGCGATGATCGAACCCCAGAACGACACCGAGCCGATGATCGCGGCGAACAGTGAGGCCACCACGATGTGCACGGTCGGCGACTCCCCGTGCTGGAAATCCGAAAAGCCCGCGGTGTCAATGAATTCCGACAGCGCGATCAGCGCCACCGTGCCGCCACCGACCCCGTTGAACAGGGCGACCAGCTGCGGCATCGCGGTCATCTTCGTCATCCGGGCCGGCGGCACCCCGAGTGCCACCCCGAGCAGGAGGCCGGCGATGATCAGGCCCCAGTTCTCGCTGTGCCGGATCGCGATCAGCGTCGCGAGGACCGCGACGGCCATCCCCGCACCCGCGATCCAGTTGCCGCGCACCGCGGTCTTGGGTCCGGTCAACCCCATCAGGCCGTAGATGAACATCGCGAACGCGATGATGTACAGCACTGTGACGAGATAGTTCATCGCGCTTGCCCATTCGTTCCCACGGCGGAGGCCGGCTTCTTACCTTTGAACATGCCCAGCATCCGGTCGGTCACCACGAAGCCGCCGACCACGTTGAGCGTGCCGAACACGACCGCGACGAACAGGATGACCTGCTCGGCGAGGTTGGGGTGCTCGACGCGGCCGAGCACCACCAGCGCACCGATCAGCACGATGCCGTGAATTGCGTTGGTGCCCGACATCAACGGGGTGTGCAAGGTGTTGGGCACCTTGGAGATCACCGAGAACCCGACGAACCCTGACAACACCAGGATCGCCAGATTGGCCAACAACTGGTCGTACATCTCAGTTGGTCTCCTCACGTGTGACGCACGAAGCAGCCACGACTTCGTCTTCGAAATCCGGTGCCACTTCGCCGTCCTTGATCAACAGCTCGAGCAGCGACGCAATGTTCTTGGCGTACAACTCGCTGGCGTGTTCGGGCATGGTGGCAGGCAGGTTCAGCGGCGACGCGATCGTCACATCGTGTTTGACGACGGTCTGGCCGGGTTCGGTCAGCTCGCAGTTGCCGCCGGTCTCACCGGCCAGGTCGACCACCACACTGCCCGGCTTCATACCGCGCACCGCGGCCGCCGTGACCAGCCGGGGCGCGGGCCTGCCGGGAACCAGGGCGGTGGTGATGACGACATCGAACCCCGTGATCGCCTTCTCCAGCGCGTCCTGCTGCTGGGCCCGCTCGGCCTCGGTGAGTTCGCGCGCGTAGCCGCCCTCTCCGGCGGCGTCAATGCCGAGGTCAAGCCACTGTGCACCGACCGAGCGCACCTGATCGGCGACTTCGGGCCGCACGTCGTAGCCCGTGGTCTTGCCGCCGAGCCGCTTGGCCGTCGCCAACGCCTGCAGACCGGCCACACCGACACCGAGCACCAGCACGGTGGCCGGCTTCACGGTGCCCGCCGCGGTGGTCAGCATCGGGAAGAAGCGGGTGGCCTCCGAGGCCGCCACCAACACGGCCTTATAACCGGCGACGTTGGCCTGCGATGACAATGCATCCATCGCCTGTGCGCGGGAGATCCGTGGAATCGCTTCCATGGCAAAGCCTGTGACGCCCGCGAGCCGCAGATCCTCGGCAACCTCGGGATGTGTGCGGGGCGCCAGGAAGCCCACGATCGTGGATTCGGGCTTCAGCAGCGCGATTTCGTCCTTGGTCGGCGGGTTGACCTTCACCACCAGATCGGCGGGCCATGGGTCACCGATCGTGGCGCCCGCGCGTTCGTACTGTTCGTCAGGAATCAAAGCCCCTGTGCCGGCGCCACTTTCGACGACGACGTCGAGGCCTGCAGCGCGCAGTTTCTCGACGACCTTGGGGACCAGCGCGACACGGCGTTCATCTGCCGCGGTCTCGCGCGGCACTCCGATCAGCGTCATATTCCTCTTCCTGGCTGTGGCCGGGCAGAAAGTTCGTACGCCGATAACGGCGACGCCCAGGCGCGGACCATTGCCACAGTAAAGGAGATCGCATACTGTATGCAACCAGATCCGAGGAACCCGCACGGCTGTCGTGGCCGCGCGTGGCTGTACATACAGTATCCACAGGCAGGAGTGTCGCCATGAAGATTGCAGTCGTCGGGGCCGGAGCAATTGGCGCGTACTGGGGCGCTTCGCTGCACCGAGGCGGTGCTGAGGTCCACCTGATCGCACGCAACGAGCATCTGCGGGCCATGCGGGAGAACGGGGTGCAGGTGCTCAGCCCGCGCGGCGACTTCGTGGCGCACCCGCACGCCACCGACGATCCCGCCGAGATCGGCCCCGTCGACTATGTCTTCCTCGGGCTCAAGGCGCACAGCTATCCCTCCTGTGGTCCGCTGGTGCAGCCGCTGCTGGGTGAGCACACCGCAGTCCTGCCCGCGCAGAACGGAATTCCGTGGTGGTACTTCCATCAACTGCCCGGGCCGTACGAGGGCCGCCGCATCGAAGCCGTTGATCCGGGCGGGGCCACCAGTGCCGTGCTGAAACCGGAGAGGGCGATCGGCTGTGTGGTCTATCCGGCGACGACGATCGAGGCGCCGGGCGTGATCCGGCATCTCGAGGGCACCCGGTTCTCGATCGGCGAGCCGTCCGGGGAGATCTCGCAACGCTGTAAAGACCTGAGCGACGCGATGATTGCCGGCGGACTGAAGGCGCCGGTCGAGGCGAACCTGCGCGACGACATCTGGATCAAGCTGATGGGCAACGTCGCGTTCAATCCGCTGAGCGCGCTCACCAGGGCCACCATGGTCGAGATCTGCCAGAACCCCAACACCCGCACGATCGTCACCCAGCTGATGGAGGAGACGCTCGACATCGCGGCCAGAGTCGGTAGTACACCGGACATTTCGATCGAGAAGCGGCTGCGCGGCGCGGAGAACGTCGGCCACCACAAGACGTCCATGCTGCAGGACCTCGAGGCCGGTAAGCAGCTGGAGCTCGACGCCATCGTCACCGCGGTGGTGGAGATGGCCGACCTCACCGGCGCCCCCGCGCCGACGCTTCGCACCGTGCACGCCGCCGCCGACCTCCTTGCCCAGACCTGCGCGCCTGCGACGTCGCATGCCGCCGTTGTCCCGCAGCCCGAACCCGCGCTGCGCTGACGAGAGGAACATCGTGAACCGACGCGCCAAGATCGTCTGCACACTCGGACCGGCCACCGCGACCGCTCCGCAGCTGGCCGAACTCATCGACGCCGGAATGGATGTGGCCCGGCTCAACTTCAGTCATGGTTCGCAGGCCGAGCATTCGGCGGTCTATGACACCGTGCGCCGCATCGCCGCCGAGCGGGGGCGTGCCGTGGGTGTGCTCGCCGACCTGCAGGGCCCGAAGATCCGGCTCGGCCGGTTCGCCGAGGGGCCGGTGTTCTGGGCCGACGGCGAGCAGATCGTGATCACCACGTCGGCGTGCGCCGGCGACCACGACAGGGTGTCGACGACGTACGACGGGCTGGCCGCAGATGTGCGTCCAGGTGACCGACTGCTGGTCAACGACGGCAAGATCGAACTGCGGGTGCTCGACGTGGACGACACCGATGTGCGCTGTGAGGTCATCCACGGCGGACCCGTCAGTGACAACAAGGGCATCTCGCTACCGGGTGTCGCGGTCAGCGTGCCGCCGCTGTCCGAGAAGGACATCGAAGATCTCAAGTTCGCCCTCGAACTCGGTGTCGACATGGTGGCCATGTCGTTCGTGCGGGCGCCCGAAGAGGTCAAGCTGGCGCACGCGATCATGGACGAGATGGGCAAGCGAGTTCCCGTCATGGTGAAACTCGAGAAACCGGAGGCGGTTTCGGACCTGCCCGCGATCATCGATGCGTTCGACGGCTTGATGGTCGCGCGCGGCGACCTCGGCGTCGAGATGCCGCTTGAGCAGGTTCCGCTGGTGCAGAAGCGGGCGATCAGCTTGTGCAGGCAGGCGGCCAAACCGGTCATCGTCGCGACGCACATGCTCGATTCGATGGTCGCCGACACGCGCCCGACGCGGGCGGAGGTGTCCGACGTCGCCAACGCGATCTTCGACGGCGCCGACGCGGTGATGCTGTCCGCGGAGACCAGCGTCGGCGCCTACCCTGCGCACACCGTCGAGACGATGGGTCGCATCGTCATGACGGCCGAAGACGCACTGCGACAAGGCAAAGCGACCGAACAAGCGCTGCGGGAAGACGAGGACGCGGGCATCAGCGATGCGGTTGCCGCGGCCGCGTGCCAGCTCGGCAGGCGAATCGGAGCGGTGGCGCTGTGCTGCTTCACCCGGTCGGGGGACACCGCGATGCGGTTGGCCCGGCAACGGTCGCCGTTGCCGCTGATCGCGTTCGCGCACAACGAATCGGTCAGGGCGCGGTTGGCGTTCACCTGGGGGATCCAGTCGGCGGTGTTGGCCCCGTCGAGCACACCGGAGACCATGCCTGCGGTGGTGAGCCGTGGTCTGGCCGATCTCGGTATCTCGCATCCGGGCAGCCTGGTGGTCGTGGTGTCCGGGAGCCGTGACGGCGTCGCGGGCTACACCGACCGGATGCGCGTGCTGCGCATCGAGTGACGCCCCCTGGCCGAACGTTCCTTACCGCTCGAAATTTCGCCGATTTTTCGAGCGGTACGGAACGTTCGCCGCACGCTGCGGGCGGGTCAGGCCGACGCCGCCCGGCTTTCGAGTTCGGCGATCTTGGCGCGCAGTTCACGCTCGGCGTTGCGGCGCTCGCTGACCTCGCGCATGATCGCCGAGATCCCGACGATCTGGTCGGCATCGTCCCGCAGCAGCGCGACACTGAACTCGATCGACAGCCGATGCCCGTCGCGGTGGGTGGCAGGCACGCTCAGCAGCTTGTCGCCGTACCGGGTATATCCGGTGGCCATGGTCTGGAAGTAGCCCTTCCAGTGCCGCTCGCGCAGCTTCTCCGGAATGATGATGTCCAGGTTCTGGCCCAGCGCCTCCTCGACCGAGTAGCCGAACATCCGCGCGGACCCCTCATTCCACAACCTGATGATTCCGGCCGGATCGGTGACCACGATGGCCTCGCCGGATTCCCTGACGACCGCCGCGGCAAGCCATTCCTCGGTCACACCGGTCACATTCGAACCTTCGGCCACGTCACGCTCCGTTCCTCATTCGATTGCTCGCTGGACATAGTCGCAGGAGACCTCTAGCATACGCAATATCGAATACTGAATACAATCTGAGAGCGCTGAGGAGGGCCTGTGCTGCTGCGCCAACTGGAGTACTTCGTGGCGGTGGCCAGGGAGCGACACTTTGCGCGCGCGGCCGAGAGCTGCTACGTGTCGCAGCCTGCGCTGTCCACCTCGATCGCAAAGTTGGAACGCGAGCTCAGCGTCACCCTCATCAACCGTGGCCAGAACTTCGAAGGGTTGACCCCCGAGGGCGAACGGTTGGTCGTCTGGGCCAAGCGCGTGCTCGCCGAGCACGACGCTCTCAAGGCCGAGGCCGCCGCGATGCGCTCCGGCATCTCGGCGACGTTGCGGCTCGGGACGGGGCCGACGGTGTCGACGACGGCGGCTCTTCCGGTGGCGGCATTCTGCGCGCTGCACCCGTTGGCAAGGGTGAAGGTGTGCTCGCGGCTATCGTCCACCGAGTTGCTCCGTCAACTCCGCGACTTCGAATTGGACGTGGCCATCGCACATTTCGGCCCTGACGACCAGTCGGGGCTCGAGGTGGTGCCGCTGTATGAAGAGCAGTATGTGCTTCTGGTGGCGGGTGATCAGCTGGTGCCGTCAGCACGGACCATCACCTGGGCCGAGGCGGCCCAGTTGCCGCTGGCACTGCTCACACCCGATATGCGCTTTCGCCAGTTCATCGACAAGGCCTTCGCAGGCAGCGGGGCGCTGCCCGCGCCGCAGGTCGAAACCGACTCCGTCGCATCGCTTTACGCACACGTCGCGACCGGCGCGTGGGCCAGCGTGGTGCCGCACACCTGGCTGCGCGCGATGCCGGTGAACGGCGCGGCGAGGGTGATCCGCCTGGTCGGGCCCGACACCACAGCACAGATCTCGATGGCGATTCACGCCGGCATGCCCGGCTCCGTCGCCGCGCGGGCGTTCTTGAACGTCGCCGTCGGAACGCCGTTGAACGACATCTTCGAACTGCACGGAAAGGATCTCGTCCACGTCGCATAACGCCTGCGGTGGACGTAGGTCCGCCTTCGGCACGCCGTGATAACCGCCGTTTATCGGGTGATTGGAAACAGGTGTTGGACTCACCCGACCGCGACGCGGAAAGTTAACTCCAACAAGGGAATAAGCGCGAACAGCCAGGAAGGGCCCACATCATGACCATTGCTTCCCTGCCGGACACGGAGGTAGAGAGCGCCCCCGAGCCGCAAGAGCCGGGTGCTCTCACCGATGGGATCCATCTGGTCGTGGACGCGCTCAAGCTCAACGACGTACACACCATCTACGGTGTGGTCGGCATCCCGATCACCGACCTGGCCCGCCTCGCCCAGGCATCGGGCATCCGCTACATCGGTTTCCGCCACGAGAGCGACGCCGGCCACGCTGCGGCCGCAGCGGGCTTTTTGACCAAGAAGCCCGGCATCTGCCTGACCGTCTCGGCCCCCGGCTTCCTCAACGGCCTTGTGGCACTGGCTAATGCGACCACCAACTGCTTCCCGATGGTCCAGATCTCCGGCTCCAGTGAGCGCCATCTGGTCGACCTGCAGCGCGGCGACTACGAGGAGATGGACCAGCTGGCGGCGGCCAGGATGTTCGCCAAGGCGGCCTACCGAGTATCGCGGGCCGAGGACATCGGCCGGGGTATCGCCCGCGCCATCCGCACCGCGGCCTCCGGCCGTCCCGGCGGCGTGTACCTCGACATCCCGGCCGCGGTGCTGGGCGAGGTGATCGACGCGGCAGAGGCCTCCAAGACGTTGTGGAAGGTCGTCAACCCCGCGCCGCGGCAACTGCCGGAGACCGAAATGGTCGACTCCGCAATCGATCTGCTCGCCAACGCCAAGCGGCCACTGATCGTGCTCGGTAAGGGCGCGGCCTACGCGCAGGCCGACGAGCAGATCCGCGAATTCGTCGAGACCACCGGCGTACCGTACCTGCCGATGTCGATGGCCAAGGGCCTGCTGCCCGACGACCACCCACAGTCGGCGGCCACCGCCCGCTCGCTGGCCCTCAAGCGCGCCGACGTCGTGATGCTCGTCGGAGCCCGGCTCAACTGGCTGCTCGGACACGGCGATGCGCCGCAATGGAATCCGGACGCCAAGTTCATCCAGGTGGACATCGCTGCCAACGAGATGGACAGCAACCAACCGATCGCGGCGCCGCTGGTCGGCGACATCGGCTCGGTGATGGAGGCGCTGCTCGAGCGGGCGAAGCCCGGCCAGATCAGCGTGCAGTCCGACTGGCGCGAAGAGCTGGAGGCGAAGTCGTCGTCGAACGTCGCCAAGATGGCAGGCCGACTGGAATCGGCGCTGACCGCGCACCCGATGAAATTCCTCGGAGCGCTGCAGGCCATCCGCGACGTGCTGCAGGACAACCCGCAGGCCTACGTCGTCAACGAGGGCGCCAACGCACTCGACTTGGCGCGCAACACGATTGGCATGCAGGTGCCGCGGCACCGGCTGGACAGCGGCACATGGGGCGTGATGGGCATCGGCATGGGTTACGCGATCGCCGCCGCCGTCGAGACCGGTGACCCGGTCGTCGCGATCGAGGGCGACAGCGCATTCGGGTTCTCCGGTATGGAACTGGAGGCGATTTGCCGCTACAACCTGCCGATCGTCACCGTCATCCTCAACAACAGCGGCGTCTACCGCGGAGACGAATCGTCGAACACGACGGACCCGGCGCCGACCGTGCTGCAGGCAAGGCACGAATACATGATCAAAGCGTTCGGTGGCAAGGGATATCAGGCCACGACACCCGCAGAAGTTGCGGCAGCACTGCGCGAAGCCCTCGCGTCGGGCAGGCCTGCGCTCATCGACTGCGTCATCGATCCCTCGGACGGGACCGAGAGCGGCAACATCGCGCATCTCAACCCGAAGGGCATCACCGCAAAGCACTGAGCTCGCTCGCACCGACACGACAACAACCGACGAAAGGAAACGTGTCATGACCGATTTGCCCCTCTCCGGGATCAAGGTGATTGACTTCACCGGGGTCCAGGCAGGCCCGGCGTGCACCCAGATGCTCGCCTGGCTCGGAGCCGACGTCCTGAAGGTCGAGCGGACGAGCGGCGGTGATGTCACGCGTAACCAGTTGCGGGACATCCCCGAACTGGACGCGCTGTACTTCACCATGCTCAACAGCAACAAGCGCTCGCTGGCGATCAACACGAAGTCACCCGAGGGTCTCGAGGTGATGGAGAAGCTGATTCGCGAGGCGGACGTGCTGGTGGAGAACTTCGCACCGGGCGCCATGGACCGGATGGGCCTGTCGTGGGAGAAGATCCAGGAATGGAACCCGCGGTTGATCTTCGGTTCCGTCAAGGGCTTCAACGACGACTCGTCCTGGAATGACCTCAAGGTGTACGAGAACGTCGCGCAGTGTGCCGGCGGCAACGCCTCGACCACCGGGTTCTGGGATGGCCCGCCGACCGTTGCCGGCGCCGCCCTTGGCGACAGCAACACGGGTATGCACCTGCTGATTGGCATCCTGACCGCGCTGATCCACCGGGAGAAGACCGGCAAGGGCCAGAAGGTTTCGGCCGCCATGCAGGACGCCGTGCTGAACCTGTGCCGGGTCAAGCTGCGCGACCAGCAGCGCCTGGAGCGTGTCGGCTACCTGGAGGAGTACCCGCAGTGGCCGAACGGCGAGTTCGGCGAGGCCGTTCCGCGCGGTGGCAACGCAGGCGGCGGCGGGCAGCCGGGCTGGGTCGTCAAGTGCAAGGGCTGGGAGACCGACCCCAACGCCTACATCTACTTCACCATTCAGGAGCAGAACTGGAAGCGCACCGCCGAGGCAATCGGTCGGCCCGAGTGGGTGGACGACCCCGGCTACAGCACCGCGCGTGCCCGTCAGGACAAGATCTTCGACATCTTCGCCGAGATCGAGAAGTGGCTGGCGGACAAGACGAAGTGGGAAGCGGTCGACATTCTGCGTGAGTGGGAGGTGCCGTGTGCGCCCGTCATGTCCATGAAGGACCTCGCGGAGGACAAGGACCTGCGCAAGAGCGGCAGCATCGTCGAGGTCGAGCAGCCGGGCCGGGGTACCTACCTGACCGTCGGCAGCCCGATCAAGTTCTCGTCGTTCAAGCCCGACATCAAGGGCGCGCCACTGCTCGGTGAGCACACCGACCAGGTCCTCGCCGAACTGGGCTACGACGCGGAGACCATCGCTGCGTGGCACGAGAAGAAGATCGTCGTTTAATCCCGCCCGCCCGGGTGTGAACCGCCCCAGGCGCGTCCTGGGGCGGTTCAACCCATTTCGTTAGGAGTCGAGGCATGAACACCGCCCTTGTTCGAGATATCGTCACGACTCACAAAGGGCAGCGAGGCGCTTTGCTTCCGATCCTGCACGCCATCCAGGAAGCACTGGGATGCGTTCCACCGGAGGCTATTCCGGTGCTCGCTGACGAATTGAACCTGTCCCGCGCCGACGTGCACGGCGTGGTGTCCTTCTATCACGACTTCCGTTCGACGCCCGCTGGGCGTACCACGGTCCGCATCTGCCGCGGAGAGGCCTGTCAGGCCGTCGGTGCGCAACGTCTGGTGGACCACCTGCAAGACACCCGCGGGCTGAGTCTAGGGGACACCAGCGCGGACGGTTCCGTCACTGTCGAACAGGTCTTCTGCCTCGGCAACTGCGCGTTGGGGCCCGCGGCGCAAGTGAACGGCCGGCTGCGGGGACGGCTGGACGAAGCACGCTTGACGACGATCCTTGATGAGGCGGTCGCGCAATGAACACACCCGTAACTGTTTACGTGCCAAGGGACTCCGCGGCCAAGTCGGTCGGCGCCGACGACGTCGCAGCAGCACTGAACAGCGCGGCGACGCGCCGCGGCCGCGCTGTTCAGGTGGTGCGCAACGGGTCCCGCGGAATGCTCTGGCTCGAGCCGCTGGTGGAGGTGGAGACCCCGCAGGGGCGCGTCGGCTATGGGCCGGTGGCGGCCGCCGACGTCGACGACCTGGTGGCGGCCGGCCTCCTGGACGGAGCCGACCTGCCGCAGCGGCTGGGCGTGGTCGACGAATTGCCTTGGCTGGCATCGCAGAACCGGGTCACCTTCTCCCGGATGGGTGTCACCGATCCGCTGTCGCCCGACGACTATCTGCGGCACGGCGGCATCGTCGGCCTGGTTCGTGCGCTCGAGATGTCGCCGGCGGACGTCGTCGCTGAGGTGACGGAGTCCGGATTGCGCGGCCGCGGCGGCGCAGGATTCCCGGCCGGCATCAAGTGGAAGACGGTGCTCGACTGCGTCGACGAGTTGAAGTTCGTCTGCTGTAACGCCGACGAAGGCGACAGCGGCACGTTCGCCGACCGCATGCTGATGGAGGGCGATCCGTTCCTGCTCATCGAGGGCATGACGATCGCCGCGTACGCGGTCGGCGCCACCGAGGGCTACATCTACATCAGGTCGGAGTACCCCGACGCGATCGCCACGATGCGCGCCGCGATCGAGATCGCTTACGGCCGAGGGTGGCTCGGCGACGGCGTGCTCGGCTCGTCACTGAACTTCGACCTCTTCGTGCGCGTGGGCGGCGGCGCCTACATCTGCGGCGAGGAAACCTCGATGCTGGAGAGTCTGGAGGGCAAGCGCGGCATGGTCCGCGCCAAGCCGCCGATTCCGGCGATCAACGGTTTGTTCGGGAAGCCGACCGTGGTGAACAACGTGCTCACCCTTGGCACGGTGCCGACGGTGCTCGCGCACGGCGCCAAGGCCTACCAACAACTCGGCGTCGAGCGGTCCCGCGGCACCCAGGTCTTCCAACTCGGCGGCAACATCAAGCACGGCGGCATCGTCGAGACCGCGTTCGGCATCACCCTCGGTGAACTCGTCGACGGTTACGGCGGCGGCACCCGGTCCGGTCGCTCGGTACGGGCGGTGCAGGTCGGCGGGCCGCTGGGCGCGTACCTGCCGAGGGCGCAGTTCGACCTGCCGATGGACTACGAGGCGTTCGCCGCGGCGGGTGCCATGGTCGGTCACGGTGGCGTCGTGGTGTTCGACGAGACCGTCGACATGGCGGCGCAGGCCCGGTTCGCGATGGAATTCTGCGCTGCGGAGTCGTGCGGCAAGTGCACACCCTGTCGGGTCGGCGCGGTGCGCGGCGTTGAGGTCATCGACCGGATCACCGCAGGGGAGCACCGCGACGAAAACCTGGCGCTGCTCGAGGATCTGTGCGACGTGATGACCGAAGGTTCGTTGTGCGCGATGGGCGGGCTGACGCCGATGCCCGTGCGCAGCGCGATCAACCATTTCCCAGACGATTTCTCCGCCAAAGAACCCACAGCCAAAGAACCCATCAGCGCGAGGACGGAAGGCCAGCCATGAGTCTGCTCAAGGAACCCGACTTCGGCACCCCGGCCAAGACCGGACCCGCGACGGTCTCGCTCGAGGTCGACGGATTCCCGGTGTCGGTGCCGGAGGGCACGTCGGTGATGCGCGCGGCCGCGACGGCCGGTGTCGACATCCCCAAGCTGTGTGCGACCGATCGACTCGACGCGTTCGGCTCCTGCCGGCTGTGCCTGGTCGAGATCGACGGCCGCCGCGGCACGCCCGCGTCGTGCACCACTCCGGTGGCCGACGGCATGGTGGTGCGCACGCAGACGCCGAAGGTGGCCAAGCTGCGTGAGAACGTCATGGAGCTCTACATCTCCGACCACCCGTTGGACTGTCTCACCTGCGGCGCCAACGGCGACTGCGAATTGCAGGACATGGCAGGCGTTGTCGGGCTGCGCCAGGTGCGGTACGGCTACGAGGGCGAGAACCACTTCGACGCGGTCAAGGACCAGAGCAACCCGTACTTCGACTTCGATCCGTCGAAATGCATTGTCTGCTCCCGCTGTGTGCGCGCATGTGACGAGATTCAAGGCACGTTTGCGCTGACCATCGAGGGCCGTGGCTTCGAGTCGAAGGTCTCACCCGGCGCAGGCGAGTTGTTCATGGACTCCGAATGTGTGTCGTGCGGTGCCTGCGTGCAGGCGTGCCCGACCGCGACCCTGCAGGAACGCTCGGTGATCGAACTGGGCATGCCGTCGCGGTCCGTGGTCACCACCTGTGCCTACTGCGGTGTGGGATGTTCATTCAAAGCCGAACTGCGCGGCGACGAACTGGTCCGCATGGTGCCCTACAAGGACGGCGGCGCCAACGAGGGACACTCATGTGTCAAGGGCCGGTTCGCCTTTGGCTACGCCACCCATCCCGACCGCAAGCTCAAGCCCATGGTGCGCGACGCGATCACCGATCCGTGGCGCGAAGTGGAATGGGACGAGGCGATCGACACCGTCGCACGCAGGATGCTCGACATCCGGCGACGGCACGGCGCAGGCGCGATCGGCGCCATCACCTCGTCGCGGTGCACGAACGAAGAGGTCTACGTCGTGCAGAAGATGGTCCGCGCCGCGTTCGGCAACAACAACGTCGACACCTGCGCGCGGGTGTGCCACTCGCCGACGGGGTATGGCTTGAAGCAGACCTTCGGTGAGTCGGCAGGCACCCAGGACTTCCGGTCCGTCGCCGAAGCCGACGTGATCATGGTGATCGGTGCCAATCCCACCGACGGTCACCCGGTCTTCGCGTCCAGGATGAAGCAGCGGATCCGCCAGGGCGCAAAGCTCATCGTCGTCGACCCCCGTCGCATCGACCTGGTTCGCTCTCCACACATCGAGGCCGATCACCACCTGCAGTTGAAGCCCGGCACGAACGTGGCCGTGGTCAACGCGATCGCACATGTGGTGGTGACCGAGGGCCTGGTCGACACGGCGTTCATCGCGGACCGCTGTGAGGGCTTCGAGGAATGGGCGGAGTTCATCGCCCGCCCGGAGAACAGTCCTGAAGCGGTGCAGGAGATCACGGGTGTGCCCGCCGCGGAGGTACGCGCCGCGGCGCGGTTGTACGCGCAGGCCCCCAATGGCGCCATCTACTACGGCCTCGGTGTGACCGAGCACAGCCAGGGCTCGACCATGGTGATGGGCATGGCGAACCTGGCGATGGCGTGCGGCAACATCGGCCGTGACGGCGTCGGGGTCAACCCGTTGCGCGGTCAGAACAACGTGCAGGGCTCCTGTGACATGGGGTCGTTCCCGCACGAATTCAGCGGGTACCGGCATGTGGCCGACGACGCGGTGCGTGAGGTCTTCGAAAACCTCTGGGGCACAGCCCTGTTGCCGGAGCCCGGGCTTCGCATCCCGAACATGTTCGACGCCGCGATCGAGGGCAGCTTCCGCGGCCTGTTCGTGCACGGCGAGGACATCGCGCAGTCGGACCCGAACGTCGGACACGTCACCGCCGCGCTTGGCGCGATGGAGTTGGTGATCGTCCAGGACCTGTTCCTCAACGAGACCGCCAAGTTCGCGCACGTGTTCCTGCCCGGCGCCTCGTTCCTGGAGAAGGACGGCACATTCACCAACGCCGAACGACGGATCAACCGCGTGCGCGCGGTGATGAAACCGAAGAGTGGCAAGCACGAGTGGGACATCGTCTGCGAGATCGCGACGGCGATGGGCTACCCCATGCACTACGACCACCCCAGCCAGATCATGGACGAGATCGCTTCGGTGACACCGACCTTCGCCGGCGTGACGTTCGACCGGATCGATGAGATGGGCAGCATCCAGTGGCCCTGCGACGGCGACGCGCCCGACGGCACGCCGATCATGCACGTGGAGGAATTCACCAGGGGCAAGGGCAGATTCATGCCGACGCCGTTCGTGCCTACCGACGAGCGCAGCACCCGCCGCTTCCCGCTGATCTTGACGACCGGCCGGATTCTGAGCCAGTACAACGTCGGCGCCCAGACCCGCCGCACGGCCAACATCGCCTGGCATCAGGAAGATGTGCTCGAGATTCATCCGCACGACGCCGAGGATCGCGGCATCACCGATGGCGACGAGGTGACTGTCGCCAGTCGCGTCGGCAAGACGAAACTGCGGGCCAGGATCTCCGACCGGATGCCGACGGGAGTCGTGTACACCACGTTCCACTATCCGGTGACGGGGGCGAACGTGGTGACCACCGACAACTCGGACTGGGCCACGAACTGCCCGGAGTACAAGGTGACCGCGGTTCAGGTGACGCTGGCCCATCCGGTCGTCACCGAGCACGCGGAGCGCGCGTTCGACGGCGTGCTGACCGCGGAACTGGTGGACTGATCATGGCGGCCAACGCTCCCGCGGAGATCAAGATGATCAACAACATCGCCGCGCATTTCGGCTATCTGCGCGACGAGCAGGCCGCCAATGCGGTGGCCGATCACATCCGGCGGTTCTGGGATCCGCGCATGAAGCAGCGACTGCTATTGCTCGCTGCCTCGGACACAGAGGATCTCGATCCGATCGCGGCAACTGCGGCGGGCCTGCTGCGCTGAGGTTGAAAAGTCGAGGCCGGGTGATCGTCGCGATCACCCGGCCTCGACTGCTCGCTTCAGGCTATCCGCGTCTGCCCGCCGATACCCTCGTGGTCGACATCTCGCCAGAAGTCGATGTCGTACTGCGTGTCCGGGATCTGGATCATCTGCCACGATCCAGCGGGGCGGGGCTGTCCACCCGCCAATTCCAGTTCCTCGATGTCGATCTCGAGTCGGTGGATGCCGTTGAGGATGCACTCGACGTCGTTCACGACGCGACGGTTGGCGTGGCACTGCGGATACGTCGCGACAAGCGACGTCACGCACCCTCGCAGATTCGCGATCAGATGCCGCAGCTCGTTGACTTCAGGCTTGATGGACATGAATCTCCTTGTCGTGATGAGGAATCGGTGTTAGCGCGGCAACCGCGAGATGAGGTGGCCAGGCTGATGGAGCAGACGCGTGGTGACCGCGGCGCACAGTCCGATCAGCCCAGCCGCGACGAACACGTTCATCAGCGCGGGGGAGTGCACCAGGAAGGCGGGCAGCCCGATACCGATCAGCCCACCGAACACCTTGGCGCTGTAGACCAGGCCGAAGTTGCGCACGGCGTTGTGCTCACCGAAGTAATCCGCCACCAGGCTCGCCAGCAGCGGGTAGCAGGCACCGCCCGCCAATCCGCTGAGCCCGGCGAAGATGACGAACGGCGCCGCCTGATGGACGACGGCGGAATACACCAGGCCCAACTGGGCGCAGCCCGCGAGCAGCAGTGCCCCGGTCAGTGTCTGACGTCGCCCGAACCGGTCAGAGACGTCGCTGGCCACCGCGCGCCCGCCGCCGCTGACGACAGCGAGCAGGCCGATGGCCGCCGCGGCGACGACCGCGCTGAAACCGTTGGAAATAGCGGCGATCGGCACGTAGGCGACCGCCAGCAGGAACGTCGCGGCGGCGAACACCATGATCAGGTACATCACCACGAACGCGGTCGTGCGCACCGCCTGGCCTGGCGCGTATTGTCGGGCGGCCGGCGCATTGCTGCGCAGACTGCGGTTCAGTCGCTTGTCGACAGCCCACAGCCGCGGATCGACATCGGCGGGCCACCAGCCCGCGGGCGGATCCCGAAAGAACAAGCCGCACAGGGCCACCACGGCCAAGACGACGACGCCGACGCCGGTCAAGATCGCGGTGTGGTTGGTCTCCGAGAGGCCTGCCGCGAACAAGATGATGAACGGAACGGCGCCGTAGCCGAATGCGCCGGTGACCACGCCGATTCGCGATCCTCGAGCCTCGGGGTACCACTTCGCGACTGTGGAAGCACATGTGGCGTAGACGATTCCGGCACCGCTGCCGCACAGCACCGAATAGCCGAGGACGGCGCCGGCGAGACTGCCGGTGTAGGCCAGGCTGAACGGGCCTGCGGCGCACAGCAGCGCGCCGACGAGCATCGCGTGCGACGGGGCGACGACCGAGTGATGGCGCAGTGCCGCGGTCAGCGCCGCCGCGCCTGCTTGGAACATCACCCACAAGGCCAGCACCCAGAACGCCGCTGTCAGGTCCCTCGCCGTCGTCGCGACGGCGGCGAGACCGTACCCGTACTGCAACACGCTGATGGCTGCCATGGCCGCCCATGGCAGCCACAGCATCCATTTGCGGGACCGGCCCATGATGTCCTGCGGTCGTTCACCGACTCGATAGGAAAGGCCGTGAAAATCGCGAACTTCGGCGACTGCGACTCCGTGAGTGTTGCCGTTCATGGTCGGCCTCCGAACAGTTCTAGTACGATTGCATACAGTATGCGACTAGCATAACTATGACGTGGATCACTTGTCCACCGTTAGTTCAAACCGAGAATGGAGCGCCGTCATGGGACGGGTAACCAGCAGATATCGCATCGTCCGCGTCGCCGATGGAGTGGCAAGCTCCAGGCCCGACTCGCTGGCCGCCGAGGAACCGTTGGAGATCCGGGTCTCAGGCCGACCGCTGACGGTGACGATGCGCACGCCCGGTAACGACTTCGACCTCGCGCGCGGATTTCTGGTCAGCGAGGGCGTGGTGGCCACCGAGTCGGACGTCGCCGCGATTCGCTACTGCGCAGGTGCCACCGCTGACGGGGTCAACACCTACAACGTGCTCGACGTGGTGCTCGCCGCCGGCGTTCCGTTGCCCGACGTCTCTGTCGAGCGCAACTTCTACACGACGTCCTCGTGCGGCCTGTGCGGGAAGGCCAGCCTCGACGCGGTGCGCACCATCAGCAGGTGGCGGGTGGCCGATGATCCGGTGCGACTCAACGCCGGCACGATCGCCACGCTGCCGGACAAGCTGCGGTCTGCTCAGCGCGTCTTCGACCGCACCGGCGGACTGCACGCGGCAGCACTCTTCGACGAGGCGGGTGAACTGCTGTGCGTGCGGGAGGATGTCGGGCGGCACAACGCGGTGGACAAGGTCATCGGGTGGGCATTCGATGACCGGCGGCTGCCGCTGACCGGCACCACGCTGATGGTCAGCGGTCGCGCCTCGTTCGAACTGGTGCAGAAGGCGGTGATGGCCGGAATCCCTGCTCTGACAGCGGTATCCGCGCCGTCGTCACTCGCGGTCGATCTCGCCCGAGAGATGGGCCTGACGTTGATCGGGTTTCTGCGCGGGTCGTCGATGAACATCTACTCCGGCGCTGACCGGGTCTGTGCCGACAATACCGAGGAGCTACTCAGCCTCTGATTTCGCCTGCCGCTGATCGTGATACACCTGCTGGGTGTGCTCCGTGTGGCGCTGCATGATGCTGCTGGCCAGGTCGGCGTCACCGGCGGCGATCGCCTTGATCAGTTCGGCATGCTCGGTCCAGGCGGCCTGCCCGCGCGGCTGCGCGATCGGCAGGTAATACCAGTGCCATCGCCGTTCGACCAAACCAATGTGCTTGGCCAGCACCACGTTTCCCGCGATCTCGGTGATCGCCGCGTGCAGGTTGACGTTCGCCTCGACCAAGGCCTCCGAATCGTTGGCCGCGAGCGCGTTGAGGCCGTCCTGCTGTAACTCCCACAGCCGGTTGACGTCTTCCGGCGTGGCGTTCTCGGCGGCCAGTCGCGCCGAATAGGTTTCGAGCACCGTGCGGACGCCCAGCAGCTGGTCCACCTCGTCCTCGGAGGGCGTGTGCACGAAAGCGCCCTGGGCGGGCCGCAGATCGATCCAGCCGTCCGTCTGCAACCGCTGCAGCGCCTCGCGCACCGGTTGTCTGCTGACGCCGAGGTACTCGGCGAGTTCGTTCTCCACCAGGTGCTGCCCCCGCTGAAGTGTGCCCTGCACGATCAGGTCCACGATCGCGTCGTAGACGGCCTGGCGCAGGGGCGCGGGGCGCTGTACTCGCCGTGCAGCGGCGTCGCTCAACGTGTGGGCGCGCTTACGCGGAGTGGGAAGTGACATCGCGCATCCTCCAACCAGTTGTTGTCCTGCGGCCACAGATTACAGGCTTTCGTATGCAATAAACTTCGTTCGCCGCGACACGCCCTCGCGTACCCCGATCCGCGGCAACAGAACACCCCGGGTGCGGACGTCCGGTCCGGACGCCTCCTCACCCGGGGTGTTCTGTGTGGGCAGCCGGCTAGTCGACCGCGAGCACCTTCTCGGACTGCGTCGGATCGCCGGGCCGCGTCGGCGTGGACGCCTTGAGCTTGGGCTGACGCAGCAGGATCGACAGGAAGGCGCAGGCGATGCCGACCGAACCCGCGATCCCGAATGCGGCGCCGTAACCCCAGCTGTCCACCACGACCGCGCCCAGTCCGGACCCGACCAGACCGGACACCAGCTTCGAGCTGTAGACCAGGCCGTAGTTGGTGGCGTTGTTGTTCTCACCGAAGTAGTCCGCGGTCATGGCCGCGAACAGCGGGAAGATCGCACCGCCGCCGAAGCCGGACACCATGGACGCGAGCAGGAACAGCGGCATGCTGCCGATCGACCCGGAGAAGTACACGGCGAACTGAGCCAGGCCCAGCACCACGCACACGATGATCAGCGTGTCCCTACGGCCGACCCGGTCCGAGATCCAGCCGATCACGCCGCGGCCGGTGCCGTTGACGATCGCCTTGAAGCTCATGGCCAGGGCCACGATGCCGCCTGCGAAGCCCATTTCCTTGCCGAACGGCACCTGCATCGCGATACCGAAGATGTTGATCCCAGCGGTGCACAGCAGCACGAACCACATCAGCGGCAGGATGCCCGTCTTGATGGCCTCCATCGGCGTGTACTGCCTGACCGCGGGCGGGTTCTTGGCGAGCGCGCGACGGATCTTCGGATCGTCGTTGACCTTCAGCGGATCGACATGCGGCGGCCACCAGTTCTTCGGTGGGTCGATGAAGAAGAAGCCACACAGTGCGACCAAACCGGCCAGGAAGATGCCGACGGCCAGCAGGATGCCCTCGTAGTTCTCCAGGTTCATGTAGCTGGTGAACAGGAAGATGAACGGCACCGAGCCATAGGCGAATCCGCCGTTGACGAAGCCGGTCTTGCCGCCCTTACGTTCCGGATACCACTTGCCCACCATGTTGATGCAGGTGGCGTACACGAAGCCGGCGCCGCCGCCACCGAACAACCCGAAGCCCAGGTACGCCAGCAGGACATGCGGAGCATAGGCCAGCGACAGGTATCCGAGCAGTGCCCCAACGGCACCCAGCATCATCGCCGCGCGCGCCGACAGCTTGCCACTCTCCCGCATCTGGCCGACGGGGAAGGCCACCGCTGCCTGGAACATCACCCACACGCCGAGCAACCAGAAGATGTGGCCGCCGTGCCAGTTGTGTGCCTCCGAGAGCGTGTCCTCCGCGGAGGTGAAGGCATATTCGGACGAGCTGACGGCCATCATCGCAATCCACGGGAGCCACACCATCCAGGCCCGTGATCGTCCCAGGATGTCGCGGTCGGTCTCACCGATCCGGTACACCCTGCCGTTATCGTCGACTACCTCGCGGTATGTCGGCTGAGCTGACGCGTTCATGCGTGTCGAATCTCCTCTTGGTCTCTGTATACTGCCGACTGTCTGCTTTTCATGTGGCGGAATCGCTAGATGACTCCCTTCGCCTTGAGCGCGGTGAGCTGGCCGCCAAGCCCTAGCTCGTCGCCGTAGATGTCGGAGTTGTGCTCGCCCAGCAAAGGGGAGCGGACGATTTCGACGGGGGAGTCGGACAGCTTGATCGGGCAGCCGACCGTGGTGAACTCGCCCCGCTCGGGGTGATCGACCCGGACCACCATCTCGTTGGCCGCCAGCGACGCGTCCTCGAAGATCTCCTTGGTGGAAAGGATTGGGCCGCAGGGGATGTTGTGCTCGGTCAGCAAGTCGAGCGCCCGCCACTTGCCCAGGCCCATCGTCCATTCCTCGATGAGCTGGAACATCTTGTCCAACTTGTTCAGCCGTGCCTGCGGCGTGCTCCACTCCGGATCTGTGACGAGTTCCGGCCTGCCGATCAGATTCGCGATCGGTTCCCACCCGACGGGCTGGACGACGACGTAGATGTAGTCGTTGGGGCCGCCGGGTGCGCACTTCACGGCCCACCCGGGCTGGCCGCCGCCGGAGGCATTGCCCGATCGCGGGACACAGTCGCCGAAGTCGTCGTTGGGGTACTCGCCGAGCGGCCCGTGTTCCAGCCGCTGGTGGTCGCGCAGCTTGACGCGGCACAGGTTCAGCACCGCGTGCTGCATCGCGACCGTCACCCGCTGTCCGCGACCGGTGTGCTCACGTTGGTAGAGCGCGGCCAAGATGCCGGCCACGGTGTGGATGCCGGTGCCGGAATCGCCGATCTGCGCGCCGGTGGCCAGCGGTGGACCGTCCTCGAATCCCGTCGTGCTCATGGATCCGCCCATGGCCTGAGCGATCACCTCGTAGGCCTTGTAGTGGGTGTAGGGGCCGTCGCCGAAACCCTTGATGGAGGCGAAGATCAGCCGCGGGTTGATGCGCTGCAACTCTTCCCAACCGAAGCCCATCCGCTCGATGGCGCCAGGGCCGAAGTTCTCGGCGAGGATGTCGAAGCGGGGGAGCAGTTCGGTGAAGATCCGCTTGCCCTCGGGCGACTTCATGTTCAGCGTGATGCTGCGCTTGTTGCAGTTCAGCATCGTGAAGTAGAGGCTGTCCGCGCCGGGGACGTCCCGCAGCTGCTTGCGGGTGACATCGCCGGCCGGCGCTTCGAGTTTCACGACGTCCGCGCCCAACCAGGCGAGGATCTGAGTGCACGATGGGCCGGACTGGACATGCGTCATATCCAGGACGCGCACGCCATCGAGTGCCTTTCTCAAGACAGTCCCCTTTAGTGGTGTTTTTGGTTCACGGCCGCCGCGGCAGATACAGCCCGCGTGGGGGTGGAACCACACGTTGATCAGTGAGCGCTTGCCGGACCCGGCACAGCTCGCCCGCTGAGATTCGAATACTCATGCGTTAGTGGTTGTGAAGGCAGTCACTCGTCTCGTCAGGAAGTAACGGACATCACACGGCGTACGGTATACCTCATACAATCTGCGCGCAAGCCCCGAGTTTTCTGGCAGGTTCCTGGTGGTACTTCCCTAGGAGAGGGCAAACGCGTAGTCTCCGCCCGATTCAGCGTTGTCGGCGGGCTGTCGACCCGGCAGCCGGACCGTGTCACCGGTGCAGACGATTCTCCCCGAATTTCACGTAAATGCTTGGGAGACAACGATTTAACGAGTCATACGAACACTCGTCATCTCCGACCGGATAGGCGAGGGGAGGTGCTGCGGCAGGGTGCGGCGCGGCAGTCGAGTTTCCTGTGGATCTGCTTCGGGCAAGCGGATTTTCAGGTACCTGACAGGAAAGTCAACGAGTACTGATCGATCGCTGGACAACCCGTGTTGCGTCCACCACACTGTTGTCTACCTCATACGGTATGCAATCTTGTGACCAGCTTTTCGTCCCGAGAAAGCAAACCGGCTCGAGTTAAGGAAGTCTCCGAATATGGTTCAGGTCCCTCCGGTCAACGACGAGGTGGAATCGGATCCGCCGACAGGCAAGGCGCTCTCCGGCGTCCGCGTGCTCGACATGACGCACGTCCAGTCGGGCCCGTCGGCCACCCAACTGCTCGGCTGGCTGGGCGCCGACGTCATCAAGCTGGAAGCGCCCGGCACCGGTGACGTCACGCGCGGCCAACTCCGCGACGTCCCAGGAGCCGACAGCCTCTACTTCACGATGCTCAACTGCAACAAGCGCAGCATCACGTTGAACATGAAGAGCGAGGACGGCAAGCGGATCTTCACCGATCTGGTGTCTCGCGTCGACATCCTCGTGGAGAACTTCGGCCCCGGCGTCGTCGACCGGTTCGGCTTCACCTGGGACCGGCTGCGCGAAATCAACCCACGCCTGATCTACGCGTCCATCAAGGGCTTCGGTCCGGGTAAGTACTTCGACTACAAGGCCTACGAGGTGATCGCCCAGGCGATGGGCGGCTCGATGGCCACCACGGGTTTCGAGGACGGCCCGCCCGTGGCGACCGGTGCGCAGATCGGCGACTCCGGCACCGGAATCCACTTGGTGTCCGGCATTTTGGCCGCGCTCTATCAGCGCACGAACAGCGGTCGCGGGCAGCGCGTTGAGGTCGCGATGCAGGAGGCGGTGCTCAACCTGTGCCGGGTGAAGCTGCGTGACCAACAACGGTTGGCCAGCGGGCCGCTTCGCGAGTACCCGAATCAGAGCTTCGGGGACGAGGTGCCCCGGTCGGGCAACGCCTCCGGCGGCGGCCAGCCGGGGTGGGCGGTCAAGACCAAGGGTGGCGGACCCAACGACTACATCTATGTGATCGTGCAGCCCCAGGGTTGGGCGCCGCTGGCCGAGCTGATCGGCAGGCCCGATCTGTCCGACCATCCGGACTGGGCGCGGCCAGAGGACCGGCTTCCCAAGCTCGACAAGGTCTTCGCGCTGATCGAGGACTGGTCGGAGCGGCACAGCAAATGGGAGGCGCTCGAGGCGCTCAACGCGATCAACATCCCTTGCGGGCCAGTGCTTTCCACCAAGGAACTGATCGAGGACGAAACGCTGAACGAACTCGGGGCGATCGTCACGGTGGAGCACCCCGAGCGTGGCGCGTTCAAGACCGTCGGCTCTCCGCTCCGGTTGTCGGACTCACCGGTCGACATCGTCCGCTCACCACTGCTGGGTGAGCACACCGACGAGATCTGCACGGAGCTCGGCTACACGCCTGAACAGCTCGAACTGTTCAGGAACGCCGGCGTCATCTGAGTCAGTGGCTCTGCGACGAAAGGACAAAACCGTCATGCCATAAACCGGGCGGCGGCGCTTGCGCCGCCGACGCCAAGAACCGCGTGCCCACGAAAAACGCTGCGGCGGTACGCAATTGCTTCATAGGGCTGCCACCCGAGTGAAGCCAAGCGCGCGCTGGGAAATTCTGTCGCAAAACGCCACGCGACAGGCCCTCGATGCGCGAGCCTTCAACCATTCGTAGAAAGAGAATCAAGCATGTCGTCAACTTTCGCAAGTTATCGCGAGGTCATCGACGCGAACGGCCGGGTATACCGCGTCGGGGAGACCGACCGCGAACTCCTCGGCAGGTCCCGTGTGTGGATGGTCTGGCTGCCGTGGATCGCCATGATGGCCGTGAGCGTGTACGAGTACGGCTACGGCGCCGCGGAGGAGGCGCTGCGCGAGGCGCACCACTGGAGCATGGGCGAAACATTCTGGCTGTTGTCGATCTGGGCGTTCTTCCAGGCAGGCATCGCATTTCCCGCCGGGAAGCTGCGCGAGAAGGGCATCGTCTCCGCGCGGACCGCGATGGTCGCGGGCGCGGCCCTGTCAGCGGTCGGCTTCGTCAGCATCACCCAGAGCAACCTGGTGCTTGCCTACCTCGGATTCGCTGTATGCGGCGGCATCGGGGCGGGCCTGGTGTACGCCACCTGCATCAACCTCGTCGGCAAGTGGTACCCCGAGCGTCGCGGTGCCAAGACCGGCTTCGTCAACGGCGGATTCGCGTACGGCGCAATCCCGTTCATCTTCATCTTCAGCTACGCCTTGCACCCGAACACCTATGTATGGGTGCTCGACCTGGTGGCCGCCTACATGTTGATCGTCTGCGCGGTCTGTGGCTGGCTGTTCCGCGACCCGCCGAAGAACTGGTGGCCGTCGGAGATCGACCCGGTCAAGTGGGCGGACAGCAAGAGCGGTGCGGAGAGCCTGAAGAAGAACCCGCCCGCCGCTCGGCAGTACACACCCATGGAAGCAATCAAGACCGGCATGCTGCCCCTGATGTGGCTGTCATTGGGAATCAGCGCAGGCGTCTCGCTCTTCGGCATCAGCTACATGGTGCCGTTCGCCAAGGAACTCGGGTTCGGTCCGCTGATCGCCGCCTCGTCGGCCGGCGTGCTGTCCGTCATCAACGGCACCGGTCGCACCGTAACCGGTTGGCTCTCAGACAAGTTCGGGCGCAAGCAGACGCTGCTTGTGGTGCTGTTGATCGAGGCGCTGTCCCTGGTGGGTCTGCTCTACGCGGGTAAGGCCCACAGCGAAGTCGCGTTCCTGGCCTTCGCGTTCCTGGTCGGCTTCGGCGGCGGCGCCTTCTACCCGATGTTCGCCTCGCTGACTCCGGACTACTTCGGCGAGAACAACAACGCCAGCAACTACGGGCTGGTCTACAGCTCCAAGCTGCTGGGGTCGGTCGTCGGAATCGGCGTCGGCGCCAGCGTGATTGACGCATGGGGCTACACCGGTGCCTACTGGCTCGCCGCGGTGAGCGCTCTGGTCTCGGCGGTGTTGGCGGCCTTCCTGCGCCAGCCCGGTCGCGACCGAGTACCTGCGGCACAGTCGAGCACCTCGGCTGCCGAGAAGTCGCTGACGCCAACGTTGGCCGACTGACCGAAGTCGAAAGGCGGCCAAGGGCGAACGATCAGTCGTTCCCCTTGGCCGCTTCTTGGCGTCGCTGTTCCTGGTAGATCTCCCTGGTGCGCTCGGTGTGCAGTCGCATCAGGGCGCACGCCCGCCCGGCGTCCCGCTTGGCGATCGCGTCGATCAACTCGGCGTGCTCCTCCCAGGCGGCCTTCGACCGCACCTGGGCGATGGGCAGGTAGTACCACCGCACGCGGTGCTCGACCGACGCCCGCAGGTCGGCGAGCACCTTGTTGGCCGACATCGTCACGATGTGGGTGTGCAGCTTGGCGTTCGCGGAGACGAGCACTTCCTCGTCGTCGACGGCAAGCGCTTCCTCGCCGATGCGTTGCAGCTCGTGCAGGTGCTCGATCTGTTCGGGCGTCGCATGCTCGGCGGCCAGCCTCGCCGACTCCGCCTCCAGCAGGCTGCGCGCGGCAAGAAGCTGATCTGCCTCGGACTCGGTGGGGATGTGGACGTATGCGCCGAGCGCGGGGCGCAGGTCCACCCAGCCTTCAGTGTGCATGCGCTGCAACGCTTCTCGGACAGGCTGCCGGCTGACGCCGAGCGCGTCCGCCAGATCTTTCTCGACCAGGTGCTGTCCCGGCTCCAGCTCGCGAGTGATGATCATCTCCACGAGAGCCTCGAAGACCGCCTCGCGCAGCGGTGCGGGGCGCTCGACGACCGGCGCCCGTTTCCGCGTCGCGCCGCCGGAAAGGAGGCCGGTGGCCGTGGGGGTTACTGGATGGGTCATGGACTGCCCTTCTGGTTTGCGGCAGGGTGCCCCCAGCATACAGTCGTCAGGATCCAATCAACGGACATCCTCGCTGAGAGGTGTGGCACACGCGCGCCCAGTACTTCGGTTGTTTCGTAATACGGAATAAACTAGTCGTCAAGCGGAGCGCTTGGGAAGTCGACGATCGGGAGGTTTGCCGTGGCGGACGGTGTCCAATCGGTCGAGCGCGCCTTCGAGCTGCTGGAGATCATGGCAAGCGCAGGCGGCAGCATCGCGCTGGGCGAGCTGGCCACCCGCGCCGAGCTGCCCCAACCGACGATCCACCGGCTGGTAAGGACGCTGCTGGCCATGGGCTACGTCCGACAGCTCGAGAATCGTCGATATGCGCTGGGGCCCAAGCTAATTCGGTTAGGAGAAAGCGCCGCTCAACTCATCGGCGCGTGGTCGCGCCCGCACCTCACCGAACTGGTGGAGCGGACGGGCGAAAGCGCCAACATGGCCGCACTGGACAACGACATGGCCGTCTACGTCGCCCAGGTGCCGTCCCCCCACGCGATGCGGATGTTCACCGAAGTCGGCCGCCGCGTGCATCTGCACTGCACCGGGGTGGGCAAGGCGCTGCTCATGCAGTTGCCCAACGACAGCGTGGAGGCGCTGCTCAAACGTGCCGGGATGCCGGCCTCCAACGAGAACTCGTTCACCACCCCGGAGGCGCTGATCCGGGACATCGAACTGAGCAGGGCCCGCGGCTACGCCATCGACGAGGGTGAGCAGGAGATCGGCGTGCGGTGTTTCGCGGTGCCGGTGCCCGATGCTCCCACGCTGACCGCGATCTCCATCTCAGGGCCCGCGACCCGCCTGACACTGAAGTCGGCGACCAAGGTGGCCCCGCTGCTGAAACGCGTTGCGCGCGATATCGCTTCGGAGTTCGACCGCGAGACCGCGGTCTGAACGGGCCTAGAAACGCCGAAATGCACGTTTTGTAGCGGAACTTCGAGAAGACCGCTACAAAACGTGCATTTCGCGGAACCGAGCTACTAGTCCACCAGGAGCAGCGCCGCGGCGGTCGGCGCGTCTTCGAGTGTCTCGGCGAGATCGTTGAACTCGGTGATGTTGTCGATCTCGGTGCCCATCGCGATGTTGGTGATCTTCTCCAGGAAGATCTCGACCACCACCGGCACCTTGTGCTCCTGGGCCAACTGCTGAGCCCGTTTCAGCGACGGACCGATGTCGGCCGGCTCGGACACCTGAATTGCCTTGCAGCCCAGGCCCTCCGCCACGCGCAGGTGGTCGACGCCGTAGCCCTTCGGGACGGTGCTCTCGTCGCTTTCCTGCGCATTGATGTTGTCGAAGCCCAGCGACACGTGGTAGTTCATGTCGAAGCCGCGCTGCGCCTGCCGGATCAGGCCCAGGTACGAATTGTTCACCACCACATGGACATACGGCAGGTTGAACTGCGCGCCGACCGCCAACTCCTCGATCAGGAACTGGAAGTCGTAGTCACCCGACAACCCGACCACGGTGGCAGTCGGATCCGCTGCGACGACACCCAACGCGGCGGGCACCGTCCATCCGAGCGGCCCTGCCTGCCCACAGTTGATCCAGTTCCGCGGGCCGAACACCTGCAGGAACTGACCGCCTGCGATCTGCGACAGTCCGATCGCGGTGACGTAGCGGACATCGCGGCCGAAGGCGCGGTTCATCTCCTCGTAGACCCGCTGCGGCTTGATCGGCACATCGTCGAAGTGGGTCTTGCGGTGCATGGTGCGCTTGCGCTCTGTGCATTCGTCGACCCACGCGCTGTAGTCGGGCAGCGTGCCTGCCGCGCGCCGGTCCTTGGCGACGGCCACGAACTGCTCCAGCGCCGCCTTCGCGTCCGAGACGATACCGAAGTCAGGGGCGAAGACCCGGCCGATCTGGGTCGGCTCGATGTCGACGTGGACGAAACGCCTGCCGCGACGGTAGGTCTCCAGCCCACCGGTGTGGCGGTTGGCCCACCGGTTGCCGATGCCCAGCACGAAGTCCGACGCCAGCATCGTCGCGTTGCCGTACCGCTGCGACGTCTGGAGTCCGACCATGCCCGCCGCCAACCGGTGGTCGTCGGGAATGGTGCCCCAGCCCATCAGCGTCGGCACCACAGGCACATTGAGGATCTCGGCGAGTTCGACCAGCAGACCCGACGCGTCGGCGTTGATGACGCCGCCACCCGAGATGAGCAGCGGACGCTCGGCGGACACCAGCATGTCGATGGCCTTCTCGGCCTGCGCGCGCGACGCCGCAGGCTTGTAGACCGGCAACGGTTGGTACGCCTCGGGGTCGAAGTCGATCTCCGCCAGTTGGACGTCGATGGGCAGATCGATGAGCACCGGCCCCGGCCGTCCCGACCGCATCAGGTGAAACGCCTGCGCGAATGCACCTGGCACTTGGCCTGGTTCGAGCACCGTCATCGCCATCTTGGTCACCGGTGCGGCGATCGAGGCGATGTCGACGGCCTGGAAATCCTCTTTGTGGAGCTTGCTCACCGGTGCCTGCCCGGTGATCGCGAGGATCGGAATGGAGTCCGCCGACGCCGAATACAACCCGGTGATCATGTCGGTGCCCGCCGGACCCGACGTGCCGATGCACACGCCGATGTTGCCCGCGGCGGCGCGCGTGAAGCCCTCGGCCATGTGGCTGGCGGCTTCGACATGCCGGGCCAGCACGTGCTTGATGCCCCCGTGCGCGCGCATCGCCGAGTAGAACGGGTTGATCGCCGCGCCGGGGAGTCCGAATGCCTGTGTGGCGCCCTCGATTTCGAGGATCCGGACCGCAGCATCGACCGTTCGCATCCGCGCCATCAGATCTCCTTGCCGGAGAGCCGCTCGACACCCCGCAGCAGCGCGGAGTGGTCGAGCCCGCCGTCGCCGTTTGCCATTGCGGAAGCCATCAGCTGGGCAACCAGCGAGCCCAGCGGCGTGACCACACCGGCCTCGCGTGCCGCGGCGGTCACGATGCCCATGTCCTTGTGGTGCAACGCGATCCGGAAACCGGGGTCGAAGTTGCGCTCCAGCATCTTGCCCGCCTTCTGGTCGAGCACGGCCGAACCGGCCAGCCCGCCACCGAGCACCTTGACGGCGGCATCGATGTCGACGTCGTAGGCCTTCAGGAAGGTGATCGCCTCGGCGAGCAACTCGATGTTGCCCGCGACGATCAGCTGGTTGGCCGCCTTGACGGTCTGGCCCGCGCCGTTGGCGCCGACGTGCACGATGGTCTTGCCGACCGTGTCCAGAATCGGCTTGGCCGCGGCGAAGTCCTCGTCGGAGCCGCCGACCATGATCGACAGCGTGGCGTTCTTCGCGCCCGGCTCGCCGCCGGACACCGGTGCGTCGAGGATGCGCAGACCGCGCTCGATGCCGATCTTGGCGAACTCGGCGGTGACGTCGGGCCGGATCGACGAGAAGTCGATCACCAGCGTGCCGGGCTCAGCGTGCGCGAAGACGCCGTCGTCACCCAGCAGCACGGCCTGCACCTGCGGCGAGTCGGGCACCATCACGGCCACCACGTCGGCGCCTTTGACGGCCTGCTCGATGGTTTCGGCTGCGCTACCGCCAGCTTCGACCAACGCGGCGGTGCGTTCCGGTGTGGTGTCGACGCCGACGACGGTGTGGCCAGCCTTGACCAGGTGGGCCGCCATCGGGCTGCCCATGATGCCAAGTCCGATGAATGCGATGGTGCTCATGAGATCCTCGTTTCTGCTTGTGATTCCAGGGTTGCGACGCGGTCTTCGCGCGGCAGCCATTCGAAGGTGTCCGGTTTGGTCGCCTTGTACTCGAGGCCGACGTATCCCTCGTAGCCCTGTGCGGCGAGTTGCTCGAGGTAGGTGCGGATCGGGATCTCGCCGGTGCCCGGCTCACCGCGGCCGGGGGCGTCGGCGATCTGTACGTGGCCGATCCTGCTGCCGTACTTGGTGATTGCGGCGGTGATGTCGTCGCCGTTGACGTGCAGGTGGTAGAAGTCGGCGAGCAGTCGCAGGTTCTCTGCGCCGTGTTCGTCGTGCACCCGGTCGATCACGCCGATGGCGTCGGCCGCCGTCAGAAGCGGGTACTTCGGTGCCCCGCTGACGGGTTCGATGAGTACCGTGGCGCCGATGCGATCCGCCGCGCGGGCGGCGTAGCCGAGGTTGCCGACGGCGACGTCATCCTGGGTCTCCGGCGAGTGCTCGTCGATGCGATTGCCGTACAGCGCGTTGAAGGCGCGCGTGCCGAGGGTTTCGGCGATGCCGACGGCGATCTCGACGTTGTCGCGGAAGTCCTGCGTCAGGGCGGGGTTGGACAGGATGCCGCGGTCGCCTGCGGGCATGTCGCCTGCGGCGAAGTTGAGACCGGTCAACTGGACACCCGCATCCTGAATGGCGCGGACGAACGCGTCGACGTCCGCGTCGGCCGGCGTCGGGGTGTCGAACGGCCACCAGAACTCGACCGCCTCGAAGCCCGCGTTACGGGTTGCGCGCGGCCGATCCAGCAGTGGCAGATCGGTCAGCAGGATCGAGCAGTTGACCGTATAGGCCGTCATTCCGCGTTCCTTTCGTATTCCGCGATACGGAATTTAATAATCACAATGCAAAATAGTGAACGCTGCCGCTGGTCGTGTTGTCAAGGGCGTACCGCTGGTAACGCGCTTTGAGCGGCCTGAAAGCGTTGACGGCGGCGCGCAACGCGTGCAACGGTGTAGCTTTGGAATAGCAATTCCGTATAGCGGAATTGTTTGCTGGTTAGAGATGGAGGGGTGGTCAGTGACTGGCCATGTCGTGATCGCGCCCGACAAATTCAAGGGCTCCTTGACGGCCGCGGAGGCGGCCGAAGCCCTCTCGGCGGGACTCAAACGCAGCGATCCCACCCTGGTGACGGTGCTTCGCCCGGTCGCCGACGGCGGCGACGGAACGCTGGACACCGTGCTCGCGGCGGGCTTTGAGCGAGTTCCCGTCTACGGCAAGGGGCCGACGGGACAGGTGGTGCACACGGCATATGCCCGCAGCGGCGGCACCGCGGTCGTCGAAATGGCCGAAATCTGTGGCCTGCAACGACTTCCGGGCGGTGAAAAGGCTCCGATGACGGCCTCCAGCTACGGTCTCGGCGCGGTGGTGGCCCAAGCGCTCGAGCACGGCTGTCGTGACATCATCATCGGCGTCGGGGGCAGCGCCAGCACCGACGGCGGAGCAGGCTTGCTCGCCGCACTCGGTGCCGTCGCGCGCGATCGCGACGGCTCGCGGATCGACCCGACCGGCCAGGGAATCGGTGCGGCGGCGACGCTCGATCTGACCGGACTGCATCCCGGGATCGTTTCTGCCACATTCACTCTCGCCAGCGACGTGGACAACCCGCTCTGCGGTCCGCTGGGTGCTGCCAGCGTCTACGCCCCGCAGAAGGGGGCCGACGCCGATCAGGTCGAGGAGCTCGACCGCTCGCTTCGCCGCTGGGCCGAAGTGGTGGAGCGCGAAACGGGATCGGTCTACAGCTCCGCCGCGGGCGCCGGCGCGGCAGGTGGTGTCGGCTTCGCCGCGCTGGCCGTGCTGCGCGCGAAAATGCAGCCCGGCATCGACGTGATCATCGACCGCATCGAGCTCGACCGGCAGCTGTCGGGGGCGCGGGCGGTCGTCACCGGCGAGGGCTCACTCGACCGGCAGTCGTTGCGCGGCAAGGCCGCAGTCGGCGTGTGCAGGCGCGCCGCCGCGCACCTGGTGCCGACGTTCGCCGTCGCGGGCGTGTCGGCGTTGACGTCCGACGAGGCGGCCGAGGCGGGGTTCGCAGGTGTGTACGCGCTCAGCGACCTGGAACCGGATCAGGCACAGTCGATGGCGCGGGCCGCCGAACTGCTCACCGCGGTGGGCGAGCAGCTCGGCCGGTCGCTCACCGCACCTTGACGACAACTTTGCCCTTCGCGGTTCTGTCCTCGAGTGAGGCGATCGCGTCGGCGGCCCTCTCGAGCGGGTAGACGATCGGCTCCGGGGCCGACACCCTCCCGGACGCAAGTAGCGGCTCGAGCTCTGTCCACTGCTCGTGCAGATAGCCGGGATGGGTCAGGCTCCAGGCGCCCCACCCGACACCGACCGCGTCGACGTTGTTCAGCAGCAGTCGATTCACCTTGACCGTCGGAATGTCGCCGCCGGTGAAGCCGATGACCAGCAGCCTGCCGCCGGGGGCGAGGGAACGCAGGGAGTCGGTGAACCGGTCACCGCCGACGGGATCGACGACGATGTCCACGCCGCGCCCGCCGGTCAACTCCTTGACCGCGTCCTTGAACCCCTCGGCCAGCACCACATCGGACGCCCCCGCCGCCTTGGCCACCGCAATCTTGTCCTCGGTGCTGACCACCGCGATGGTGCGCGCCGCACCCCACGCCGGCGCCAGTCGCAACGTCGACGTCCCGATGCCGCCCGCCGCGCCGTGCACCAGCACCGTCTCACCTTCCGCGAGACGGCCACGCGTGCGCAGCGCATGATGCATGGTCAGGTCGTTGAACAGCAGGCCGGCGCCGGCTTCGAACGACACCGAATCCGGTAGCTTGAACACCCGATCTGCCTGCAGCGCAACCACTTCCGCCATCGCGCCGCACAGCATCGTCAACCCGGCGACCCGATCGCCCGCAGCGACGTGCGCGTCGGCGGGCGCACTGCGCACCACCCCGGCGATCTCCGCGCCCGGCGTGTACGGCAGCTGCGGCTTGTACTGATAGAGCCCCCGCGACTGCAGGGCATCGGGAAACGCCACACCGGCGGCGTGAACATCGATCAGGACGTCGCCGTCGCCCGCGTCCGGTTCGTCGATCTCGACGACCTTCGCGGCTTGTGGTCCGTCGAGGCTGGCTATCTGAATCGCACGCATCGCACTATTTAACTCCTGCGCCGACCGCGCCCAACCGACCGGTAGGCTGGTGTTGACGGCAGCGTTGCCGAACTCGATGGGAGCACGTATGGGGCGTGGCCAGGAGGCCGGTTCGCCGGCCAGAAGATTCGCCGCGGCCGAGGCATTGCCTAAAGGCCGCGTCGTTCCCGTTCGGTCCGAGGACGGCATCCGTCTGCACGCCGAGGTGTTCGGGCCGGAAGACGGCTATCCGATCGTGCTGGCCCACGGCATCACGTGTGCTCTGCGCGTATGGGCCTACCAGATCGCAGACCTGTCGCGGGATTACCGCGTCATCGCGTTCGATCACCGCGGCCACGGTAAGAGCGCGGTGCCGCCGCGGCACACCCGGTACAGCCTCGACATCCTGGCCGCCGACCTGGACGCGGTGCTGGCGGCGACGGTGTCGCCGAGCGAGCGGGCAGTCATCGCCGGGCATTCCATGGGTGGCATCGCGATCACGTCGTGGGCCGACCGGTTCCCCGATCGGGTGACGCAGCGCGCGGACGCCGTCGCACTGATCAACACCACCACCGGCAACCTGCTGCGAAATGTGAAGCTGCTGCCCGTCCCCGAGCCGTTGGCGCAGGCGCGGGTGCGCGCCGCGGGCACCCTGCTCAAAACGTTCGGGGCCGCACCGCTTTTGCGCGCGGTGGACCGGCCGAGCAGGCGGTTCGTTTCGACCATCGCGGTGGGTCGCGACGCCGATCCCTCGGTCGTCGATTTCATCTACGAGTTGTTCATGTCGACACCGCCCGCCGGGCGTGGCGGCTGGGCTCGCACGCTGGTCGACGCGCTGGGCCCCGAGCACATCGGCATGACCAATCTGACCGTGCCGACGCTCGTCATCGGGAGCACCAAAGATCGTCTGCTGCCCATGGTTTCGTCGCAGCACATCGCGAAGATGGCCCCCAATCTGGCGTCGTTCGTCGAGTTGCCCGGCGGCCACTGCGCCATCGTCGAGCGGCCCGACGACGTCAACAAACACCTGCGTCTGCTGGTCGAGTCCGTGAGCCGGCAGCGCAGCGCCTGATCAGGCTCTCGAGCTTTCGCGCTCACCGTTGCTATTGGTCGCCGCGCGGTTCGCCGCGGGGAATTCCTCGTCGAGTACGTCGACCAGCCGGTCCACCAGCCATTCGGTGAGCAGCCTGCCCTTCTCTGCAGTGGCCTCCACCGGCGACGACAACGATCCGCTGGCCGTCGACATGCGGGTGTCGATCGGGACGACGTCATGGTTGACGACCCGCTGCGGGCGGTCGGGTGCCATCCGGTCGTGCCGCACCGCCGAGGGGTCGAAGTGCATCCACAACGAGGTCTCGATGACAGCGGCGTGTTCGAGCGCCAGCCCGGGAAATTCGCCGGGCCAGATGAGCTGCTGACGTTCCGCGGTGAACTCTGGGAAGACGTCCTCGACCACCACGATCTTGAGTTCCGGGTTCTGTTCGGAGACAAGGTAAGCCGGTTCGTAGACGAAGCCGGCGTTCTCGTAATGCCAGTTGTACAGCATGATGTTGCGGAACCCGGTGCGTTTGAGCTCACTGAGCACATCCTCCAGCACACTCATGAACGTGGTTGCCCGCAGCGAGACGGTGCCCGGAAATTGTTGCCCGCCACCGCTTCCCGGACGGCTGCGGTAGCCGAACGGGATGAAGGGGCCGACGACCAGGTCGCGGGTGCGACCGGCTTCGCGCAGAACGTTCTCCGGCAACACCCAGTCCGTGCACACCGGCAGGTGGCGTCCGTGCTGCTCGGTGGCCCCGACCGGGATGGCGATCGGGATGTCGGCGCGCGCCGCATCGGCGATTTCTTCCCACGTCATGTGGCGGTACACCCGGGGCGGTGTCATAGCGAACTCCTGTTTCGGCTCAATGGTTTTCGGGATTTGGCTTTCGTCATGGGATCGGATCCAGGCCGCGGACCTGGGTTTCGGTCGCGACGGCCGGAGGCTGCGGGGCCGACCACTTCTTCGAGCCGAGCCATGCTGCCAGCGCCAGGCAGATGAGCACCACCTCGGCGATCAGGTATTGCCGCTCCTGGGTGGCCAGCGCGATTCCGGTGAACCCGATCACCACGAGCGGAGGCAGCGGCCACAGCGGCATCTTGTACGGCCGTGGCTCGTTCGGCATGCTGCGGCGACTCCACAATGCGGCCAGGCCGACGCAGAAGTACACGGCGGCGATCACGGTGCCCGCGAAGATGATCAGGAAGTTGAGCGCCGAGGTGAAGATCAGCACCGCCGCCGGGATGGCCAGCAGCATGACGCCGGCTCCTGGCGCACGGAACCTGTTGATCGAGCCGAGGATTCGGTTCACCGACGTCGGCCAGACACCGTCGCGACCGGTGGTGTAGACACCGCGGCCGAAATACATCAGCAGCGACAACATCGCGTTGAACAAGGCGATGATCACCCCGACGTCGATGATGATCCTGGCCTTGTCGCCGAGCGAGGCCTCCACCGAGTAGATGACCGGCGCCGGGGCGTTGAAGAACTCCTTCAGATCCGGTGCGGCGACGACCGCGGAGATCAGCGGAATCATGATCAGCAGGCAGGCGAGCACGGCGGAGATGATCACCGCCTTGGCGATGTTGCGTTCGCCGCCTTTGAGTTCCTCGGAGAAGCCAAGCGCCGCGTCGTAGCCGTTGATCACGTTGAATGCCGGTGCCAGGGTGGCCAACATGACGGCGCCGCCGACCGCCACCAGCTCTCCGTTGCTCAGCACGGTCGGGTGGAAGGTCACCTCGGCCAACTGCTGGTGTGGGTGCAGAAGCGCTGCGACGGTGATGATGCCGAGCACGACGCATTCGACGACGACCATCGCGGCGGTGGCCCACGCACCCACCTCGACCTTGGTCAGGGCCAGGCCGGTGGCCAGCGCCAACAGCACGACGGCGGCGGCGGTGTCGGGAATTCCGAACGACGGGAACAGGTCTCGTAGATAGCCGGGTATTCCCAATGCGATGCTGGCCGGGATCACGATGCCCTGAATGAGGTAGTTGAACATCGTGATCCAGGACAGCGGCCCTGGCAGGACGCGCCGGACAAGCGAGTACATGCCGCCTGCGATCGGGAACATCCCGGCCAGTTCGCCGAGACACAAGGCGATCAACACGACGACGACAGACAGCAGCAGGCCTGCGCCGATGGAGAACGTGCCACCGACGACGAAGACTCCGGCGGACAAGAACAGCACTGCCATGGTGGGGGAGACGTCGGCCATGGCCAGGCCGACGACTTCGGGGATGTTCAGCCTGCGCTCGAGTTGCTGGGAATAGCCGAGCTGCTCGAGCCGAGAACGGGTTTCGGACATGCGGGTCTCCGTGATGAATGGTTTCAGGGGGTTGCGACGCCGATGGAACCGGCCGGCACGCATTCGGTGCGACCGCCGTCGGCGATCAGATGTGTGCCGGTGATGTAGCTCGCGCGCTGCGACAGCAGGAAGACCACCGCTTCGGCGATCTCCTCGGGTTCGGCGATGCGCTTCATTGCGACGCTCGCGGCGTTGTCGGCGAGTTCGGCGGCCGGGTCGACGGCGCCGTCGAACTCGGCCAGGAACATCGGCGTCTTGGTGGTGCCGGGGCAGACCGCGTTGACCCGGATCTGCCATGACGACAGTTCGGCGGCCGCGCTCCTGGTCATCGCCAGGATCGCGCCCTTGGTGGCGGTGTACGCGACATATCCGGTCTGGCCGATGATCGCCAGTTCGGATGCGGTGTTGACGATCGCGCCCACGCGGCGGCCCTGCATGACGCGGGCGGCCTCGCGCAGTACATAGAACGAGCCGGCCAGGTTGACGTCGACGAGTCGTCGAAAGACGTCGTCGGTGGTTTCGGTGAGCGGGCACGCCACCGAGATCCCGGCGTTGTTGTGCACCGCGTCGACGGGACCGAGTTCGGCTTCCACGCGTTCGAATGCGGCGCGCACCGCGGCCGGGTCTGCGACATCGGCGGCGATGGTGAGCACGCGCCCGCCGTGCTGTTTGACCCGCTCCCGCGCGCCGTCGAGGTTGTCCCCGGGACGCGACAGCAACGCGACGTCGGCGCCTTCCCTGGCCAGCGCTTCGGCGGTGGCCAATCCGATCCCGGAGGCCGCGCCGGTGACCAGCGCGATGCGGTCGGCCATCTCGTTCATGCGGCCGCTTCCTGGGCACGCAGCCAGGCGATCTGGCTGTCCAGGCCGCGCTCCAACGACCAGGCGGGGCGGTAGCCGAGGTCGCGCGTGGTTGCGGAGAGATCAAAGGGGCCAAGACGATCCCAGTCGGGTAGGAAGCCGGGACCGATCTCGTAACGGCTGCCCGGGATGCGCCCGGCGAGCAGGCGCGCCGTCTCGGCGACGGTGATGTGCCGGTCACCGGAGACGTGGTACACCGCCTGCGCGGGTGCCGCAGCGGTGGCGGCCAGACCGGCCGCGGTGGCGACGTCGGCCACGTAGACGAATTGGAAGGGGTGATCCCCACCCCGTTCGAGTTCGAAAGTCTCGCCACGGATTCCGGCGCGGATCATGTCGCCGAGCAGACTGGGCATCCACAACCCTGGGCCGTAGACCTCGGTCACCCGCAGGGAGACGATCTCCATGCCGTACAGCGAGTTGTACACGGAGCCGAACAGTTCACCGCTGACCTTGGTGACGCCGTAGGGCGTCGTCGGTTGCGGGGTGACGGTCTCATCGACGGGCACCGCCGGGTCGACAGTGCCGATGGCGCACTCCGAGGAGAAGTTCACGATGCGGCGCACACCGGTGGCGCGGGCCGCTTCGTAGACCGCCAGGGTGCCCTCCGCGTTGGCCTTGAATGTGGTCCACGGCAGCTCGATCGACACGCCGGGGTGGCTTTGGCCCGCGGTGTGGATGATGCGATCGACGCTGTGCCTGCGCAGCGTCTCGGTGAGGCGCGGGATGTCGAACAGCTCGCCCTGCACGACGGTCAGCCCGTCGCGGGGGTCGACGGCGAAATCGCGGTTGTAGCTGACGACCTTGTCGCCGTCGGCCAGAAGTTGATTGACCAGGTGACGCCCGACAAAGCCGAGGCCGCCGGTCACCAGAGTGCTCATGGATGATCAGCATGCGACCCGCTCCGGAGTGCGGCAACGGACGGATTGTCAGAACTTTCGCCGGTTTTGTGGGACATACTGTCGGTTGTGATGCTGCGCCAGGTTCTCGGCCATCCGGTGCTGCAGCCGGCCAGGCCGGTGCTGCTCAGCGGCGCCGATCAGCTGGACCACGCGGTGCGCTGGGTGCACACGGCAGACCTCTATGACATCGCCCCGCTGTTGCGCGGTGACGAAGTGCTGCTCACCAACGGGGTCGGGCTCATCGGGGTCGACGAGGTCGGCCGCCGACTGTATGTGCGACGGTTGGCCGAAAGCGGCGTCGCCGGACTGCTCTTCGAGGTCGGCAGGACGTTCGCCGAGGTGCCTGCCGACATGGTGGCCGAAGGCCGCGACGTCGGGTTGCCGATCGTCGAACTGCAACCGGTGCTGCGCTTCACCGAAGTGGCGGAAGCGGTCAACAGCGAGCTGATCGACCGTTCCGTCGCCCGCCTGCGGCACGCCGACGAGATTTCTCGGACGTTGTCGGAGCGGCTGGCCCGCGGCGCGTCGCTGCGCGAGCTGATCGAGCACATCGGCTTCGCGCTGGGAACCTGGGCGCGGCTCAGTGACTATGCCGGACGAATCGTCGTCACCGCCGATCGCTTCGAGCCGGACGACGGTCCCAGCTCGGAAGCCCCCGTCCTCGTCGAAGGCACCGCGTGGGGCCGCCTGACGGTCGGCGCACATGGCGTGCCCGAGGTGCTCATCGAGGCGGTGATGGAGCGCGCGCCAACGGTTTTGGGCCTGTGTCTGATTCGCGAGCAACAAGACGTCGCAGGCGCCTTGCGCGCCCAGCAGCTGCTGCTCGACCAGCTCGCCACCAATCAGGCCGTCGAGCGGCGTCTGCTGGAGGCGCGCATGCGGGCGGCGGGCGTGGCCACCGCGGATCACGAGTATGCGTGCATCGCAGTGGATCCCCGCCGGGTCGAGTCGGCGGCGAAAATCGTCGACGGGCTCATCCGGCGAGCGGGACACGGGATCTTCGGACTGGTCGAGGGGACGCTGTGCGCGCTGGTGGCCGGCCAGATCGACGATGCGACACCGAACCTCGCGCACGTGGTGCGGTCGGCGGCGCGAGATGCGCTGCCCCGCCAGGCGCGGTTGTGCGCCGCGGTCGGACGAGCGGTGCGTGATCCGTCGGACCTACCGAGAGCCATGTCGGAGACGAGGGAGACGCTGGCCCTTGGCCAGGACTTGCACGTGAAACACCCGGTCGTCAGTGTGCAGACGCTGGCGCTTGAACGCATGCTGACCGCGCACGGAAACCTCGACGCCACAAGGCGCTTCGTCGACGACCAGATCGGCATCCTGGAGCGCACCGATTCCGCGAAGAGCGGTCAGCTGTCACACACGTTGGAGGTGTTGGCCGCGTGCGGGGGCAACAAGGCGGAAGCGGCCAAACGGCTGCACATGCGGCGGCAGTCGCTGTACTACCGGCTCGAGCAGATCGCCAAACTTCTCGACGTCGACCTCGACGACCCCAAGCAGCTGATCACGCTCGCGGTGGCAGTCACCGCACGGCGAATCCTGTCGCCGGACAACGCCTAACCGGTCAACGCCCGGTGCGCCTCGTCGGCCGCCCGTTTACCCGACCGCACCGCGCCGTCGAGGAAACCGGTCCACTCGTCGGCGGTTTCGGTGCCCGCCCAGAAGATGCCGTCGATCGGCTTGCGCAGCCACGGCCCGTACGTCGTCCACGATCCGGGCGGAACCGCGGCGGTCGGCCCACCGGGGGCGAATTCCTCGGCGCCCCAACAGTGGTCGAGGTAGTCGATGGGATTTCTGGCGGCGTCACCGAACAGGGTGGCGAAGCCGTCCAGCGCCTTCGCGCGCCGCTGTTCGGCAGGCAACGGGTCGAACGTGCGAGCATCGGTGAAGCCCAACAGGATGCCGGGTCCGGCGTCGCTCGGGCTGACGTCGAACGTGATGAACACCGGGCCCTCATCGGACAGCGCCTCACCGGAGCAGCCGTTGGCCCGCCAGAACGGCGTTTCGTAGGCCACGTACGCCTTGCTCAGGTTGCCTTGCGGCCAATGCGCGGTGAGCTTTTCGTATTCCGGCGGCAGCGGCGGGTCGAACGCGATGCCCGCGCGGTGCTGCGGCGGCACCGCCACGATGACGGCCTTGGCCGCGACGTCACCGTGGTCGGAACCGACGACCAGCGTGCCGTCGGCGCGTCGGGAGATGCTGCGCACCACCGCATTGAGCGCAACGGCGTCGCCGAGCTGTTCGGCCATCCGTAGCGCGATCTGTTGTGTGCCAGCGGGAAAGCGGTCCTGCTGCGCGCCGCCTTCGACGTCGAGCATGCGGCCAAGCCCGCCCGCCGCCTTGACGTAGCGGATCGCGTGCAGCAGCGACACCTCCTCCGGTTCGCAGCCCCATGTCACCCGGGCCATGATCGCCATCAGATCCCGCGCCGACGCGCCGGCGTGCACATAGCGCAGCCACTCGTCGAGCGTCTTCGAGTCGGCTTTCTCGGCGATCGACGACGTCCACGGCTCGTGCACCGGCACCCGCCGCGAGACGCGATCGAACCGCCACTGAATCCGGGATACGTCGAGCAGTTCGATGATCGACAACTTCGGAATCGTGCTGCGGTAAGACCTGACCTTGCCGCGCCAGCGGATCAGGTTCTTGCCGCGGCTGTGTGTCCGCACCATCTCGCAGCCCAGTTCGTTCGCCAACGCGATGACGGCGTCCTGCGTCGGCCCGACGAATGTGCCGCCGAGATCGACCGGCGCACCCGCGATCGTCGCCGTCGACGAGCGTCCCCCGACCCGATCGCGGCCTTCGAGAACGACGACGTCATACCCGAGCCGGGCCAGGTCGCGGGCGGCTGACAGTCCTGCGAATCCGGCGCCGACCACGACGACGTCGGCATGGGGTGGAATGGTCACACAACTAGGCTCTCACGCCGTGAAGGTGATGACAGCGTTGTTCGGGCCGACCGATGCGATCGCACGCGCACACGCGCTTCGTGAGGCCGGTGCCAGCGGGGTGTTCACCTTCGAGGGGCCGCATGACGTCTTCACCCCGCTCGCCCTGGCGGCGGCGGTGGAAGGTCTCGACCTGATGACCAACGTGGCGATCGCGTTTCCCCGCAACCCGATTCACCTCGCGCACCAAGCCAACGACTTGCAGTTGCTGACGAAAGGGCGGTTCACCCTCGGGCTCGGCACGCAGGTGCGCACGCAGATCGAGAAGCGGTTCGGTGCGGAGTTCGACCGGCCGGTCGCCAGGATGACCGAACTGGTGCGCGCGCTGCGCGCCATCTTCGCCGCATGGCAGTCCGGCGAGCGCCTCGACTTCCGCGGCGAGTACTACCGCCACACATTGATGACGCCGACCTTCAATCCCGGCGCCAACCCGTACGGCCCGCCGCCCATCTATGTCGGCGCGCTCGGCCCGCGGTTGACCCGGGCCACCGCCGAGGTCGCCGACGGCCTGCTGGTGATGCCGTTCTCGTCGAAGCGGTTCCTGCACGAGGCGACCATGCCCGCCGTGCAGAAGGGCCTGGCGGCCGCGCGTCGCGCCGAGGCCGACTTCGCGGTCGTCCCGGAGATCATCGTCTCCGCCGGGGACGACCACACCGCCACCCGCAGGTTGCTGGCGTTCTACGGGTCGACGCCGGCGTACCGGCCGGTGCTCGACGCGCACGGTTGGGGCGATCTGCAACCCGAACTCAACACGTTGTCCAAACAGGGCCGCTGGGAGGACATGGCCAAGCTCATCGACGACGACGTGCTGCACACCATCGCGGCCTGCGGCAGCCCCGCCGAAATCGCCGCGCACATCCGCGACCGGGTGGCGGGCGTCTCCGACCGAATCTGCATCTACCAGCCAGGACCGATCGCGGTGGAATCGCTGGCTGCGATCGTTGACGCGCTCGACAGGTGAGCCCTTAAGGTGGTACTCGGGCGGACCAAAGGAGGTTCTCTTGAGCGCTCCCGAGTACTCGGACGTGCTGATCATCGGCGCCGGGATATCCGGAATCGGTGCCGCCTACCGCATCCACGAGAAGAACCCCGGGCTGTCCTACACGGTGCTGGAACGCCGCGCCCGCATCGGCGGCACATGGGATCTGTTTCGCTATCCGGGCATCCGGTCCGACAGCGACATCTTCACGCTCAGCTTCCCCTTTGAGCCGTGGCGCAGGCCGGAGAACGTCGCCGACGGCCACGACATCAGGGAGTACCTGACCGAGACCGCCCGCAAGCACGGCATCACCGAGCACATCCGGTTCAACACCGAGGTCGTCTCCGCCGACTGGGACTCGGCCACCGACACCTGGACGGTGCAGACCGAACATGACGGCGAGCCGAGAACCTACCGCGGTCGGTTCGTGTTCTTCGGCACCGGCTACTACGACTACGACGAGCCCTACCGGCCCGAGTTCCCTGGCATCGAGAGCTTCACGGGGGACGTCGTGCACCCGCAGTTCTGGCCGGAGTCGCTGGACTATTCGGGTAAGCGGGTCGTGGTGATCGGAAGCGGCGCTACCGCGGTCAGCATGATCCCGTCGCTGACCGAGAAAGCCGCTCACGTGACCATGCTGCAGCGCTCGCCCACCTACATGCTGTCGATGCCGCGCATTCACCCCGTGGTGCAGGCCATCCGGAAGGTGTTGCCGACGCGGGCCGCCAACCACGTCGTCCGGTTGTACAACACGTTCTTCACCGTGATGACGTATGTCGTCGCGCGCAAGGCGCCGAAGTTCAGCAGGTGGCTGATCCGGGCGATGGCGAAAAAGAGTCTGCCGCAAGGCTATCCGGTCGACGTCCACTTCAAGCCCCGCTACGACCCGTGGGATCAGCGCATGTGTCTGATCCTGGACAACGACCTGTACGCAGCGGTGGGCGACGGGCGCGCCGAGGTGGTCACCGACACCATCGACCACATCGACAGCACGGGGATCGTGTTGAATTCGGGGCGTCACATCGAGGCCGACGTGATCGTCACCGCGACGGGTCTGCAGTTGCAGGCGCTGGGCGGGGTGGCCATCAGCATCGACGGCGCCGAGGTCAAACCGCAGGAGCGCTTCGTCTACAAGGAGCACATGCTCGAAGACATCCCGAACCTGGCGTGGTGCGTCGGCTACATCAACGCGTCGTGGACGTTACGCGCCGACCTCACGGCACGTTCGGTGGCGAAGCTGTTGTCCTACATGGACAGTCACGGTTACACGCATGCGTATCCGCATCTCGGCGACGTGCCGATGCCGGAGAAGCCGGCGTGGAACATCAACGCCGGTTACGTGCAGCGCGCGTTGCACGCCCTGCCGAAGTCGGGTACCCGCCGGCCGTGGAACGTGCGGCACAACTACGTGCTCGACGCCATCGACCACCGCTTCGACCGCATCGAGGAGTCGATGGTGTTCGGCCGCGCGGACGCCGGGACGGCCGAGGGGGCCAAGTCGGCCTAGTGGGCGCGAAGGAGGTAAGCCCGTGAGTTCCACCGAACCCACCTACTGCGACGTGTTGATCGTCGGTGCAGGGATTTCCGGGATCGGCGCCGCGTACCGCATCCACGAGAAGAATCCGGCGCTGTCGTACACAATTCTGGAACAGCGACAGCGATTGGGCGGTACCTGGGACCTGTTCCGCTATCCGGGGGTGCGGTCCGACAGCGACATCTTCACGTTGAGCTTCCCGTTCGAACCGTGGCGGCGTGAGGAGACCATCGCCGACGGGTCCGACATCTGGCGGTATCTCGACGAAACGGCGCGTAAACACCACATCGACAAGCACATTGCGCTGAACACCCGTGTCGAATCGGCTGATTGGGACTCGGAGACCGACACCTGGACGGTTCGGGCGCAACAGGACGGCGTCGACAAGACGTATCGCTGCCGCTTCCTGTTCTTCGGCACCGGCTACTACAACTACGACCACCCGCACGATCCGGACCTGCCCGGTATCGAGAACTTCGGTGGCGTCGTGGCCCACCCCCAGCATTGGCCAGAGTCGCTCGACTACACCGGTAAGCGGGTCGTGGTGGTCGGGTCCGGCGCCACCGCGATCAGCATGATTCCCACGGTGGCCGCGGAGGCCGCCCACGTGACCATGCTGCAGCGGTCACCGTCCTACCTGTTCTCGATGCCGCGCATCGAACCGATGGCCAGGGCGATACAGAAGGTGTTGCCGGAGAAGGTCGCACATTCGATCATCCGGTGGCGCAACGCGTTGTTCTTCTGGTCGATGTTCCTGCTCGCCCGCAAGTTGCCACGCGTGATGAAGTGGGTGATCCGGCAGCGCGCCATCCGCAACCTGCCCGAGGGTTACGACGTCGACACGCATTTCAAGCCGCAGTACAACCCGTGGGATCAGCGGATGTGCGTGATATTGAATTCCGATTTGTACAAGTCGATCAGCGACGGTCGGGTCGAGGTCGTCACCGATCACATCGATCACATCGATGCTGCGGGAATCGTGCTGAGGTCCGGTCGCCGCCTCGACGCCGACGTCATCGTCACCGCAACCGGTTTGCGACTGCAGGCGCTCGGCGGCATCACCGTCAGCGTCGACGGCGAGAAGATCGACCCTGCTGACCGGTTCGTGTACAAGGAGCACATGCTCGAGGACCTGCCGAACATGGCGTGGTGCATCGGGTACACGAACAACTCGTGGACGTTGCGGGCGGACATGACGGCGCGCTCGGTGGCCAAACTGCTGTCCTACATGGACTCTCACGGCTACACCCACGCGTACCCGCATCGTGGCGGCAAGCCGCTGGCCGAGAAGCCGCTGTGGGATCTGCAGGCGGGCTACGTCCGGCGGGCCGCCCACGTGCTGCCGAAGTCCAGTACGCACCGGCCGTGGCATGTGCGGCACAACTATGTGCTCGACGCCATCGATCACCGCTTCGACCGCATCGAGGAGTCGGTGGTGTTCGGGCGGGCTGCTATCGGATCCGCAGCTGCAGACCGGTCCCGAGCAGTTGGGTAGCCGATAAGCCGAAGGTCGACTTGAACCTGTCGGCGAGGTGCGACGGGCTGGCGAACCCCGCCTTCATCGCCGCCGCGGTGAGGTTGTCGCCCGCCGCGATGGCCGCGCCCGCATGGGTCAACCGAACCCACAGCCGATAGCGGCGCACACTGGTGCCGAGTTCGTCGCGGAACAGGTGCAGGAAACGCGACTCCGAGAGTTCCGCCTCGGCGGCCAGGTCCTCGACCGAGATTGCGGCAGTGGGTTCGGCGCGGATTCTGGCCGCCGCCTTCGCGATCCGCGGATCCATTCGTCGAGGTGCCGCCGGCGCGGCCAAATCAAGCCAGTGCGAGGCACTTTCGTCGTCGACCGGGGTGAACTGCAGGCGGTCTTCGTCGATGTGGCCGACGCCGACCAGGTGCTGCCAGTCGTTGAACTTCTGCCTGCCCGCGTCGGCACGCTCCGATGTCGGCTCCAGATAGCAGGACACCAAACTGGTGCCGCGGCAGGTCAGTTGGTGCGTCAACCGCGGCGGGATCAGAACGCTGCGGCCGTGGCGCTCGACGCCGTCCGCGGTCGCGACCGTCAGCGGGCCGTCGATGCCGACGGCCAGGCACCACACCGACCCGGAGTGGGGCGAGAGGGGCAGGGAAGGCCCGGCATACAGCGCGTGGCCGGGCCACAGCCACACCGACGGATAGCAGGTTTGTGGAAGCGCGGGCGTGACGTCTGCCGTCATGCTGGCCTCCTACGTCAACTTGTCAGGAGGTTACCGTGACGGTCGCGGTCATCGGCGTGATCGCCGTGTTCTTCGTCGGCATGGGCCTCTATGCGCTTGCCGCCCCGGCCGCGCTGGTGCGTCCGTTCGGGATCACGCTGGCGCAGGCCGCGTCGCGGTCGGAGGTGCGCGCGGTCTACGGCGGTTTCGGCCTGGCGATCGCGGCGGTGCTGGCGTACGCCGTGGTCGCAGACGGTGAGGTGCGGAAAGGCATCCTGCTCGCGGTGGCGGCGGCGTTGGCGGGCATGGCGTTCGGCCGCCTGGCCGCCGCGGTGTTGGGCGACCGGACGGCGTTCTATCCGAACTGGCTCTACTTCCTGGTCGAGGCGATTGCCGCCGCCGCGTTGTTCGGGGTCACCTAACCGGCGAGCAGACGCGAAGTGTTCCATTTCGTCGGCGTGTCGGGACTTTTTGCGTCTGCTCGCGGAGGGGGAGCAGTGGGAGTTACGGCGCGACGGTCAGCCAGTCGGCGAACCCGGACGGGTCGTGCCTGCCGAGTGCGCCGTGCTCGAACAGCCCCCACCCTTCACGCTCGACGCCGTCGGCATCCCGGCACACGGCGCGCCCGACGTGGTCGATCACGCCGAAACCCGCGCGCCCGACGATGGCCGGATCGGTCATGTCGTAGCTCAGGCGCTCGGTGAAGTTGTCGCCCTTCCACATGCCGTGCAGCCAGTCCGAGTCGCCGCCGTATCCGCCGCCGACATGGATCGGCACGGGCAGCTTGGACTCGACGTCGAAATGCACTGGGGTGCCGTCGAATGCGGTGGCATCGATGGTCGCGCCGGTGGGGATGCGGGTGCCGGAGCGGTAGTGGATCTTCACTCTGGGCCAGCCGAGTTGCTCGACGCGGCCGTCCTTCCAGATGCGGGTGCAGTCGTTGAGCGACCGGAAGCCCAGGTGGTCCTCCTGCATGATCACGACGATGCCGAAGTCGTCGAACGCCATCGGCACGTACAACCACCACATGCCCTCGAAGGGCGGATCGTCGGGGCGCCCCGGCGGCTCGGCTTCGCCGATCGGCCGGATACCCCAGGACCGGTCGCGGGTGCCGATCCAGCGGGACGGGTCGACGGCGATCTCCTGGCCGTCGATCACCAGCTGACCGCTCCACGCGCCCACCTGGGCGAAACGCTGCGCATCGAGCGTGACATGGTTGCCGCGCCGCATGATGTGGGGTTGCTCCTGTACGACGTCGAACAGGCCCTCCCACGTCAAATCCGCAGCGATGCCTTCGGTTTCGTCGAGCACGATGCGCAGCTTGTGCAGCGGCTCGACGACCTCCACGCGATAGTTCCCGACGTGCTGGTTCAGCCGGTCCTGGTCGATGGCGCCGCTCAGGTGCACGGCCGTCTGCTCATCGCCGCGGCGGACCAGTACGAACGCGTCCTTCACCCCGAGGTTCGGGTAGTAGCCGATGCCCGAGATCACGAAGATGTCGCCGGTGCGGTCGTGTGCGTTGAAATACGAGCGGTCATAGAAGTTGCGGTCACTGGACTCGGGCCAGGCGATCGGCTGCGGAACCTGGTGCACCGGGAATTCGTCCATGGGGCCGAGCATTACGCCTCTCCGATCAGCCGTTTGAGCACCGAGCCGTGATAGAACAGCGATTCCACGTCGTCCGGTTTCTCGATCTCGCCGAACCGCACCCGTCGCGCGCTGGTCCGCATGAACACACACGCCCAGATCACACCGGAGTACACGTAGAACCAGTGCAGGTCGCCCAACTCGACACCGGCCAGCTCGGCGTACGTCGCCTTGACGTCCTCCTCGCGCATGAAGTCCGGCAGCCCGGGCAATCCGGCCAAGCCGGCCAGCTCTTGAAAGACCATGTGGGCGAAGATGATCCACGCGATGTCCATCTCCCGGGGACCGAGTACGGCCATCTCCCAGTCCAGCACGGCAACCGGCCGGAAGTCCTGGTAGAGCACGTTGCCGACGCGGGAGTCGCCCCACACCAGCACCGGGTCCTTGGCGGCGACGTCGGCGGGCCAGTTCGTCTCCAACCAGTCCAGCGCACGTTCGAGTAGTTCCGAGCGGCCGATGTCGGGAACGGCGAACTGATACCAGGACTGCAGCCAATTGAGATTGCGCCGCAACGCATTCGGCTCACTGCCGTCGTCGAGGAAGCCGAACGTCTTCTCGGGTTCGGGAATCGAATGGAGCTTGGCGATCACCTCGACGGTGCTGTCCTGCAGTTCCCGCTGACGCTCGGCGGGGGCGTCGGCGAACCAGTTGTTGCCGAACGTGTACGGCATGACGTCCGGCGGCACCTCACCCTCGACGTAGTCCATCAGGAAGAACGGTGTGCCGAGCACTGCACCTGTCGGTTCGAGCCAGCGCACGCGCGGGACCGGCACGTCGGTCTTCTCGCCGACGAGCCGGATAACGTCGAACTGGTGGTCCATCCGGTATGACGAGAACACCGGCACGTCTCCGGCGGTAGGCGCCACTCGCGCCACCCACTTCTGTTCATTGCCGTCCCAGCGGCCGGTCAGGATGATCGTCTCCGACGACATGCCGTTGGAGTCGACGCCGCTTTCGACGGTGATCTCGGGCCTGACACCGCCCGGCATCACGGTCGCCAACCAGTCCGACATCACCTCGGGCAGGGTGCTCAGGTCACGACTCGAGTGTTCGAGGCGGCTGACATCTTCGACAGCCGGTTCAGTAGCCACAGTTCTTCCTTCGGCCGGTAATTACGATACGGTGGGTAGCGTTATGAAAGCAGACCCGCCTTTGGTTGACAAGAGCCGCGGGCGGCCACGGGATGCGCGCATCGACGCTGCCATTCTGCGGGCCGCGGCGGATCTGCTTGTGGAAATCGGATATTCGAACCTGACCATGGCTGCGGTGGCCGAGCGCGCAGGGACCACCAAGACCGCGCTGTATCGGCGCTGGTCGAGTAAGGCCGAATTGGTGCACGAGGCCGCGTTTCCGGCCGCGCCGACCGCGATCGAGACGCCGCCGGGCAACATCGCCGCCGATATCCACGCCATGATCGCCGCCGCCCGCGACGTGTTCACCAGCGCCCTGGTGCGTGCCGCGCTGCCCGGGCTGATCGCCGACATGGCCGCCGATGCCGACCTCAACGCGCGGGTGATGAGCCGCTTCACCGACGTGTTCGTCGCCGTGCGGACCCGATTGGCCGACGCCGTCCGGCGGGGCGAGGTGCACGCCGACGTCGACCCGGACCGCCTGGTCGAGGTGATCGGCGGCGCTACGCTGTTGCGCGTGCTGCTGATGCCCGACGAACCGCTCGGTGAGGAATGGGTAGCGCAGACGACCGCCATCGTGGTGCACGGGGTGGTGGCCTAGAAAAACGATGCTGGAGCCCTTCCCGACGAACTGGCGGACTGCACTGCTCCTCGTCCCGCATCCCGACGACCCCGAATACGGCTGCGCGGCGGCGGTTGCGAAGTGGACAGCGCAGGGCAAAGCCGTGCACTACGCACTGGCGTGCCGGGGCGAAATGGGCATCGAGGGCATGCCGCCCGAGCAGGCGGGGCCGCTGAGGGAGATCGAGCAGCGCCGGTCAGCCGCCGTCGTCGGGGTCGGCGACGTGCAGTTCTGGGACTTCCCCGACAGCCAGATCCGCAATACGCCCGAACTACGCGAGAAGATCGCCGAGACGATCAGCAGGCTGCGGCCCGACGTGGTGCTAACGATCTACAGCGGTCCGGAGTGGGCGCCGGGGCAGCCGAACCAGCGCGACCACATCGAGTTCTCGAATGCCGTTGCGGCAGCTTACGATTCGCTGCACGACCCGCCTCGGTGGTTGTTCGAGAATGGCCCCGCGGTGACCCATGCCGAGGTGATCGACGACGACTGTTTCGAGCGCGCCGTCACGTCGCTCGCGGCCCACGACGTGTACCTGTCGGTGCTCGACCCCTCGACGCCGGTTGTGGAGCAGGCCCGTGCGCAGGTGGACATGACGACAACGCCGCGGCCCGAGTTCGACGGCAGGCGGACCGTCGAGTTCAGGTTGCTCCGGGACTGAAGCCGTACCCCGTAGCTAATGGTCGCGGCTTTCGCTGGCCGGATATCTGTTCGCTTCGCACGGACCGCAAACGGCCATTGGAGGTCGAATTCCCACGTCGGAAATTTACGTTCGGGTCCACAGCATTTCTTGAACAATCACACAGCATTTGCAAAGCCACGCACTAGCGAACTTCATGTGCGTACTATTACCAACAATCTGCATCAATGTACGGGGCGAGGGGGCATGCAGGGTGGGTGGACGGTACCAGGGGAACGCTGCCTCCGGCAGAAGAGCGCTGATCACCGGTATCACCGGGCAGGACGGCGGTTACCTGACCGAGTTGCTGTTGAGCAAGGGTTACGAGGTGTACGGCCTGGTCCGCGGCCAGAACAACCCGAAAGAACCCGCCCTTCGCGCCGAATTTCCCGAAGTCCACATTCTGCACGGTGATCTGCTCGACATGTCCAGCCTGGTGTCGGCCATGCATGTGGCGCAGCCCGACGAGGTGTACAACCTCGCAGCCGTGACCTTCGTGGCGTACTCGTGGCAAAACCCGCGGTTGACGTTCGACGTCACCGGCGGCGGTGTGCTCAACATGCTCGAGGCGGTGCGGCTGTACCAGCAGGTGTCCGGCCACGACGTGCGCTACTACCAGGCGTCGAGCGCTGAGATGTTCGGCAACGCGCAAGAGATCCCGTTGCGGGAATCGAGTCCGTTCTATCCCCGGTCCCCGTACGGCGCGGCCAAGGCGTACGGGCACTACATGACGGTGAACTACCGCGAGTCCTATGGCATGCATGCCAGCTCGGCGATGTTGTTCAACCATGAATCACCGCGCCGCGGAACGGAGTTCGTGACGCGGCGGATCAGCCAGGCGGTGGCGCGAATTTCGCTCGGGCTGCAGGACACCATCTCGCTGGGCAATCTGCAGGCGCAACGCGACTGGGGCTTCGCGGGCGACTACGTCGAGGCCATGCACCTGATGCTGCAGCAGGACAAGCCCGACGATTACGTGTTGGCCACCGGCGAAGCCCATTCCGTCGCCGAATTCCTCGACGTCGCGTTCGCGGTCATCGGTATCGACGACTGGTCGCCGCACGTCAGGGTCGACGCGGCCCAACTACGACCCGCCGACGTCAACGTGCTGATCGGAGACGCGGCCAAGGCGCGGTCGGTGTTGGGCTGGAAGCCACGCATGTCGTTCGTCGAACTCGTGGCATTGATGGTCGAGAGCGACATCGAGGCCCAGTCGATGGCCGCGTTGCGGCGCTAGCCGTCGATCTGGCGCTTGTTGCGCTCACTCACGGCGCGGAACGTATCACCAAGACCGTCGAAATCCCGGTGCTGTGCGAACGCGATCGCCGCTTCGGCGGCGAGCGCGGGGTCGACCACCGCGGCCGCCCCGGTCGTGTAGATCTCCTTGAGCCCCAACATGGTTGGTCTTGGCACCTCGGTGATCTGGGTCGCCAACTGCAACGCCCGCTCGAGCAGTTGACCGTGCGGCACCACCTCGGTCACCAGGCCGATGCGCTCAGCGCGGGCGGCGTCGACCACCTCGCCTGTCATGGACAGTCGCCGTGCCATCGCCATTCCGACCACCTGGGGTAGCCGCGCGGTCATTCCGCCCCCAGGCAGGATGCCGACGCGGGCATGCGTATCGGCGAACACCGCGCGGTCCGACGCCACCAGGAAGTCGCAGCCGAGCGCCATCTCGAGCCCGCCAGTGAACGTCGCCCCGTTGATCGCTCCGATGATCGGAGTGCGCATGTTGGCCACCGCGGCGATGCAGCTCTGTGACCGGAACTCCTCGAAGTACTTCAGCCCGTCGCGCTGCGCCTCCTTGAGGTCGACGCCCGCGCAGAACGCCGGATCCGACCCCGTCAGCACCACGGCGCGCACCGCCTCGTCGGCATCGGCGTCGGTCAGCGCGGTGTACGTGGCCTTGATCAGATCGCGGCTCAGCGCGTTCCTGGCGCCGGGCCGGTTGAGCGTCAGCAGTCTGACCGCGCCGTGGTCAGCGGTCAGGACAAGCGGTTCGGACATGGCTCCCCTTCCGCCGAGATCGACGTATTGGCGGAATCCTCTCGCACTTTCCCGCCCAAACGTCCGTTTGGGCGCAGCAGAGGGGTTACGGCAGGAACTGGTTGGCGGTATTGGCCAGGTCCAACAGCGGCTGAGGCAAGGCACCGAGGGCGAAGGTGACGGCCGCGGTGACGGTGACGACCGCCGTGCTCAACATGCTGGGCACCACCACTATTGGCGCGTCGTCGGGCGGGTCGGTGAAGAACATCAGCACGATGACCCGAACGTAGAAGTACGCGGCCACGGCGCTGGCGATGACGCCGATCACGACGAGCGGGATCGCACCGCCTTCGCCTGCGGCCTTGAACACCGCGAACTTGCTGACGAAGCCGCTTGTCAGCGGGATGCCGGCGAACGCCAGCAGGAACAGCGAAAACACTATGCCGACAACGGGATACCGGCGGCCGAGGCCGGCCCACCGCGCCAACGCGGTGTCCTCCTCGCCGTCGGGGGTGCGCACCAAACCGACCACCGCGAACGCGCCGACGGTGCTGAACCCGTAGGCGAACAGATAGAACAGCGTCGACGACACGCCTGCCTCGTTCTGGGCGATGACACCGGTCAGGATGAAACCGGTATGCGCCACAGCCGAATACGCCAACATGCGCTTGACGTCGTTCTGCGTCACCGCTGTCACCGTGCCGACCACCATCGTGAGAATGGCGATCGCCCACATCACCGGTCGCCAGTCCTGGTGCAGACCGGGCACCGCGATGTAGAAGATGCGCAGCATCGCGCCGAACGCCGCGATCTTCGTCGCCGCCGCCATGAACGCGGTCACCGGCGTCGGAGCACCCTGGTACACATCCGGAATCCACGAATGGAACGGCACGGCGCCGACCTTGAACAGCACACCGACGAGCAGCAACCCGGTGCCGAGCAGCGCCAGCGACGTCTTACCCGTGCCCGCCGTCACCGCATCGGCGATGCCACCGAGGTTCAGTGTGCCTGCGTAGCCGTACAACATCGCGGCGCCATACAGGAAGAACGCCGATGAAAACGCGCCAAGCAGAAAGTATTTCACCGAGGCTTCCTGCGAGAGCAGTCGCCGCCTGCGGGCCAGGCCGCAGAGCAGATACAGCGGCAGCGAGAGCACCTCGAGCGAGATGAACATGGTGAGCAGATCGTCGGAGGCGGGGAACAACAGCATGCCGCCGATGGCGAACATGGTCAGCGGGAACACCTCGGTCTGGATGACACCTGCCTTGGTGGCCAGTTTCTCCACGACGCTGCCCGCCACCGCCGACGCCTGCGGGGTGAACGCATCAAGGCCGGGGCCGATCTCGTCGTCCGCGGATGCGGGGCGTCGCCGTTCGGCGATCAGCAGGATGCCCAGCACACCGACGAGCAGGATGGTGGCCTGAAGGAACAGGGTCGGCGCGTCGACCGCGATGGCACCCATCACGGCCGTGCGTCCGACGCCGCCGCCCAGATCGCGCGCGAGCCCGACGACCGCGACGAACGCGGCGGCCAGTCCGCCGAGGCTGAGCACCAACTGCGCGGCGTAGCGCCGCTGGCGGGGCAGGAACGCCTCGACAAGAACTCCGAGCACGGCCACCCCGAGCACGATCAGCATGGGTGACAGCAGGCCGTATTCGACGGTGGGGGTGGGGACGTTCATCGGACCGGCCCTTCTGCCATCCGTGGCGCCGGGTCAGGCTGGTTGACGGTGGTCAGTGTGTGGCTGACGGCGGGATTGATCACGTCGAGCGCGGGTTTGGGATACACCCCAAGCAACAGCAACAACGCGATGAGTGGTGCGACGACGGCGAGTTCGCGTGGCACCAGGTCGCGCAGGCCGTGGTTGTCCTCCTTGACCGGGCCGGTCATCATTCGCTGGTACATCCACAGGATGTAGATCGCAGACAACACCAGCGCCAACGACGCGAACACCGCGAACGCCGGGTACCGCGTGAATGTTCCGATCAACACCAGGAATTCACTGATGAACGGCGCAAGGCCCGGCAGGGACAACGTAGCAAGGCCGGCGACCAGGAAGGTGCCCGCCAGGATCGGTGCCACTTTCTGCACCCCGCCATAGGCGGCGATGAGGCGAGTACCCCTGCGCGACACCAGGAATCCGGCGATCAGGAAGAGCGCAGCGGTGGAGATGCCGTGGTTGACCATGTACAGCGTCGATCCGGATTGGCCCTGGGTGGTCATCACGAAGATGCCGAGGATGATGAAGCCGAAGTGGGAGATCGACGTGTAGGCGATCAGCCGCATCACGTCGACCTGGCCGATCGCGACGATCGCACCGTAGACGATTCCGATCACGGCCAGCGTGATGATCAGCGGCCGGAAATACATTGAGGCGTCTGGGAACAACTGCAGGCAGTAGCGCAGCATGCCGAATGTGCCGACCTTGTCCATCACGGCCATCATCAGCACCGCGCTGGCCGGGGTGGCTTCCACCGCGGCGTCGGGCAGCCAGCGGTGGAACGGCCACAGCGGCGCCTTGACCGCGAAGGCGAACATGAACCCGCCGAACAACAGGTTCATCACCGCCGGGCTCATCACGAACTGACCGCTGGACACCGCCGCGACGATCGCGCGGAAGTCGAAGGTGCCTGCGGCGAACGCGTCGCTTTGCGCGGTCACCACGTACAGGCCGATCACCGCGGCGAGCATGATCAGGCCGCCGAAGAGGTTGTACAGCAGGAACTTCACCGCCGCCTTGGACCGGTTCTCGCCGCCGAATCCGCCGATCAGGAAGTACATCGGGATCAGCATGGCTTCGAAGAACACGTAGAACAGCAGAATGTCGAGCGACACCAGGGAGATGAGCACCATGCCCTCGACGGCCAGCGTCAGCGCCAGATAGGTGTGCACCGACCGACCGCGCAGGCCTATCTGGTGGTCAGCGTCGTTCCAGCCCGCGATGATCAGCAGCGGCACCAGCACGGCCGTCAGCACCACCAGCGCCAGGGCGATGCCATCGACGCCCAGGATGTAACCGGTGCCGAATGACGGGATCCACCTGTGGGATTCGACGAACTGATACTGCTCACCGCCCGGCTGGAAGCCGACCGCGATCACCAACGTGACCGCGAGCACCGCCAGCGAGATCAGCAGCGCCAGCCACTTGACAGTGGTGCGTTGCGCCGCCGGCAGCAGCATCAGCAGCGCCGCGCCGAGCGTCGGAATCGCCCACAGGATCGTGAGCCAGGGGAGCGAGGTCACCACAGCTGCACCGCCAGGATGGCGGCGACCACCAGGGCCGCACCGGCCAACATCGACAACGCATACGACCGGGCGAAGCCGGTCTGCAGTTTCCGGAATGCGTCCGAGACCCGGCCGACGAGCGCGGCCAGACCGTTCGCCGCACCGTCCACCGCGTCGTCGTCGATCTCGACGAGCCCCTCGGTGAGCAGCGCGCCCGGTCGCATGAACACCCGCTCGTTGAACGCATCGCCGTAAAGGTCGTGTCGCGCAGCGACAGTGAGCGCCGATCCGGCGGGCACCTCTTCAGGGACGGCCTGCTTGGCGTACATCCGGTACGCGATCACGATGCCCGCGGCCACCACAACCAGGATCACGGTGGTGGCCACCCACACCGGAACGGCGTGCGCCTCCTCGTGCGCGCCGACGACCGGTTCGAGCCACTTCTGCAAAGTGCCGCCGATCGCGAAAACACCACCGGAGAACACCGATCCGACGGCGAGCAGGATCATCGGCCACGTCATGACCGCGGGCGCCTCATGCGGATGAACGCCTTCCGCCCAACGCTTTTCGCCGAAGAACGTCATCAGCATCACCCGGGTCATGTAGAACGCGGTGATGCCCGCGCCGAGGATCGCGGCGCCGCCGAGGATCGGGCCCTTGATCCCGCCGGCACCCAACGCGGCCTCGATGATGCCGTCCTTGGAGAAGAAGCCGGCCAGCGGCGGCACGCCGATGATCGCCAGGTAGCCGAGGCCGAACGTGGCGAAGGTGATCGGCAGCGCCTTGCGCAATCCGCCGTAGCGGCGCATGTTCACTTCGTCGTTCATGGCGTGCATGACCGAACCGGCGCCGAGGAACAGTCCGGCCTTGAAGAAGCCGTGGGTGAGCAGATGCATGATCGCGAAGGCGTAACCGGCAGGGCCGAGACCCGCGGCCAGCACCATGTAGCCGATCTGCGACATGGTCGACGCCGCAAGGGCTTTCTTGATGTCGTCTTTGGCGCAACCGACGATCGCGCCGAACAGCAGCGTGACCGTGCCCACGATGACGACACCTACTTGGGCGCCGGGCGCCAGGTCGAACACGGGGCCGGACCGCACGATCAGGTACACACCCGCGGTGACCATGGTGGCGGCGTGGATGAGCGCCGACACCGGCGTGGGACCTTCCATCGCATCGCCCAGCCAGGATTGCAGCGGCACCTGCGCCGACTTGCCGCACGCCGCGAGTAACAGCAGCAGCCCGATTGCGTTGAGCGTGCCTTCGCTGAGTTGCGGCGCGGCGGCGAACACGCCCGCGTACGAGATCGACCCGATGTAGGCGAACATCACCATCAACGCGATGGCCAGCCCCATGTCACCCACGCGGTTGACGACGAACGCCTTCTTGGCCGCGGTGGCCGCTGACGGCTTGTGCTGCCAGAACCCGATCAGCAGGTAGGACGCCAGGCCGACGCCTTCCCATCCGACGTAGAGGCCGAGGTAGTTGTCGGCCAACACCAACAGCAGCATCGCAGACAGGAACAGGTTGAGATAGGCGAAAAACCGTCTGCGCTCAGGGTCTTCGGCCATGTAGCCGATCGAATAGATGTGGATCAGCGACCCCACGCCGGTGATCAGCAGCACGAAGCACATGGACAGCGCATCCAGTTGCAGGCCGAAGTCCACATGCAGACCGCCGACCGGCACCCAGGAGAACAGGTTTTGGTGCACCACACGGTCTTCGGCATGGCGGCCGAGCATGTCGACGAACAACACCACACCGGCAGCGAAGGAGCCCAGCGCCGCCAGGCATCCCAGCAGGTGCCCCCAGCCGTTGGATCGCCTGCCCGCGAGCAGAAGGATGGCCGCCCCCGCCAGTGGGAGGGCGATCACCAGCCACACCAGAGTTATCATCGCAGCCTTAGTTTTTCAGCAGACTGGCTTCGTCGACGGAAGCCGACCTGCGGGTGCGGAAGACGGTCATGATGATCGCGAGCCCGACCACCACCTCGCATGCGGCGACCACCATGGTGAAGAAGGCCACCACCTGGCCGTCCAGATGGCCGTGCATGCGGGAGAACGCGACGAAGGCCAGGTTCGCTGCGTTGAGCATCAACTCCACGCACATGAACATGACAATTGCGTTGCGCCGCAACAACACTCCTGACGCGCCGATGGTGAACAGCAGCGCCGACAAGTAGAGGTAATTATCCGGGTTCACGAGTCACCGTTCCTGCCGCTGGCCTGACCGACGGTTCGTTTCTGCAAGATGGCGCTGACCGACAGCTCGGCGGGCGAGCCGTCCGGCAGTCGGGCGGCGATGTCGACGGCGTTGTTGCGCGCGTACACCCCGGGATTGGGCAGGGTGGTCGGATGTCCACCGGGCTGGAAACGCTCCTGCGCCAGTTCCCGTTGCGACTTACGCCGCTCGAAGCGTTCGCGGTGCGCCAACACCATCGCCCCAAGGGCGGCGGTGATCAACAGGGCGCCGGTCGACTCGAACGCCCACAGGTACTTCGTGAAGATGAGCACCGCGAGGCCGTCGACGTTGCCGCCGGCGTTGGCTTCGGCCAGCCCGGTGAATCCGCTCACCGAGACGCTGCCGATGCCCGCGATGACCAGAACACCGAATCCGAGGCCGACGATGATGGCCGCAACCCGTTGCCCCCGAATCGTTTCGACCAACGATTCGGACGAGTCGACACCGATCAGCATCAGCACGAACAGGAACAGCATCATCACGGCGCCGGTGTAGACCACGACTTGCACCACACCGAGGAACAGCGCGCCCTGGGCGATGTAGAAGATGGCCAGCACGATCATCGTGGTGGCCAGGAACATCGCCGAATACACCGCTTTCGGCGCGGCCACCACGCCGACGGCGCCAAGCACCGCGACCGTGCCGAGCACCCAGAACAGCGCCGCCTCCGTCGTCGACGTGTGTCCGACGGTGTCCGCCGAGAGCGCAGCGAGGATCTCGACGCTCACTTCACGTCCTCTGTGACGGGCTTGATATTGCCCCGGTAGTAGTCCTCGTCGGTGCTGCCCGGCGCCATGTCGTGGGGCGGCGGAATCATGCCGGGCTGCAGCGGGGCAAGCAGCTTGTCCTTGCCCCAGATCAGGTCGGCGCGGTTGTCGTCGGCCATCTCGTAGTTGTTGGTCATCGTCAGCGCCCTGGTGGGGCACGCCTCGATGCACAGGCCGCACCCGATGCACCGCAGATAGTTGATCTGGTAGACGCGGCCGTAACGCTCACCGGGCGAATAACGTTCGTCCTCGGTGTTGTCGGCGCCCTCGACGTAGATGGCGTCGGCCGGGCAGGCCCACGCGCACAACTCACAGCCGATGCATTTCTCCAGTCCGTCCGGATAGCGATTCAGCTGATGACGGCCGTGGTAGCGCTTGGCCACCGGGCCCGGCTTCTCCGGATACTGCTCGGTGAGCCGCTTCTTGAACATGGTGCTGAACGTGACGCCGAAGCCGGCGATGGCATCCAGGAATTTAGGCATTCGTCTTCTCCTTTGAAGCCGTCGGCAGCGGCGGCACCGGGAAAGCCCCTGTGTCGACGGCTTGTTCGGGAACCTCTCGAACCGTTCTCGACCGCAGCGATCTCCACAGCACGAACAGCAGGATCAGGGCCGCCACGGCGCCGACCGTGATCAGGCCGGTGGTCAACTGGTCCCAGCCTTCGTTGCGCAGCGCCCGGGCGGTGGAGACGATCATGATCCACGCCAGCGAGACCGGGATCAGCACCTTCCAGCCCAGCCCCATGAACTGGTCGTAGCGCATCCGCGGCAGCGTGGCGCGCAGCCAGAAGAAGAAGAACATGAAGGTCCACACCTTGGCGACGAACCAAAGCAGCGGCCACCACCCGGAATTCGCGCCGTCCCACATGTTGATCGGCCACGGGGCATGCCACCCGCCGAGGAACAACGTGGTCGCCAGCGCCGACACCGTCGTCATGTTCACGTACTCAGCGAGCATGAACATCGCGAACTTGATCGAGGAGTACTCGGTGTGGAACCCGCCGACCAACTCGCCTTCGGCCTCCGGCAGATCGAACGGCGCCCGGTTCGTCTCGCCGACCATCGAGGTGAGGTAGACCAGAAACGACGGCAGCAGCGGGAAGATGTACCAGAGGCCCTGCTGCGACGCGACGATGCCCGACGTCGACATCGTGCCCGCGTAGATGAAGACCGCCGCGAACGACAACGCCATCGCGATTTCGTACGAGATCACCTGCGCGCTGGACCTCAGCCCGCCCAGCAGGGGATATGTCGAGCCGGATGCCCAGCCCGCCAACACGATTCCGTACACACCGATCGACGTGGCGGCGAGGATGTAGAGCACCGCGACCGGCATATCGGTCAGCTGCAAGGCGGTCCGGTGTCCGAAAATCGACACCTCGCCGCCCATCGGGATCACGGCGAACGCGATGAATGCGGGCACCACCGAGATGACCGGCGCGGCAAGGTAGATGAACTTGTCCACCCCGGCGGGAATCAGGCCCTCTTTGAGTGCCAGCTTGACGCCGTCCACCAGAGACTGCAGCAGCCCCCACGGTCCGACGCGGTTGGGGCCTGGCCGGTTCTGCATCCACCCGAGGAGTTTGCGTTCGATCAGGATCGCGATCAGGACGGACAGCATCAGGTACACGAAGATGGCGAGCGCCTTGATGATGACCAGCCACCAGGGATCGTGGCCGAACAGTGTGGGGTCGGGATATGTCATGAGGTGGACCGTCCGATCGATACCACGGCACCTGCCGTCACGCCGAGTTGCGGATACACCGCCGAACCGGGGGAGTTGACCGGCACCCACACGGTGCCGTCGACCATGTCGGTGATGGCCAGCGGCAGAGTGATGGCGCCGCGCTCGGTGCTCACCGTCACCGGATCGCCCTCGGCTGCACCGATTCCGGCCGCAGTCGCCGCCGACAACCGCACGACCGGCGGCCGCGCGGTGCCCGCGAGATACGGTTCCCCGTCCTGCAGTCGACCCGCGTCGAGCAGCATGCGCCACCCGGCCAGCAGGGCCTGACCCTGACCCGGTGTCGGCGGTTTGACCGCCGCCTGCTGCGGGGAGGCGGGACGCTGTCCTGCCCACAGACCCAGGCGCGCCATCTCGTCGCCGGCGACGGCGGCGGACTGCATGTTCAGGTCGATGCCGAGTTCGTCGGCGAGGAAGGCCAGCACACGCAGATCGGGCAGCGCGTTGGTCTGCAGCGACGGCGCGAAGGGCCGAATCCGGCCCTCCCAGTTCATGAACGAGCCAGCCTTCTCCACGACCGGCGCGATGGGGAACACGACGTCGGCGAGGGCGGTGACGGCACTTTCCCGCAACTCCAGGCTCACGACGAATGGCGCCGCGTCGATCGCGGCCAGTGCGGCGTCCGGGTCGGGCAGATCGGCGAGTTCGACACCGCCGACGAGCAGCGCACCCAGTTCGCCGGTTCGCGCCGCATCGAGGATGCCCGCGGTGTCCCGGCCCGGAGTCGACGGCAGCTCACCGAAATTCCAACCGGCGGCGGTCTGTTCGCGGGCCGAGGCGTCATCCACGGGGCGGCCGCCGGGCAACAGTCCTGGCAGCGCGCCCGCCTCCAGCGCACCGCGCTCACCGGCCCGTCGCGGTATCCACGCCAGCCGGGCGCCGGTCGCTGCGGCCAATCTCGCCGCCGCAGAGAGCGCTCCGGGGGAGCCGGCCAGCCGCTCGCCGACGATGATCACGGCGCCAGGCATCTTCAGGTGCGCGTCGTCGGAGAGGCCGTCGAGCGCGGCGGCCTCGTCGCCGGGAGCCGTCGCGATCAACTCGCCCCGCAGCTTGGCCAGCGCGCGGGTGCCCAACGGCGCAATCGACTTGACCTGCAAGCCGTTCTTGCGGACCGCCTTCCGCAGCCGGAGGAAGACAATGGGCGATTCCTCTTCTGGTTCGAACCCGGCGAGCAGCACCGACGGTGCGGTCTCCAGGTCGGCGTAGGTGACCGCCATCGGCTGGCCCGCAACGTGGGCGGCCAGGAAGTCGGCTTCCTCCACGCTGTGCGGACGGGCGCGGAAGTCGATGTCGTTGGTGCCCAACACCATGCGAGCGAACTTCGAATATGCGTAGGCATCTTCGACGGTGACCCGGCCGCCGACCAGCACCCCGGCGCTGCCGTAGGCCGCGGCCAGGCCTGCGCTGGCCACACCGAGCGCTTCCGACCACGACGCGGGGCGCAGCTTGCCGTCTTCGCGGACCAGTGGGGTGGTGATGCGGTCGCCCTGGGTGGTGTAGGTGAACGCCCACCGACCCTTGTCGCAGTTCCACTCCTCGTTGACCTGCGGATCGTCACCGGCCAACCGGCGCAGCACTTTCCCGCGGCGATGGTCGGTGCGCTGGGCGCAGCCTGACGAGCAGTGCTCGCATACGCTCGGGCTCGACACCAGGTCGAACGGCCTGGCGCGGAATCGGTATGCGGCACCGGTCAGCGCGCCGACCGGACAGATCTGCACGGTATTGCCGGAGTAGTACGACTGGAACGGTTCGCCTGGCGCGATGCCTACCTGTTGCAGCGCGCCGCGTTCGAGCAGTTCGATGAAGGGGTCGCCGGCGATCTGTTCGGAGAACCGGGTGCAGCGCGCGCACAACACGCAGCGCTCGCGGTCCAGCAGGACTTCCGAGGAGATGTTGATCGGCTTGGGGTAGGTGCGTTTGACGTCTTCGAACCGGGTCTCGGGCCTGCCGTTGGACATCGCCTGGTTCTGCAGCGGACACTCGCCGCCCTTGTCGCACACCGGGCAGTCCAACGGGTGGTTGATGAGCAGGAGTTCCATCACCCCCTGCTGGGCCTTATCCGCGGCCTCCGAGGTGAACTGGGTGTGCACCACCATGTCCGGTGTGCAGGTCGTGGTGCACGACGCCATCGGCTTGCGCTGGCCTTCGACCTCGACCAGGCACTGCCTGCAGGCGCCGACAGGGTCGAGCAGCGGATGGTCGCAGAACCGCGGGATCTGAACGCCGATCAACTCGGCGGCCCGAATCACCAAGGTGCCCTTGGGCACACTGACCTCGACACCGTCGATGGTGAGGTTCACCATCTCAACGGCGGAGGTGGTCCCCGTGTCGGCGGTCTGCGTCATCTAGCCTGCCACCCCATTTCTTCTGCCGAGCAGACGCAAACTCGCACATTTCTCGCGAGTTTCATGCGACTTTGCGTCTGCTCGCGCCCAGAAACGTGCCATCACACACCCACCCCTTCCGTGGCCATCAGCGTCGAGGCATGCGGATCGAACGGACAACCGCCCGACAGATGCTCGAGGTATTCGTCGCGGAAGAACTTGATCGACGACATGATCGGCGCGGCCGCGCCGTCGCCCAAGGCGCAGAACGACTTTCCGAAGATGTTGTCGGAGATGTCCAGCAGCTTCTGGATGTCCTCTTCGGTGCCTCTACCCGTTTCGAGGCGTTCGTAGATCTGCGCCAGCCAGTAGGTGCCCTCGCGGCACGGCGTGCACTTACCGCAGGATTCGTGTGCGTAGAACTGGGTCCACCGGCGCACCGCCCGCACGACACAGGTGGTTTCGTCGAAGATCTGCAGCGCCTTGGTGCCCAGCATGGTGCCGACGCCCGCCATGCCTTCGTAATCCAGCGGCACGTCGAGATGCTCTTCGGTCAGCAGCGGGGTGGACGATCCGCCGGGCGTCCAGAACTTCAGCGAGTGCCCGGCCCGGATCCCGCCCGCGTACTCGAGTAGCTCGCGCAGCGTGATGCCAAGCGGCGCTTCGTATTGTCCGGGATTGGTGACGTGACCGGACAGCGAGTACAGCGTGAACCCCGGTGACTTCTCGGTGCCCATCGAGCGGAACCAGTCCACCCCGTTGAGCAGAACCGGCGGCACACTGGCGATGGATTCCACGTTGTTGACGACGGTCGGGGAGGCGTACAGGCCGGCCACGGCCGGGAACGGCGGTCGCAGTCTGGGCTGACCGCGCCTGCCCTCCAGCGAGTCGAGCAGCGCGGTCTCCTCACCGCAGATGTAGGCGCCCGCGCCTGCGTGCACGATCAACTCCAGGTCGAAGCCGGACCCGAGAATGTTCGTGCCCAGGTAACCGGCCTCGTAGGCCTCGGCGACGGCGGCCTGCAGTCGGCGCAGCACCGGCACCACCTCGCCGCGCACGTAGATGAACGCGTGGTGCGCCCGGATCGCGTAGGACGCGATGATGATGCCCTCGACGAGGAAGTGCGGCGTGGTCAGCATCAACGGAATGTCTTTGCACGTACCGGGTTCCGACTCGTCGGCATTCACCACCAGGTAGTGCGGCTTGGCGCCGGCACCGGTGTCGTCCTGCGGGATGAACGACCATTTGGTGCCGGTCGGGAACCCGGCCCCGCCGCGTCCGCGCAGGCCGGAATCCTTCATGGTGGTGATCACGTCGTCGGGTGCCATGCCCAGCGCGCGCTCGAGGGCCTGGTAGCCGTCGTGGCGGCGGTAGGTGTCCATCGACCACGATTCGGGTTCATCCCAGAACCGGCTCAACACAGGAGTCAGTTGCGTCATGTCCTCGGATCCGTTTCGGGCTTCTCGGGTTTCGGTGGCACGGTGGCGGACGGACCAGGCGCGGCCTGGTCCTTGGTGGCCTCGGTCGCCACTTCGGCATCGTTGGGCCCGCCGTGTGAATCTGTCACGGCCTCGACGTCGGGCGCCGTCATGCCCCGCTCCCTGGCGACGCGCAACCCGGCGAGGGTCGCGTCGCCAGGCCCGCCTTGCGCGGCGGCCCGTTCGGGATCCGGCAGCCCGGCAAGGACTCTCGCGGTCTCTTTGAAGGTGCACAGCGGCGCACCGCGCGTCGGCGACGGCGGCTGGCCCGCCCGCAGTCCGTCGACGAGGTCGCGGGCCGAGGACGGCGTCTGGTTGTCGAAGAACTCCCAGTTGACCATCACGACGGGCGCGTAATCGCAGGCGGCGTTGCACTCGACATGTTCGAGGGTCACGCGGCCGTCGGCGGTGGTCTCACCGGCGTGGATGCCCAGATGTTCTTGCAGCGCATCGAGAATCGCGTCGCCACCCATGATCGCGCACAGGGTGTTCGTGCAGACGCCCACCAGGTAGTCGCCGGTCGGTGTGCGCCGGTACATCGAGTAGAAGGTGGCGACGGCGGTCACCTCGGCGTCGGTCAATCCCAGCTGGGCTGCGCAAAACGCGATGCCCGCCGAGGTGAGACAGCCGTCCTCGGACTGCACGAGATGCAGCAGCGGCAGCAGCGCCGAGCGCCCCTGCGGGTACTTCGCGATCACTTTCGCGGCGTCGGCGGCCAACCGTGCTTCGACGTCGGCCGGGTAGGTCTTGGCGCCGTGGATCGGTGGGCCTGGCTCGTCTGGCCGCTGGCCCAGTTCGAGGAAGACACTCACCTGTCCACGCCTCCCATCACCGGGTCGATGGACGCCACCGCGGTGATCGCATCGGCCACCATGCCGCCTTCGCACATGGCGGCCACCGCCTGCAGGTTGTTGAACGACGGGTCCCTGTAGTGCACCCGGTACGGCCGGGTGCCGCCGTCGGAGACCATGTGCACGCCGAGTTCACCGCGTGGCGACTCGATCGCGACGTACACCTGGCCTGCCGGCACGCGAATGCCTTCGGTGACGAGTTTGAAGTGGTGAATGAGTCCCTCCATCGAGTGGCCCATGATCTTGGCGATGTGCTCCGGCGAGTTGCCGAGACCGTCGGGCCCGAGCTTGAGATCGGCGGGCCATGCCAGCTTCTTGTCCTGGATCATCACCGGGCCGGGCTGCAGTTTGTCCAGACACTGCTCGATGATCTTCAGGGATTCGTGCATCTCCTTGACCCGAATCAGGTAGCGGCCGTAGGAGTCACAGGCGTCGTCGGTGATGACGTCGAATTCGTAATTCTCGTAGCCGCAATAGGGTTGGGCTCTGCGCAGATCGTGGGGCAGCCCGGTGGACCGCAGGCAGGGGCCGGTGATGCCAAGCGCCATGCAGCCGGTCAGGTCCAGGTAACCGATGCCCTGTGTGCGGGCCTTCCAGATGTAGTTCTCGCTGAGTAGATCCTCGAGATCCTTGAGCCGCTTCGGCATCAGCTTGAGCATGTCGCGGATCTGCGGGATTGCTTCGTCGGGCAGATCCATTGCCACCCCGCCCGGCCGGATGTAGGCATTGTTCATCCGCAGCCCGGTGATGGTCTCGAAGATCAACAGGATCTGCTCGCGTTCTCGGAACCCGTAGAACATCGCACCCATCGAGCCCAGTTCCATGCCGCCGGTGGCCAGCGCCACCAGATGGGAGGAGATCCGGTTGAGTTCCATCATCATCACCCGGATGACGCTGGCCCGCTCGGGAATGTCGTCGGTGACGCCGAGCAGTTTCTCGACGCCGAGGCAGTACACCGTCTCGTTGAAAAGCGGTGAGAGATAGTCCATTCGGGTGACGAACGTGACGCCCTGGGTCCAGTTTCGGAATTCGAGGTTCTTCTCGATGCCGGTGTGCAGATACCCGATACCGGCACGGGCTTCGACGATGGTCTCGCCCTCGATCTCCAGGATCAACCGCAGCACTCCGTGGGTGGAGGGGTGCTGCGGTCCCATGTTCACCACGATCCGCTCGCCGGCGTGCGAAGCGGCGTTTTCCCTTGCGGCAGCGACGACTTGGTCCCAGTCCTGGCCGCCGACGACGACCACCCGTTCGGGCGGGTTGGTGGATGCGCTCATCAGTTGTAGGCCCTCCGCTGATCGGGCGGTGGTATCTCCGCGCCGTGGTACTCCACCGGGATGCCGCCCAACGGATAGTCCTTGCGCTGCGGGTGCCCGACCCAGTCGTCGGGCATTTCGATGCGGGTCAGGGCGGGATGGCCGTCGAAGATGATGCCGAAGAAGTCGTAGGTCTCCCGCTCGTGCCAGTCGACCGTCGGATACACCGAATAGAGCGAGGGGATGTGCGGGTCGGCGTCCGGGGCGGTGACCTCGAGTTGCATTCGACGGTTGTGGGTGATCGACATCAACGGGTAGACCGCGTGCAGTTCGCGTCCGCTGTCGTCGGGGTAGTGCACCCCGCTGACTCCGAGGGACAGTTCGAACCGCAGCCCGGGGTCGTCGCGCAGCGCGCGGGCCACCAGCGGCAGCTGGCCGCGGTCGATCTCGAGGGTCAGCTGGTCCCGATACACAACGACGCGTTCGACCGACTCGGCGAAGTCGGCCGCCCCGAGGGCGGCCTCCAGCTTGTCGACGACGTCGTCGAAGTACCCGCCGTAGGGGCGCGGTGAGCTGCCCGGCAGGGTGACCGGACGCACCAGACGCCCGTAACCCGAGGTGTCGCCGGTGTCGGTGTTGCCGAACATGCCGCGTCGGATCTTGATGACCTCCGGTGGCGCGACGTAGGCCCGCGGCCCGGATCCGTTGCCGTTCTCGCTCACCTGAGCAAACCCTTGAGCTCGATGGTCGGTGTGACAGCCAATGCGGCCTTCTCGGCTTCCCGGATCGCCTCCTCGCGGTGTACGCCGAGCGGCATCTCCTGAATCTTGTCGTGCAGCTTGAGGATTGCGTGCAACAACATCTCGGGTCGCGGTGGGCACCCGGGCAGATAGATGTCGACGGGCACGACGTGGTCGACGCCCTGCACGATCGCATAGTTATTGAACATCCCGCCCGAGGACGCGCACACGCCCATCGCCAGCACCCACTTGGGTTCGACCATCTGGTCGTAGATCTGGCGTAGCACCGGCGCCATCTTCTGGCTGACCCTGCCCGCGACGATCATCAGGTCGGCCTGCCGGGGCGTCGCCGAGAACCGTTCCATGCCGAACCGGGAGATGTCGAAGCGCGGCCCCGCTGTCGCCATCATCTCGATGGCACAGCAGGCCAGCCCGAACGTCGCAGGCCACAGCGATCCCTTGCGGATGTAGCCGGCCACCTTTTCGACGGTGGACAGCAGGATGCCGCCGGGCAGCTTTTCCTCTAGTCCCATGTCAAGCCTCCCCGTCGCCAGACGTACGCATAGGCCACGAACACCACGACCATGAACAGCAGCATCTCTATCAGCGCAAACAGGCCGAGGTTGTCGAACGCGACCGCCCATGGGTACAGGAACACGATCTCGATGTCGAAGATGATGAACAACATCGCGGTCAGGTAGTACTTGATCGGAAATCGCTGGCCTGATGCGTGGGCCGATGCCAGTTCCGGCACCGGTTCGATGCCGCACTCGTAGGCCTCTAGTTTCGACTGGTTGTAGCGCCTCGGTCCGACCAGCAGCGCAATGCCGACCGAACCGATTGCGAACGCAGCCGCAATGGCACCGAGAACCAGTATTGGCGTGTACAAATCCATACCGCGCAAACGCTCCCTCGTGGGCTGTCGATGTGAGCTTACCCACACCCTAGCGAGCTTTGAGACGGGTGCCACGCATTTTGGTTAGAGTCGCTACTAGCTGCCTGCGGCCATGTTGTCGTGCCTCGAAAAGGCAAGGGCAACAGAGCGATTGGTGCGTTGTCTACTGCACCGGCGCGCGCAGCAGAGACACCACGGCGTCGCTCAGCCGGATCGGGTCGATCGGGTGGGGGACGGCTGCCTCGGCGCGCGACCAGTTGGCCAGCCAGGCGTCATCCGGGCGGCCGGTCAGCACCAGGATCGGTGGGCAGTCGGCGATCTCGTCCTTCAACTGCTTGGCGATCCCCATCCCGCCGGTGGGCGTGGCCTCGCCGTCCAGGATCACCAGATCGAAGCCGCCCTCGTCCATCTGGCGGATGACCATCGGACCGGTGGC